>DYKF01000020.1 GCA_020722745.1 Caldithrix sp.
GTTACATAAGAACGGTTTGCCAAACAGGGTTACAATTTTATAAGAATCTTGTGCTTCTCTGGCAAAACAGTATTTGCGCCTGGCTAAGATGCCCTGCGCGGGTAGCGCTCCCGAAATTTGGCAGAAATTTGATTTTCAAATTGAACCGCTGATTGGACTTTGTTCTTTACCGTTACCCCTCTCAAAGCGGCGGGGACAGGGTTTCCTGAAACGGGCAGAGAGAAACCGGATACTCCGGGAATACAAAGGACGATATATGGAAAAAGAACAGTTTGAACAGGCGCTTGCGTTACTCAAAGAACTCAATCCGGGATGGAGCACTTCCCGCAGTAAGGCAGCCAAACGACCCCATCGCCTCCAGAAAGTTATTGTAGCCAACCGTGGAGAAATTGCAAAGCGTTTCTTCCTTTCTCTTCGCGAAGAGGGAATTACTTCCGTGGCCATTGTCGCCGAGGTAGACTCTGGGCAATCGTGGTATGAGTATGCCGACGAGGTCATCCAGATTGGCGCATTGGATCATTACACCAATATTCCCATCGTCGTTTCTTCTGCCCTTATGGTCGGAGCAAACGCGATTTATCCCGGTTATGGATTTCTTTCCGAGAATTCTGAATTTGTGAAGGCAATTAAAGAAGCTTCTGTCATCTACGAAACAGAAATTATTTTTATGGGGCCAGATAATGCCGTGATGGAAAGAGTGGGCGATAAGCTCGATGCCCGCTCTCTTGCCCTTGAGCACAGCGTGCCTCTCTTTAAGGGTTCCAAAGATATTGGCTCTGTAGAGAAGGCCATTGAAGAAGCCGAAAAAATAGGCTATCCCGTTATCATTAAGCTCAACAAGGGTGGCGGAGGGAAAGGCATGGTTCCTGTGTACGCTTCTTCCGAAATGAAGGCTGCCATTACTTCTGCCCAGCGCATTGGCATCCAGCTGTACAGCGATTCTACTTTCTATTTAGAAAAATTCATCGAAAAACCGGTGCACATTGAAGTCCAGGTTTTTAACGGCACTGCCGTGGGCATCCGCAAATGCGCGGTTCAGCGCCGCAACCAGAAGGTGGTAGAAGAGAGCGGCGAAAAGCTTCTCGACAGTTATCTCACCTTGTCACTTCTTTCCGAGGCCGAAAAAATGGCCCGCATTTCTGGTTATTCCGAGGGAATGGGTGCCGGGACGGTTGAGTTTCTTCTCGACCCCGATGCTCACCAGTTTGGCTTTCTCGAGATGAATACGCGCCTGCAGGTAGAGCATCCCGTTACCGAGCAGGGAATTGGCGTGGATCTCGTTAAGTGGCAGATTCTCAACTTTGACGGTCGCGTAGACGAGATCCCCTTTGAGACGGCTCTCATGAACCGCTTTTTGCCGGGTCACCATGCCATTGAGGCCCGCATTTATGCAGAAGATCCAGAAAACCAGTATGCTCCAAGCCCGGGCCGCATTGCAGAACTCAACCTGCCCACGTTTAACGGCGTTCGCTGCGATTTCGGATTTCGCGAAGGTGACGTGATTCTGCCCCATTACGACCCCATGATTGGTAAGCTCATTGTAACGGGCCGGACCCGCGAAGAGGCTCTGATCCGCATGGAGCGTGCTCTCAGCGAAATTTATATTCGCGGTGTAGTCACCAACGTAAACCAGCTTTTAAAGATTGTTCGCAACGAAGAGTTCCGCAGTGGCCAGTATAACAACTATATTCTCAACCAGTTTCCAGAGCTGTCCAATCCCACACCGGATTCTCGCCAAAAGCTTCTCGGTGCCGTATTTGCTTCTCTTGCCGAGCACGTAACAACGATTGGCCACACGACAGAGCGTCTTTTAGCAGCGGGAGATCTCGTCTATGCCCAAGAGTCTTTGCGCGAAGTCTATCTGCCCGATTCCTACGAGGTAGAAGTGTATGGTGACCATTTTGAGATTGAATTTTTTCAGAGCTCTCTGACTGGCTATCTCGTATACGTAAACCGCGTCTATACCGGAGAATTTGAACTCACGGCCAAACTTGAAGACTCCAACGATTATCTCATTCGCCTGGGTACGCAGTACTATCCCATCCGCATTGATTCAAAGTCCACATTTACTATTTTAAGAATGCGGGACGAAGAAGGAACTACGCATTATCTCAAGCTGAAGGTTTCTGCTCGTGGAAAAGGCGAGAAGAAGGACCCTGTCGGTATGCAGCGCGCTCCGTTTCAGTCTATCTTTGTTGCCCTTGAAAAGGACAAAGATGACAAAATGATAGAAATAGGAAGCTGGGTAGAAAAAGACCAGCCCGTGCTCATTATATCCGCCATGAAAATGGAGACCACTCTTAAGGCTCCCTTTGCTGGCCGCATTTCCTATATTATTGAAGATGGAGATCCGCACCGCCTCGTGATTGGACAGACAGCGGATGGAAAAATTATTGGGAAAAGCATTAACGAGGGCGAGCCTCTGTTCATCATTGAGTCTTCCGAAGAGAAAAGCGCAGCCAAAGAAGAAGACAAAACAGCCGATGTTGTATTGCTTGGCGAACCCAATCCATTCTTTGAGCGCTTTATAGAACTCGAGGCAGGAACTGTTAAGCCCGAGGAAATTCCCGCTCTGTTACCACTCATTTTCCGCATGGTAAAAGCCGTTATCATGGGCCTATACACCAACCCCGTTCATCTGCGCAAGCTTGCCAAATTTATTTCTGAAATAGATTATGACAGCATTGCTCGTGGCAACAAAGAGTTTGAAGAATACGTTAAAGAAGAATTTGAATCTCTGCTGAGTTTTTATACCAATCTGCGGCAGATTTTTGCGACAACTCTCGACTCAGAGCGTTCCTTTTTGGCCGACATGCACATCTATCTGCAAAGCTGGGAAGATTTGTCCTACCGTCCCAATAACGCGTTCAAGATTGTTCTTTCGAATCTGATTCGCGACTATGGTATTAACGATTGGCAGGCAAAGCCAGAGCGCAATAACACACCGCTGCGGCTCACGTTGTTCCATATTCTTAGTGCCAACCATAACCACGAAACGGCCACGTCCTTTTTGCGCCGTCTGATTCCCCTGCTGCACATTTATGATACTCTCCCGCGTCCGCTGCTCCAGGCGCTTCGCAGGTTGATTATGCTGGAACAGACCGAAAGAGATTCTTCTCTCGCCAGCGAGACCATAGCGTTCCTGAAAAAGCACCAGCACTCCGGTTACGGGCAGTCTATGGGATTCTGGCTTCCCAGCCAGTATCTGCGCGAATACCGCCGCACGATTGAAAACCCCATGGGCGCGTTTGATGAGTATTCCGAAGAACAGCTTGCCGAAAAAATCCGCGCGTCGCTTTCTGCTCCTGTACCGGGCAGAAATGGCCAGCCCATTCCGGCATGGCTTGACAAAGTGCTCGATGAAAGGCTTGGCATTCTGGAAGCCCGCTTTGAAATATCAACTTTGTTCTCTCCGTCTCCAGATGTTCTCATGTTTTCCCTGCGCAACAAAGAAACCGGCAGCTTTTCGTATCTTCCCGTCGGATTTATGGATTCCGTAACCTTCGAAAGAGACCCTGCGGGCCGCATAACGGGATCTCCCGATATCGAGGGAATTTCCAAACTGTCTACAAAAGTAATCCGTGCCTACCAGAACATTGAAGAAAGAGAACACAACTGGGTAGAAGTTTTTCTTGGAGAAGAAGCCATAGAGGCAGATCTGCCTTCTGATTCCGACCGCGATATTTCTTACAAAACTCTTTCTTTTGTGGCTACCAAAGTGATGCCCTTCTTTACGAATACCGGAATAGACCGCACAGTTGTCAATGCCCGTGTAAAAGACAAAAAAACCGGCGATGTTTTATTCCGCCGTATTGCTTTTGCAAACCGCCACGGGAAAGTGCACTTAGATCTAATTCTCGACGAGCTGGACGAGCGTTCACCGTATTTCAATGGAAAACCAGATCCGCGCGTGCAGACAATTCTGGCCCGCGAGAAATGGCCGGTTGAAATCTGGGTGCGCGAAATGTTCGACGGAGGATTCGCCGAGGAAATCAAAATTCCATCGGTCGATGCCGTAGAATGGACAAACCCGAAAACTGGTCAAAAAGAAGTCAAACCGGTTGGATCAAAAATCTTTATCGGCAAAATTGCGGGCAACGAAGCCATCTTCTATCTCAAAGATTCCCGCGTGAGCGGTGGAGCCACGGGAGATCTCGAAGGTCTCAAATATATGGCTGCAGCCTGGCTGGCTGCCCGCGACTCCATTCCCCTCTACATCTGGAATGATGGAGCAGGAGCAAACATTAAAGAGGGTATGGTATCCCTGAACAGAGCAGGCGAGGGCTTTATGGTGAACACTCTGCTCGGCATGACAAAGCAGGCCGATATTCGCCGCATTCTTTCTTCTCACCCGGACCGACGTCTTCGCGAAATTGTTTCTGAGGTGGACGCAACAATCCCATCCCGTTCAAGACCGGGTGCCTCCGTCTTTACCGTTGCCGTTGGCGTTGGTTCCTCTACGGGGCTGGACGTATACGGATCTTCGCAGGCGGCTCTCCAGGTCATGCTCGACACAGAAGAGTCTTACCGTGTACTCACCGGTTCTAACGTGATCCGCTCCGTTACGGGAGAAGATCTCACGAACTATGAAATTGGCGGGGCACCCGTTCTCGGTTACCACACGGGCACGGTGGACGTGGTTGCGCCAGACAAACTCACCATGCTCTCCACCATCAGCCGCATCCATCGCGTATTTGGACCAGAAGAATCTCTCGGTTCCATACGCCGCCTTGCCGGCCAGGAAGAGCCGGCAGAAGTGGATCGCCTGCAGGTGCTGAACCGTGAGCTCATTGAAACCAATGCCGACGACGGAGTATTCCTGCCCATTAAGGAAGATTACTATGGGTCGGGTTCTTTGATCGGTGGCTTTGTGAGGCTCGGTGGCCGTCGCGCCCTGGTCATGGGTCCGCGCACCAATCTGGGAATCAGTTCTTTTCCAGCCGTTGTCAAGGCAAAAGAAATGGTTCGCATTGCCCGCAAAACCAATACGCCCAAAATTCTCGTCTATGGTGCAACGTGGTTTCACCGCAACCTTGCGCCAAGCGATGTCAATCTGCGCGCGCGAATAGATCTCACCAAAGAACTCAGCAAGCGCGAAGGCGATGCGCTTTACATTAACATAATAACGGAAAAAACGGGTCTCCAGAGAATTGCTCTGAATTCCAATGCGGATGCCTATATTTTCGTGGCCCGAGACGAAAACGACATTGATGATATTGTCAAGAACACGGCTACGTTTATTGTGAGCTCTTTGAGCGAGGCTTTTGATATAGCCCAGAAAATAATTGATCTGTTTCACCCTGTCAGCACAGAAGACGCAAAAGCGACGGCGGAGGGCACAGTGGAACTTCCCGCAGAGCTCAACCAGCCCTACGATGTCATTGCAAAAGTAATCTATGGCGTGGCAGATCAGGGCACATTCCTGCCGTTCTTTACGTCCATGAACGATCCCGCTTCGGGTCCTGCTCTCATAACCGGTATGGCCAAATTGAACGGCCAGACGGTTGCGATTATTGCAGACCAACCCATGATTATGGGTGGGGCGCCCGATGCAAGGGGAACCGAAAAGTACAGGATTTTTACGGAAATCATGAACCGCCACAATATTCCCATTGTGATGCTCTCTAATGCTCCCGGATTTGTTCCCGGCTCCAAGCAGGAAAGGCTGCGCATCCAGCAGATTGGCGGAGAATCGCTCGATGTCAATATTGAAGGTCGCCAGCCGGTTGTGTCCGTGGTTCTAAAACAAAATTACGGCGGAAGACAGATTCACGCTTTCAGCAAATTTTTGCGGCCCGGCATTGTCTATCTTGCGCTTCGCGAATCGGTAATGGCTGTTATGGGAGCCTCTGCATCTTTTGATCTCTTTTTTGGTAAAAAATATGCCGAACTGATTTCAGAAGGAAAACAGAAAGAAGCCGATGAACTTCGCGTGAATTACATCAACGATTACAACGAAAAAGCGGCTGCGCGAAACGATGCCTGGAATACGCATATTCTCGACTGGCTGATTACAGACATTAAAGAGCTGCGCCGCCATGTTGTTCTGGGTCTCGCGTTTGCATCGTACCGCGCGAAGGCAGCGTTTGGCAAAACGAGCAGCTTTTCTTACAGCGGAGATCTCATTGCCGATATTTTATTTGCCGTGGGAGAAGAGCCGCGCAGAGAATCAGAATTCATTAAACTGAAATCGGGCAAAACGATTACAGCACAGCAGGAAGCGGCTTTGCTCTCTGGCGAGCTCGAATTCTTTGAGTTGTTGTAACAATGAAAAAATTATCAAAATATTTTTTTATTGCTTTCGCGATTGGCAAGGCAAACTTTTTCAAAGTTTGGCTGGCAGAATTTCTGAAAGAGTCCCTTCGAGGAATTTTTTCTCCTGCGCGTACAACCGCAAAAGAGAGGCTGAGAAATTTGCCGTCTATTTTGGCAGGTAATTCTGTCTACTCCGTATGAATGCAGGCGGTTTTACAGTTTGCCATGGAAATCAAGCTTGGCGCTGCAATTGCACTCCGTGGCAGGGTAAAACTTGAGCACGGACGGCCGCTCGCGAAGCAGGGCTTACGAGTGCCCATTTGCCGGGAAGGCCAAGGATGAGACATAATTCATTTTTTTTGTTATCTACCAAACCGTGATTATGCGACATAATTCGTGTGAGATAGTCCAGCACGGCCGGCTGCTATAGACGGCAAGCTTTCCTTGGCGATTTAGGCCGCCGCGTGACAAATAAAAGCTGCCGCTAGCGAGTCAGTGCTTTAGCCCAGAGCGGCGATTTTGAGGGACGGTCGCGTATAGTTTAAAGAGGCTGCTCGTTTTGGTGGAGCCTGTTAACGGGCAGTCAGGTTTCTGGAAATCTGGCAGGCGCCAAAACGTCCATGGTGGGACAAAGAGAGTAGTTCCGCCATGGGAATTCCGGACAAAGTGAGAAGGGGTGGAGATCCGGCCAATGCCTCTCTTTCTATCCGGATTTGTTCCCGTGGATACCAGTGAGAGAGGCGACCGAGAGCAATGTCCCGTGCCGTCGAGTTGTCTGGGCCCAACTCGGCGCTGCAAACTATGTCTCGTGGATGGGTTGTAATCCATACATGGATCCATTCTGCATTTTCGTGAATCTGAAATTCAGCAAAAAATTTTTCATACACAATGGTTCCACGCGTAGAGCCAAGTTCCTTTACCTCAAACAAAACGGGAGAAAAAGGGACGGATGCGGTTCGGCGCAAAGCCTTGTAAAAGGATTCTTTGGCAGCCCACAGCAGCCATGGGTTTGATTGTAGCAGGAATTTTTGTTCGCGGGTAGAGAATACCCGCTGTATAAATCTGTCGGATGGGAAAGCGCTGTCGGGATCTTTAAGATCTACAATATCATTCCCCGGAAGGGTTATGTGTTTCAAAATATTCTTTCTCCATGTCTTCCAGTCTGTTTACGACCTGCATGGTTAAATCTCGGTGCGCGCGAATTCCTGTTGCGTCAGTTTTGGGATGAATGAGATCTGCCTTAATATAAAATGTCTCCCCCTTTTTGGGAAAATTGCTGTATTGTTCCTGCCCGTCTCCGCGCATGTAAACGCATAAAACGCGGCAGTCTGTATCCAGGTTACTGATGATACTGCCGATTCCATAGCGCACATTCTGGATATCTATTTTGCCCGTGCGGGTTCTACCGCCTTCCGGAAATATCGTGAAGGGTTCCCCCTTTTTGAGAAGAAACATGGTTTTGCGAAGGACTTTATCGTGGTGTTCCCTGCTGCCATTGCGGTCTACGGGTATCGATTTGCCCAGATACGTTAGATATTTCCAGCGCCAGTTTGTGCCAAAGACTTCGCGGGCGGGCATGTTCCAGGAAAGACTGCGATAGTTGAAAAAATACCCAACCACGGAATTAAAAGCCATGTGAAGAATAATGGAGTCGATCATGGTTAAATGATTCGAAGCAATTAAAATGGGTTGTTTGGAATGAATTATTTCGCGGTACTGTTTGCGCAACCGCTTTAGTTCGCGAATGCGATACTTCAGGCCGTAAGTGAGGTATGCGATTATTACAAATCCGAGGGGGAGGATTACAAGCTGCCCGAGAAACCATTGCAGGAAGAGTTCGGTCTGTTCTTTCAGATTGATTTTTTCGGGCATCTCGTGTTCCACAATACAAACCCGCCGAGGCGGGCACGCATTAGATTTTTGCTTTGATCATTGCGACTGCGTCGCCGATCGTCTGCACTTTATCTGCTTCTTCGTCTGACACTTCAATGTCGAATTCATCTTCAAAAGCGAGGATTACATCTACCAGGCGGGAAGAGTTTACTTCCAGATCTGTGATGATGTGTGTAGAGTTAGATACAGAGCCCAGGTTGTCTGTGTTTCTGACGTATGGCTTCAGAATTTCAACAACTTTGTCTTTGATTTCGTTTTCAGTCATTTTATTCTCCCTGTTTTCGTTTTACTGATTTTTAGTTTTCCCACTTTCTGTAAATGGTAACACCGTTTACGTCACCAAATCCAAAGCTTGCTTTCACGGCAATCTTTATTTCTTTCTCAATACGGTTAACCGCGACGCTGTTTGCGTAAGGCATAATTTGTTCGTGGATATCTTCCGTGTTGAGAGAGCGGTGAACAAAACCATGGGTCATTTGTAGAATGAGAGCGACAGCTTCCATTCCCCCGGCTGAACCCAGGCCGTGCCCTATCATAGACTTGGTTGAGTTTATATGAGGCAATGTTTCGGGAGTTACGCCAAGGCCAATTCTCCAGTTATTAATTTCATACGGATCAGCAAATGTACCCGTAAGGTGTCCATTTATGTAATCGACATCTGTCCCTTTTATGCCGGCATCGGCAACGCCCTGCGCAATAGCGCGCTGCACCGATGTAGCATTAGGAGCGGTCATGGAGCCACCCATTCTGTGGCCGCCACTGTTGAGCGCCGTACCAATTATTTCTGCATAAATGCGGGCGCCGCGCTTTTGGGCATGCTCCAGGCTTTCGAGAACGAGAATTCCGGCACCAGAACCCGGCACAAAGCCAGCAGCAGTTGCACTCATGGGGCGGGATGCTTTTTCTGGATCTTCGTTGAATTTAGAGCTCAGCACGCGCATGGCGTCAAAACCGGCCCAGATATTTATGTCTCCACTTTCTGCCCCACCAGCAAGCATAATGTCGGCAAGGCCAAACTGGATGCGGTTGACGGCTTCTACAATGGCTTCGGTTCCCGTATTACAGGCGCTGGAGTTAGAGCTTACCTGGTTTCCCAGAGCGAGAAGTCCGCCCAGTTTTGCAGATACGGAACTACCCATGATTTGCTCTACAGCGGAGGAGCCAATACGGCGAATTTTTTTGGCGAGAACATTGGGAATAACTTTTTCGGCAATGGTGTCCATGCCACCCAAACCTAAACCGACAATGGCACCAGCGTTCCAGTTTACCTCGTCGGTCTTTCTATCGATAATGGGCAGACCGGCGTCTTTCCAGGCATCGATTCCGGCAATGCCCGCAAAGATCATGACTTCGTTCATGGCCAGCAAATCTTCGGATGTGAAATACTCCGAAAGTTTACTTTCGTAGCCGTGGGGCCGGCCACCCACCTGCGCAGAAAAATTATGCTCTGCAAGCTGGGCAAAATGGCGGATTCCGCTTTTCCCCTCAAAAAGTGCCTGGCGGAATTCTTCTACTGAATTAGCATTGGGGGTTATGGCTCCAATCCCTGTGACGACAACTCTGCGTTTATCCATATTTTACTCCTGTTTTTCAAATTTGCGAAAAATCATGACTCCGTTTACATCGCCAAAACCAAAGCTGGATTTAGCAGCAATGCGTATGCTGGCATCGCGTTTCTGTCTAACAATGCTCTTTTCGTAGGGAAGAATTTTTTCGTGGAGATCTTCTGCGTTAAGAGACGCGTGTAAAAAACCCTCGTTCATTTGTGTGAGCAGGCCAACAGTTTCAATGCTGCCTGCTGCGGCCAGAGTGTGGCCAATGACCGATTTGGTTGCATTGACCAGAGGAAGTTCCGATGGCTCTATTTGAAGTGCCGTGCTCCAGTTGGCTATTTCGTAAGGATCCGCAAAAGTGCCCGTTAAATGGCCGTTAATATAGTCAATGTCAGCGGCTTTGATACCCGCTGCTTTTACGGCATCGGTTATGGCGCGCTGTACAGAAATAGGATTAGGCGCCGTCATGGAACCGCCCATTCTGTGGCCACCACCGTTGAGAGCCGTGCCAATAATTTCTGCATAAATTTTGGCACCGCGCTTTTGGGCCGTTTCCAGATCTTCGAGAATGACGACGCCGGCCCCGGCTCCAGGGACAAATCCTCCCGCGCTGGCACTTAAAGGGCGCGAAGCTTTTTCGGGAGTTTCGTTGAATTTGGAACTGAGTACGCGCATAGCGTCAAAGCCCGCCCAGTTAAATATATTGCGTCCCTCTGCACCACCGGCAACCATGCGGCTGGCAAGACCGTGGCGTATCCGGAGATAAGACATAATAATTGCTTCGGAAGAGGTGGTACAGGCGCTGGAATTTGTGGATACCTGGTTGCCAAGGGCAAGAAGTCCGCCTACTTTGGCAGACAGAGAACTCAGCATAATCTGCTCTACGGCAGAGGATCCAATGCGGCGGATTTTTCCGGCCTGTACATTGGGAAGCAGTTTTGTATTTACCGTATCGAGTGCGCCCAGGTGGGTTCCCAGAATGGCCCCGGTATCCCAGTGAACGTGATCAGATTTGCGATCGGGAACTTCGAGACCGGCATCTTTCCAAGCATCGATAGCGGCGCGGGAAGTGAGCACCATGAGATCGTTTACGGCGAGAAGTTCTTCCGAAGTAAAATACTGCTCCAGATTTTCCATATAGCCCGTTGGAGAGCCTGCAACCTGCGAATTAAATCCTGCCTCTGCCATGTCTGGCTGGTGCGTAATGGCACTACACCCCTCGCGCAGAAGACGCGAAAATTCAGATACGCTGTTCGCTCCCGGAGCGACTACTCCGAGTCCTGTGATCACTACCCGTTTGAGCATGTTAGTTCTCCGGAATAGCCATGCCGGAAAGCACGCCACGCACGGCAACTTTGCCTGACTGTTCTATGATCATTTCTGCCTCTATCTGAAGCTTGCGGCGGCGCCAGTATTTCTTTTTTGCGGTTACGATAACCGTATCTCCCGGTTTTACTATTTCCATGAAGTCTGCCTGGGCATCTGTAAACAGAGTGAGGTATTTTTCGTCTTTGCCGCCGGATTCAACCATGGATAAAAAAATGCCGAGGCTTACGATGCCAATCTGCGCAATCGTTTCGACCAGAATGACCCCCGGGGTAACGGGATTTCCGGGAAAATGGCCGGGATAAAAAAATTCGTCTTCGCGGAAGGTGTATTTTCCTACGGCCCTTTCTGTGTTGAGTTCTAAAATTTCGTCCAGAAAGCGGAAGGGTTTCTGCTGGGGAACGGTTGCAAGGACTTTCTGAATTTCTTCGGGAGTAGCGGAGCGAACATCAGACATAGAGTCCTCCGTTCACGGCCACGGTGGTACCCGTCATGTATGTCCCGGCGGTAGCCAGAAAAACGACTACTTCGGCTATTTCTTCCGCGTTGCCCATGCGCCCAAGCGGAATGCGGGAAAGTATTTTTTCCTGAAATTCTGCCGGAATATGGTCTGTCATGTCGGACTGGATAAATCCGGGAGCGACGGCATTGACGAGAATATTGTATTCTGCGAGTTCTATGGCAGCCGTTTTTGTAAAGTTCTCGATAGCGGCTTTGGTCATGCCATAAATAGACTGCGTGGGGTTGCCCATGCTGCCCACAACGCTGGAAATATTAATGATGCGGCCCGATTTTTGGCGGATCATGAAGCGCGACAGGCGCTTGGTGAGATACCACGCGGAGCGCATATTCACGTTTACTGTTTTTTCAAACTCTTCCGGACTTGCCTTGAATAAAGGATTGTCCAGTGCGATTCCAGCATTGTTGACGAGAACGTCAATCTGGCCACCGTGATCTTTTTTGAGAACGTCGTAAATGGCGTCTGTCCCTTCCAGAGTAGACAAATCTGCCCCAACCAGAAAGGAGTTTTCAATCTGGGCGGCCACTTTTTCGGCGGATGCGCTGTTCGCGTTGTAGTGGATTCCTACCTTAAAACCGGCTTTGCCGAGGGCAACAGCCATGGCAGCACCGAGTCCGCGAGAGGCACCCGTGACGAGAGCGATTTTAGTTTCTGCCATGGTTACCCCGAAATATGCTCACCGCCGTCTACGCGAATGAGGGTCCCGTTGATCCAGCCGGCTTCGTCGGTGGCGAGAAGGGCAATCACTCCGGCTACGTCTTCCGGGCGCGTGAGTCTTCCAAGCGGATTGCGCAAAAGAGCAGAGGCAACGAGATGGCGGTTACCGGGAATAAGGCGCAGAGCCGGCGTATCCGTTACACCAGCCTGAATAATATTGGCGCGAACACCATAGGGACCAAGCTCCAGGGCGATCTGGCGGGCGTTGGACTCCAGGGTTACTTTGGCAGAACTGACGGCTGCATAGCCTCTCCAAGCTACTTCGTTTCCTTCGCTGGTCATGCCGATAACGCGAGCATCTGGTGCAAAGAGGCCTTTATCGAAAATTGTTTTTGTCCAGGTGAGCATGGAAGAGCCCATGGCATAGATTGTGTTGGCCATGTCTTCGTCTTCAATGAAGCGCTCGTTGCTGTATTCTGCCGGGTCTGCCACATGGATGAACTCCGCGTTTCCGTTGTCAAACAGTTCGTTGGCGGCAGATTTTACCTGCTCAACGGGCAGGCCCAGTTTTTCTGCAAGCATTTCTGCAGGAGTTTTGTTTTCTCTCTTTTTTTGTGGTGCTATAAGTTTAAGGTTTCCAAATGCGATGGAGTGCATCAGAAGGCGTATTTTGCCCTGGGGACCCATGGCTTTTGTGAGCTCCTCAAAGACTTCCTGCAGGCCTTCGGGAGTGAGCGCGTTTGTGTTCACGGCCAGAAAGCCATTTCCGCGAGCGCGAATTTTTTCGAATTCTTCTTCGATGCGGGCCATGGAGCCACGGCGGTCGCGGTGTACCACGCATACATTCATGCCTGCTTCGCTGAGTTTGTGGGCAGTAGCGAGTCCAAACCCGCTGGATCCGCCGAGAATAAGGGCCCAATAATTTTTACCTTTGAAGTTCATACTATCTCCTCTCCTGTAATTCGTTTTTTTCAGTAATCTCTGAAAAAGTCCCTCCGTGGACTTTTGCTTGCGGCTTGCTTCGCATTTACCCTGCGGGTACAAAACCCTGGGGCGAAATTACGACATCTATTTCGACAAGCTCAATACAGGCTTGTTGTTTTCGCCTTTCGCGCATCCGTGCGCAGCACTCGCCTGCTGTTTTTCACAGACCAGATAATCCCGGAAGGGATTTTCTGGCTGGGAAGTCAAAATCTTTGAGCGGGATTTATGTTCAAAATCCCGCATCCCTGGTTCGTTTTCTGCTGCCGCATCACTCACGCAGTGAACAAGATTTTGACTATCTCCATTTTGCTGCGAAAACGTGCGTTTTCCTCGCAAAATGCCGGTGAATTTACCCTGAGCGCAGTCGAAGGGTCCATGTACCGGATGTAAGCTCTAAATCTTATTCAGAGCTTACTCTAGGAAGGTTTGCGTCTGGAAAGCTTTTTTTAATGGCCCGCACATTGATAATGGAGCCGGCATTCACTTCCAGATCGGTGAAAAATTTGCCGAGAACGCGGTTGGGGCCAATCTCCCAGACGGTTTCTGCGGCGTCTTTGATTACGCGCATGTTTTGAACCCAGCGCACAGATCCGGAGATCTGTTTGACGAGATTTTCGTAAAACGTGGCGCTCTCGTGGAATGTGCCCGAAAAGTTCGAGAGAACAGTGGCCGCTTTGGCTGCGTCAATATGCGCAGAAAAACTTTTGAGATATTCCATGAATTCATCTTCGATGGGCTGCATCAGGGTGGAGTGGAAGGGAGCGCTCACGTTGAGGCGAATCGCTTTGCCGGCAGGAAATTCTGCCGTAAATATTTTTTCGGCTTCTTCTATGCCTTCTCTAGAACCACTCAAGACTATCTGCGCGAGCGAGTTAAAATTGGCAAAGGTGACGCCGGTGGAGGAGAGCTTCTGCTCTAATCCCAGAGATTCAATGTTGTCGTGCAGAAGAGCAAGCATGGCGCCTTTTCCCTCTGGAACAGCGTTTTGCATGAGGGCACCACGGCGGCGGACAATCTGGACGGCGTCTTCGTAGCGCAGTGCTCCGGCAGCAACGAGGGCAGAATATTCTCCCAGGCTGTGGCCGGCAAAAATGTCGCCTTTGAGGCCCGTTGTTTTTTCGAGAACGGCAAGTGCGGCTACTTCCATGGTGAGAATAGCAGGCTGTGTGAATTCAGTTAAATTGAGGCGGGGGTCTTCTGTAAAAGAGATTTGTGCGAGATCGACGCCGAGCTTTTCGGAGCCCAGGTCATAGATGGCTTTTGCCTCCGGAAACTGTTCATAAAAATCCTGTCCCATGCCGGGTTTTTGCGCGCCCTGGCCGGGAAATACGAGAGCAATCCTACTCATGACCGACACGCTGTTTCTCGCCTGTTCCGTGTCAACTGTAATATGGCATGCGTTTATATTCTATGGACCTTCTCCCAATGCATAAAAATATGGAGCAAAACTTTTTTCTACAACGGTTTCCAGCAAAGCCAGGAATAGACTGTCATCACCCTGTGTGTGGGCTCTATCCAGTGCTCGATAATATTCTAATCGATTTTCTACTGGTATGATAACCGGAGGAAAGCCTGCCTTGATGAGTTCCAGATTCATGAGAAGTCTCGCCGTTCTGCCGTTTCCATCGACAAATGGGTGAATGCCAACAAATTCAATATGGACAAAAGAAGCAAGTTCTACTGGATGAAGAATCTCTTTTTTGACCTGGTACTCTTTGATAAAGTGCTCCATCCTGGCAGGTACCTCAAAGCCCTGCGGCGGCTTATGCTCAGCTCCGCTAATGATTACATTGATGGTTCTGTACACACCGCTGTTGGGATCGTCAATATTTTTAAGGATCAGGGAATGGATTTGTTTGATACTGTGTTCGCTCAATTCCTCATTATTTTGCGCCAGAGCCTCCATAAACAAGATTGCGTCTTTATGATTGATCGCCTCAAAATGCTCTCGTAACAGTTTTCCACCAATAGTGATACCCTCGAGAGCTACTTTTGTCTCTTGCAGAGTAAGAGTATTGCCTTCTATAGCATTGGAATGATATGTCCATCGCAGAACAAGATCTTCATGGAGGTTTGACAAGATGGCAGGATGTAAAGGTCTGCAGGAATCCAGTCTGGCCTTGAGTGAATCTAATTTTTTATGATCCATGTTTTATCGCCGACGGTTCTTGATGGCAGTCAAGAAGTTTAATCTGTTACTGGTTTCTTGTAAATTATGGTGCGGTGGTCATGGTATTCCAATTCCAGATTGTAATGGCTGGAAATATACTGAATTGTGCGTGGTGTATAAATAAAAATATGGGTAGGATCGCGACGATAATGCCAGTGCGTAAAATCGGTGTGGTTGTTGAATAACTGTGTCATGATGAGCAGTCGTCCCCCTGGTTTAAGAATTTCAAGAAGCTGTTCTATTTCGGCAGCGGGTTCGCGAAAATGCTCAAAGACTTCGCAACTGTAAATGTAGTCATACTGCCGGTTTCTGTAATCGGGATTTGCATAAAAAAACGGATCGTACAGTGTTACCGTGTATCCACTTTCCTCGAGGGTGCGTGCTGCAACGGGACTATGGCCGCATCCAAAATCTAGGCCTCCCTGTTCAGGGCCATACAGACCCAGAATTCTGCTGGTGAGAGGAAAAATGTACTCTCTGTAACCGGTATCGTTTACATCGCTATTGTGCTGTTTGTAGCGCGCCTTTTCCTGCTCACTGGTTAGATGGTATCGGGAATCTTTGACGAGGCCCCCGCAAACAGAGCAGTCATAGAAAGATTCGTCTTTTTTATCTGTAAGGGGGGAGAAGCAGAGAGGGCAGTCCACAGGTTTTGCCTATTGCAGTTTTTTGAGATCGGAACGCGCATCCGTATAGCTGTATTCTTGGGACAATGCAACGCGCTCGCCGGAAATCTCTGCATGGAGAGTAATACTGAGTTTTTTTTCCAGCGGAGGAATAAAAGGAAACGGCAATAAAAAATGAGCGCTTGTCCCTGTGGGCAAAATTAACAGTTCCTCTGGTTTGTGCAGTTCCCTGCCAACGCGCGGGGCAAAAAGCTGTTTGTACTGGTACAATGAATAATCGGGCGAAGGGTAGCGTTCTTTCCATTGAGAAAAGGATATGGGTTCGTAGGATTCTTCTCCACTGGCAGTGAGAGCAGGGGAGAACAGGCCAACCGCTTCGTTGCCTGTGTTGTGGACCTCCACGCGCAGGTAGGTGAGTGGGGGGGGATCGGAGCGGGGTAGTTCTTGCGTGGGATTTAACTTAATAGCCAGATCGGTTATTTCGGACGGGTCAACCCATTCTACTTTCCAGGTGAGCTGGCCAGAATTTTCTGCATCTGCTTTGAGTTCCCGCCGAATGGCCGGGTTGCCGCTGCAGGCGTTAAGGAGCAGAATGCCTGCGAGGACTATTGTTTTCCGCATGTCTGTATGTGTGCTTTGCTTTGTGCGTTGAAAAGCAAAAAAGATTATTTGCCCTGAACCAGATGTTTGTACAAATTAATCTGGTTTTGGTGCAGGCGGGCCTCGCCGGAGTCTATGAGCTCGCGGGAATATTGTTGTCCAATGTCTTTATTCTGGTTATAAGTTTCCACATATTTTTTGTCGGATATAAGGATATGCGCTGTAAGCCATTCCTTAAGATCAATCACAAGATTCATGGCCTTGTGCTGGTTACCCTTGTCGAATTCTTCTTTTCTCGCTTTAACCTGTTCCACCAATTTTTCGTGCTGCTTTTTGTGACCGGGTAATTCGGGGAAACCAATTTTTTCCATGAAGAGTTCTTCTGTATGAAAATGAACGTCAACGTATTCAATGGCATCCTCTATGGTTTTTGTCAGAACGGCAAGGCGCGTAACTTCTGATTCATCCATGGCTTCGTTCATGTCTACAATCATTTTAACGAGCCACAGATGTTGAATATCGATCAGGGGAATGCCAATTTTCATGTTATATTTGGTCCACATTTCCTTGATCTGTTCCAGAATTTTGGGCGTGGTGCATTCAATTGTATTTCCCTTTTCTATAATATGGTCTAACAAAGCTATCTGGTCTTCACGAAACTTAATCGTACCTTTTTTAATTTCTGCCTCCATAAAGGCGTTCACTTCTGGAAAAATTTTTCGCCTTTGGAAAAAATCGCTGTAACTTTTGTCTTCTTTTACGATGTGATTGATGAGCCAGTTTTTTAAAACATTGAACAGTTTTTCTGCCTGCTCTCTTTTGAGCTCTGTTTTTTCTCCTGCGATTTTTTGAATTGTTTCCACAAATTTAAGGTGGGTCTTGAGGTGCTCTCCAAAACCTGCATAATGAAATTCGTGCATCATGAGTTCTTCTGCGGAAAAATGTTCCCTGGTATACAAAACCGCCTCCTGCAGAATTTCGGAAAATACGGGGGGAACTTCCCCTTCTGCGCTGTTGTGCAGATGCCATTCCAGCTCCAGGACGAGAGCTACCAGCCAAACGTGCTGTGCGTTTATTGCGTGTACGCCAACACTTAGTTGATAGTGTTTCCAGATCGCTTTGATTCTTTCTATAACAATGGAGTCCAGTCTATTCGAAAGATAAGGAGACATTGCACCAAAACTGATTTTGCGAGTTACTCTGAAAAGCAGAATTAATGGTTATCCCTAAAAAATAATTGATTCTAATCCTGATTTGCCGAGGCACTCTCGTATAATTATTCGTAAAACTAAAGTAGTCTCTACGAGAATTATTCTGCCGGCAGTTGCAAAACATCGCCGGGGTGAATAAATTTCCCGGTTTTATCTGGATTGAGCTGGTAGATTTCGCGCAGCCGCAGCGGCGAACCAAGCTGCTCGCGGGCAATTTTATAGAGGCTGTCGTCCTTGCGAACCGTATACGTTCGCAGCTGTCCCTGTTTCTGATGTTGGTGGTTTGGGCCTGCTTGTTTTTGTTCTGCTCCCTTTCCCTTGCGCCAGTTTTCTTTTTGCAGAAAGCCGGCATAAAAGACAGCCGAGAGCGAGAGAGCCAGCAATAAAAACAAAGCCAGTTTTTCGCGGTTCTGGTCTGAACTGGCCATGGATAAAATTTGTCCCTGGGCCACAGTATCCGAAACCGATTCAGCAGCCTGGAAATCTGCGAGTTCGCGCAGACTTTCTATACCAAAGACAACCTTTAATGCCTGAGCCATGGGAGGATTGATTTCTCGCATGATGGAAATTTTTTCTTCGCAGAGATCGCTGCCCGGCGTCGGCATGCGTCGCAGAATTTTGGCGACAAATTTTTTCTGCTCTTCGGATAGTTTTACGCCTTTGAGCATGCACAGGGAGCGGGCATGTCTGTACGGAGGGAAAACGGCGAGATCGCCAACCGTGTACAGGGCGCAGTGGTTGGCGAGCAACTCCGCTGCTTTTTCGTCTATTCCTTCGAGTGCTGTGAGCGGCTGTTCCGCAAAAATTTTTTTGGCCATATAGTCTCCTTAGGTAAGCTCTGAAAACATGCGTTTTCTCCGCATTTTGCCGGTGAATTTACCCTGAGCGCAGTCGAAGGGTCCATGTACCGGAAGTAAGCTCTGAACGCGAAGCGAGCGAGCCCGCCCCGAGTGCCATTGCGAAGCAATGGCGTACTTGTGCTGAGCCTGTCGAAGCATCGAGGGGAAGGCAAACTTTTTCAGAGCTTACTTCTGTAAGATCTGAAAAAGTCCCTTTCACAACTACTGCCTGTTAATAACAAGCGAAAAAAATTCTTCCGTATTTTTGCGCGTTATGGCGGCGAGTTCGTCTTCAGGAATGTTTTTGAGTTCGGATAAAAAGCGAAGCGTGTGACGAACATAACCCGGCTGGTTTGTTTTGCCGCGCATGGGAACCGGCGTGAGATAGGGTGCGTCTGTCTCTACGAGAAGCTTATCGACGGGACAGCGCAGAGCAGCCTTTCTAAGGGCTTCTGCATTTTTGAACGTAACGATGCCGGAAAACGAAATCCAGGCCCCGAGAGCCAGATAGTCTTCTATCTGGACTTCGTTGCCGGTATAACAATGGATGAGCGGTTTTACCTGCGGAAATTCACCCAGAAGGGAAATGGTGTCCTCGTGGGCATCCCGCGTATGGATGACTACGGGAAGTGACAATTCTTGAGCCAGTTGCAGAAACCTGCGAAAGACCTGTTTCTGGTGTTCCTGCGTTTCGGAGCCGTAAAAGTAGTCGAGACCTATTTCTCCAATTGCCGCAAAGCGCTCTCGAGACGCATGCTCGCGGATGAGCCGCTCTGCATCGTCCGGGTTTTCTATGGCTACTTCTGCTGGATGAAAGCCAATGGTGTAAAACACCGCAAACGGGAGGTCTCTTTGAGCAAGCTCTGCTGCAAAGGGCGCATTAGAGGGGGCCGCAGCAATCTGGATGACAGCAGCCACGTTTTGCTCTTGTATGCCTGCAAAAATATCCTGCTCTGAAATTCCCTTTTGAATGGTTAAATCTATATGGCAGTGCGAATCTATGATTGGCTGCATTTGTACCCGAGGCCGGACTTGAACCGGCACGGCTAACGCCTCAGGATTTTAAGTCCTGTATGTCTACCATTCCATCACTCGGGCGAATGAGGCGTCGGCCGGACTCGAACCGGCGGTAGAGCTTTTGCAGAGCTCGGCCTTACCACTTGGCGACGACGCCATAATGCCAGTTTCTCTTGTGAGACACCCGGCAGGAACACTCCGGAACAGTGAAACAGGCGGTCAATCTTATTCCTGTTGACTGTGTGTCAGAAAGAAGGCTTATGGCCTGCAATGAAATGGTTCGGGAGAATATATTCCACTCTTTTTTTTCTTCTGTGGGCGGTTATTATGATTCCCTCTACGCTCGTTCTTGGTGTAATACTGATTTTTCTTGCGAGCGTACTGCCTGATTCCATATCTGGATTTCTGAGGGGTATACCCCGCTTTTGGGGTAAGCTTGCCGTTTACTCCACCTTTACGCGCGTGGTCATTACCGGCAAAGAAAACATTCGCCATGAGCCTGGAATCTTTTTATCGAACCACCAGAGTCCTTTTGATATATACACGGCGCTTGGATTTTATCCGGAAGATTTTTTGTTCCTCTCTAAAAAAGAAATATTTAAAATTCCGTTAATTGGCACAGCGATGCGCAAGTTGGGTTATATCTCTGTGGACCGTGGAAACATAAGTGCCGCGTTCCGGTCTCTGCGCGAAATTATACGGCGCTTAAAAGATAACAATCGGGTTCTGATTTATCCTGAGGGAACGCGCTCGGAGAATCCAGACGAGATGCTGCCCTTCAAGGCTGGAACTCTCGTTGCAGCACGCCAGGGCCCCTTTCCGATTTTTCCCGTCGTTCTGTATGGCACTGCCGCCGTTGCTCCCCTCAAGGAAGCAATGACGATTAAACCCGGAGTGATTGCCATAGATATTCTGCCACCCATTCCCGTAGACGATCCGCTGCATCCCGCTGCGGATAGTGAAATTACCGAGGGGGTCCGGTTGGAAAAAATACGAGAAAGAATGGTAGAAAGCTACAACCGGATGAAAGCCACTTATGGCCGTTAATCAGGTTCTGTACCGCTATTTTGACCGTTCTCCCTTTCTTCACTATCCGCGAGATTTTACGAATGCCCTGGAGCAGTTTCTGGAAGAACTTCAGATTCGACTGCTCAGAAAGAGCGGCGATTATTATCTGCTCGATTCCGGAAAACGGTGGACGCTGAAACGTTCTGGTGCGTTGCTTTCGCGGGGGGCAACCGAACCAGCCAGACTGCTGCGACCGCTCACGGTGGGTGGAAGTGTACTCATACGAGAGACGGCGTTTATTCCGAGTACGGATTGGATAGGGGAGGTTGCGGATCCGGCGGTCTGCTATCTGGGAAACCGCCCTGTATGCTGGAACATTCCTTTATCGGCCATGCCAGACTCTCTTTCTTCTCTTTCCCGTCTTCCGCTTCGGGAACTGTTTCGCTCCGTCGATTTGCCGCGCGCACGGGCCCAGGGTGCTTGGTTGGGCCGACCGGCTGGCCTTATTTCGCTGGCCGCGTGGGCCGACAGAGAGGATTTATTTACTGAAGAGATTTTTCGGTTTCTGAAAAATCCTGAACGTCCGCTACGCTGGAAAAATTGATTTCGAGAAGCCATTTTTTGTTTTCGTTGCGGAATACCAGAGCGGCACCATTGGCAAAGGCGAGCGTCGCTTTGTCTTTGTCTTCGTTGAAGCTTACACTGGTTGGGGCCTGATCCGATAGAAAATTGTTGGGGAACAGGCGTGCATTGGTGCCATGGCCGCCTTGCTCGTCCTTCATTTGGTAGGATATGTATTGTTCTTCTGTGAGGGAGCCGAGTTTCTTAATGGGAACTCCCATGCGTTTGGCGAGTTCTGCGAAGGCGCGCTCTGCGTTGCCGCTTTCTTCCATGGCTGCGTAGGCCTCGCGGATGGGTTCAATGATGCCTGTGATTTCTTCGCGGCTGTTTTCGGTGAGGTTTTCGAGGAAGGCTTTCGCGTTTTTGGTTACATAGGCATTGCGCACGCTCTGGTACGCTTCCTCGGGCGTTTTATTTGCATTTTTTGCGCATGCTCCAGCCAAAACAGTTATCAGTAGAAATAGAAAAAGACGTTTCATGGGCTATTGTCTGGTTCAGGGTGACTTTGTCAATAGTTATGCGGGTTGGCGCTACCCGCGCGGGGCGACGCCAGATATTTGTTTTTTCGGTAGAGGTGGCCACTGGTCTTTTGGACATTCACCTGCGGTGGATTTTGGGTTCTTATGGAACCGTGATGTATTTGGGATCTAAACTTTTACCTGTTAGCAGGCGCCCGTTTTTGCCGGCGCTCAGTATGAGACATAATCCGGTGGGTGCTTGGTAGATA
>DYKF01000244.1 GCA_020722745.1 Caldithrix sp.
CTTTATGGGGGAATTCTTTGATTCCGGTATGACAATCCGTGCAGGAAACGTCTGTATGGGAGGCCGTCTTTTTAAATTCTCCATGACAGCTTGTGCATTCTTCAGGAGGGATAGCTGCCAATGCCGGAGAGGCGAAAAAAAGAATTATCCATAGAACAAAGCGCATATGCTCTCCGATAAAATCTCAAAACATTAATCGCTGCGTCTTCTAAATTTATGCACCTTTTTTGTCAAGGATAATTTGAAGAAAAATAAGTAACTCATCCTTAATGCCGGCGCAGGAGTCAAAATTTTACGAACCATTTTTGGGAAGATGCGATTTTCCGAACAGTCTTCCGCTTAGGATGTCCCTCGTCCTGGCAGCGGCGGCTTCCTCCCGCTTTGCTATAGATTCCTTTTCGGCAAGAAACGATTGAAATGCCCTGATTGCGGAGTCGAATAACGGGGGATCTTCTTCTTTTATCGTGTATAAACGGTTCTTATCAAAAAGACGATCCTCGCCATAATACTCCGAATACAGAGTTTTAAACAGTTTGCGCGTTTTTTCTTCTTCTGGCGGTACTTGGTCGAGAAGCAGATGCAGGTCTTCACGTCTTGACTTGGTCTTTTCCGATAATTCCATGGCCTTAAAGTTTTCTGCGCCTATACATGAAGCTGCGGCGGGGCACCATTTGGCGCATCCTAAATCCATTCTGTCGTTGAATACGATTTCGCCGCATACCTTGCAGCGGCGTCTTACCTCGTCCCGAAAAAACTCAATGGGATTTCCGCATTTTGGGCAACGGACTTCAAAGATGGAATCAAATCCCCAATACTGGGTGTTCTGGCCGGGGCATTTGGACATGGCAAACCTCTTCTCTGCCTCTAGACTATTATAGGATCCGTTTTCCTGCAAGATTTTTCCGGAATCGCAAGCTTTCTTGTTTTTGGGTTTTTGGACGGGCCGCCGAAGAGAGCTTTACTTCTTCAATGCGGCTATAACCTCCGCCGCGACTTCATCCAACTGATCTCTTTCTGCAAGGTCAAGCACGGAGGATGACTCCAGTTGTCTGGCGGCCAATGAGGGAAGAACCGGGATCTTCGCCGTAAGAGGCGGCAGTCCCTTTATATCCGGCAGGGTAAAGTCCGCCGGCGCCCGGTTAAGGACAAGCACTTGGCGTTCCAGTCCGATTTGCCTCGCCAAAACGCTGATGCGGGCGGCTGTCTGCAACCCCCTCATGCTGGGTTCGCTGACCACAATCATACCGTCGACGTATTCTACGGTTCCGCGTCCCAAATGCTCGACTCCCGCCTCTAGATCCACGATGATCCACTGTTTCTTTTGAACTATCAGATGGGCCAGCAACGCTTTTACAAGGGCATTCGGGGAACAGGCGCAACCGCTTCCAGCGTCGGCAATAGTGCCCATGACCATAAACTTCAGTTTCCCGACCTGTTTCGAAAGCCTATCCGGAAGGTCGTCCACCTTTGGGTTTATCTGAAAAAATCCCTCGCCGACCCGCTCTCTGATCAGCTCCTTGTCCTGAATCAGAGGGATGGGTATATCGTATTCTCTCAATCCGAGCGCCTGTCCGAGAGACAGAGCCGTATCGGCGTCGAGAAGCATAACCTCTTCATCCTGGCGCGCCAGATAATCGCCCAACCATACCGTCAAAGATGTTTTTCCAACACCGCCTTTTCCCGCCACTGCAAGTTTCATCTAATCATCCTCTAATTTTATTTTGTTATTGGTTTAAAGCGTTACCCTTTTTTGCGGCTTTTTTCCGTCTCTCCCGGGATAATTCCCAAACTAAGCACTGTGTTCTAAATTGGCAATACAGGTTTGGATCCTGGCATTCACAACAATATTGAGGATCTTTGCATTCACAACACTCCTCACAGAACCCTACTTGAAGTTTCTGGCAGATCGCGAGCGCTTCACGATCCGGGTGGTTTTTGCATTTCATTTTTACACTCCTTTTTCTCTGATCCAAAGGCTATTTTTGTAAAACCTTGTTGTCCTCTACCCGTATTTTAACAATTCTGTCAAGATTTAAGAGCATAAAGCGCGGGTGTACAGGCTCCATAGGCGTTATCGATGCTAACCGCCAGCTTGCGTCCCAGGACGGAGAGACGGCAGTCTCGAGCCGTCCGGCTTGCTGAGGTTGTGATCCAAAAGTTTGTATATCCTGCAAAATGGGCCAGCAATCCGGAAATACGAAATTATAACGAAATGTTGAGGATAGGGGGTGGTTAAGTATCTCGTATAGTTGCAGAAATAAATGAAAAAAACGCTTGACTAGTTGAGGATGTTTAGGGTAGGAATTCTATCCGTTACCAAAGCGAAAATAAAATTTAAAAAACACTGGACTTTTTCAGAATGGTTGAGATAGCTAATGCGCCACCCGGAGAGCAGATCATTGTTTTTTTGGGCAATGCGCATGGTTCCCGAACCGGATTTCCGTAAACATATTTCCCGAAAAGCAATTTTAATCAGGCAAAATCATAAAAGGAGGGTGCTATGAGAAGAAAGAAAGTTTTAGCCATTTTGGGTATTACTGTGTTCTTTGTTTTTCTTTTTGTTACAGGGGCCCTGGCAGCCTCAAAGATCGTCATTGGGAACCCCGAATGTCTCTCCGGGAAATTTTCCAAAGCCGGAGAACAGGCGGTGGGTGGGATCAAGGCGACTGTAAAATGGGTCAATGAGGTTTATGGCGGTGTCAAGGTCGATGGGAAGAAGATTCCCCTTGAATACAAACTTTATGACTGCGAATCCAAGAAAGAGGTTGTGACCAGCTTGATAGAGCGGCTTATCACCGTAGACAAGGTGGACTTTATCCTGGCTCCGTACAGCTCTCCTCTGACGCTGGCAGGCGCACCCGTCGCCGAGAAATACCGGAAGCTTTTTATGGATCACGGCGGGGCCAGCGACCGGATTTTCCAGCAGGGATTCAAATATGTGGTTCAGACCATTGGCCCGGGCAGCAGTTATCATCTGGGAACATTAAATATGGTTCGCAAGCTTGACCCCAAATCGAACAGGCTGGCCCTGATCTATAAGGACGCCGAGTTTTCAAGGGATGTCATGAAAGGGGCGGAAAAATACGCCAAGAAAACCGGCTTTAACATCGTTTTTCAACGCACGTATCCCGAAGGTTCCGCAGACCTTACTCCTATCCTCTCCGACATGAAAGGGACCAAACCGGATGTCGTACTCGGCGGAGGTCATGAACCGGACGGAATGCTTTTGGCTAGACAGATGGCCGATTTGGATATCAATGCCAAGGCCATTTCGATTCTGGTTTCCGTTACACTGCCTTCCTTCTACGTCGGGCTCAAAAATATTGCCGATGGAATCCTGGGCCCCTCTCACTGGGAATACGGGGTTACCTATTCTGAGAAAGGGGCAAAAAAGCTTG
>DYKF01000021.1 GCA_020722745.1 Caldithrix sp.
GCTGAGCCTGTCGAAGCATCGAGGGGAAGGCAAACTTTTTCAGAGCTTACTTAATTGTATCAACGAATGTATCAACAACTTTCTTTCCCTTGATAACAGTTTTGTCTGGGAATGTAACCGATATTTTTTCTCGTGTTTTATTCTTTTGATTTCTCTTAAAAATCACATCTTCAACTTCTGCAAATTCAGTTTCTGTTTCTATTGCACCATTTTCTTCAGCTTTTGCTTCTTCTTCGATTTCAGTTAATTCAAAAAAACTCTTCCATTTTTCCTTTCGTAAAGGTCTTTAAATCGTTAGAATCAATTTTAAATGTTGGTTCCATAGATTTTATTTTTTCTAAAAGTTTTTGTGCTATTATTGCTACAATACTATCGGTTGACTCAATCAATTCTTTCCAGGCAATATCAAGTAATTTGCTTTTCTTTAACAATGTCTCTAAAGAGTCTATCTTGGAATAAGCAAATGACCATAGACTTCTTGCTACATATTCTATTTTATCGGATTCAATGTCAACTTGCCAAACAATTCTATCTTTTGGGTTTTTCTCAAAGGTTTTGAATAGTAACCATTTTACTCCATTTGTCAGAACACCAAAGTCAATTCCTGATTTGAAACAATAATTTGCAAGTTGGTCAATAATCTTCTTATCCTGCAGGTTTATGGATAAATTCTTTGCTTCAACAATCAAAGTCGTTTTTCGATTTTGAAAAAGAGTATAGTCTGGTATCTTTCCGTCTTCGTCAGGTGCATTCGGTTTTACAAATTCGGGATTAGAAGTTTTCCAACCAAGCACATTCAAAATCGGTTCAATTAACTGAGTTCTAACTGCTTGTTCATTGGAAATATAGTCTCCCCGATACTTATCTACTCGTTTAATTGTCTCTTTTACCTCGTTTTCAATCTCTATCGTTAAAGACATTCTTTTCCTCCGCTAAACCGCCCTAAGCGCAACGGCCAAGGCGCCCAGCAAACCAGCATTTTCGTCACCCTCAGTAAAAAGCAAATTGAGTTTGTCATGATACACTGAAAATGTATGCGCACGCAAATGCTTTTCCATGGCAGGGCGCAATAAATCCTCTGCAGCGGCCATACCACCCGTCACAGCAATATTAAAAACGGTGAGCAACTGTACGGCAGTAGCAGCGGCATTTCCCAAAGCTTGGCCAGCCAGTTCATACGCGCGAATAGCGGCTGTTTCGCCTTCGCGTGCCAGTCGCGCAATTTCATGAGCAGATAACAGTTCTTCGCTGCGCGGAGCAAGCATTACCCCATGGCGAAAAAAATAATGATAAATAGATACTCCCGTAGCAGAACTGAATGTTTCCAGACAGCCGGTGGCCCCGCAACCGCAGAGGCGAAGAGGAATTTCCCCTTTATACAGGGAAACCATGTTCATGGGAATATGGCCCAGCTCTGCCGCATTAGAATTATAACCGCTGAACAGGGTTCCGTTAAAGATAAATCCACCGCCTACGCCCGTGCCAAGCGTGAATACAATGAGATCGTTCATACCTCTGGCGTCGCCAAAAAGGACGAGTCCCAGTGCAGCAGCATTGGCATCGTTTTCGAGTCCTACGGGAAGGGACAAATTTCCCACGGCTTCGCGAACAGTTCTGGCAATAGATGCATTCTTCACTCCCGGCATATTGGAGCTTGAAATGACGAGTCCCTCGCGGGTATCTAACGGTCCGGGAGAGCCTATTCCGGCTGCATCCACTGTGTATTGTCCCAATACCTGAAGAACTGCCTCGCGGACACCTGCCAAAAATTCTTCCGTGCTGGAATCGGCAGGAGTCTTCACTCTGGCTACGGCATGCAAGTTGCCAGCGGCATCGCCCACACCAGCCTTAATGGTCGTGCCGCCAATATCTAATGCCAGATACATCAGGGCAGACGAAAGGCATCCATCGGGAAGATGGAGCAAATTTCCGCTACGCCGGAACGAACCTGGGCGAGAACTGTTTCATCGGATGAATTTTCCAGAGCATCGGCAATGAGATTTCCAACCCGCTTAAATTCATCTTCGCGCAACCCACGAGTTGTAAGAGCGGGTGAACCGAGGCGAATTCCCGAAGCAATTGCCGGCTTATTTTTATCGAACGGGAGAGCATTTTTATTGGTCGTCATGCCGACAGACTCGAGCAGTTCCTGTGCATTTTTGCCGGTAATCCCCTTGGTCTCAAAGGTATTGACCAGCATCAGATGGTTGTCTGTTCCGCCAGAAACAAGGCTGAAGCCCCGCTGCAACAATGTTTCGGCAAGGATCGCGGCATTGGCAATCACCTGTTTCTGGTATTGCTGAAAGGACGGTTGAAGAGCTTCTCCAAACGCTGCTGCTTTGGCGGCGATCACGTGCATCAGAGGTCCTCCCTGCGTGCCGGGAAAAACTCTTGAATTGATGATCTTAGCTTTTTCTTCACTGTTGGTAAGGATTATTCCGCCACGAGGGCCGCGCAAAGTCTTATGCGTAGTGGACGTTACGTAATCTGCAAACGGCATGGGACTGGGATGGAGGCCCGCAGCGACGAGCCCGGCTATATGCGCCATGTCTACCATGAGTTCTGCACCAACTTCGTCGGCAATTTCCCTGAATTTGGCAAAGTCGATAATGCGCGGATACGCAGAAGCACCGGCTATAATCAGCCTGGGTTTAACCTCTCTGGCCTTTTTTGCCAGAGCATCATAATCAATGCGATGATCTGTTTCCCGCACTCCATAAAAATGGGGAGAAAAATACAGGCCAGAAAAATTGAGCGCCATTCCATGGCTCAAGTGACCGCCATGCGCGAGATCCATTCCAAGAATAGAATCACCCGGTTTTAAAGCAGCCAGAAAAACGGCCATATTCGCCTGGGCACCGGAATGCGGTTGAACATTCGCATACTTAGCGCCAAATAATTTCTGGATGCGATCTATAGCAAGATTTTCCACCTGGTCGGAAGGGCCGCAACCACCGTAGTACCGTTTTCCGGGATAGCCTTCTGCATATTTATTGGTAAGAGTGGAAGTGTATGCATCGAGAACGCTGCGCGAAACAAAATTTTCGGAAGCAATCAGTTCGAGATGTGTTTCCTGCCGATGGTCTTCTGCTTTCAGCGCGTTATATAATTCAGAATCTGTTTTTTCAACGTAAGTATAGCTCATGCGTAAAGATCAGGAAAAAGAGACGAGCCGGAAACTATTTTTTCTTTCCAGAAAGATCTTTGTAAATGGAATCGAGAACTCCGTTGATATATCGCGATGCATCGTCTTCTGCATATTCCTGTGATATTTTTACGGCTTCATCCAGGATTATTCTGGCGTCGGTTTCTGTGACATACAATAGCTGAAAAATGGACGTGCGCAGAATGGCTTTGTTGACAGGGGATACGCGTGAAAAATCCCAGTTTTCTGACTTGTCGATGATAAGCCCATCGATTTCGTCTTTTTTTTCCAGAGTGCCACGGATAATTTTTTCGGCGAATTCTTTTTCATCCTGGGGCAGGGAATAGTCTATCCACTGAAACCGCACCAGAGACTCGGGCGTAACCTCGTGAAACTCAATCTGGAAAACGGCCTGCATGGCAATTACGCGCGCGCGGTGTGGTTTCATGAAAGTCCGGCAGTGCGATACATTTGGAGCAGTTCAAAAAGTCCGAGGGCTGCTTCGGAACCTTTATTGCCGAGCTTTATTCCAGCGCGGTTCATGGCCTGCTCTACCGTATCTGTCGTTATAATTCCAAACATGACGGGTTTACCATACTGGAGAGCCAGGTTTCCAATACCTTTGGCGGCCTCTCCGGCGACAAAATCAAAATGGGCGGTATCTCCCCGGATGACCGCACCGAGGGCAATAACGCCATCGAGTTCTTTTTTCTGTTCCAGTATTTTTTTTATAGTAACTGGAATTTCAAAAGAGCCCGGCACATGGTACACTTCTATGTACTCGCGAGGAATGCCTAGGTTAAGGAGAGTGCTTACTGCTCCGTCTAACAGGGATTCTGTTATAAAGGAGTTAAACCGCGCAGATACAATCGCAATCCGAAAATCCCCCGGGCGAAGATGACCATGGTACTCTGTAACTTCAGCTTTCATTCAGATGGTTTCATTGAAAAGTGTGGATAAAGTGGCAAGCATTATCGCAATGGCTTGGGAGTATGCGCTATATGGTACAACGCTCTGCCCGGAACAACCTGGGGGTGCTGGTTGAATCCGAGTATATGGCCCGAAACAGGAGACTGAACCGTAGAAAGTTCTTTGCCGAGAAGATCTGTGATAATGCCCAGTTCCTCTCTCTTTTCAATTTTATCTCCGGGATGCGCACGGGGATAAAACAATCCGCCCGCCTCTGCCCGAACCCAGTCTGTCTCGCTGTAGTAGAATTCCGGAATTTCTCCGGTATGAAAGCCATCGGGTATTTCTGGAATCATTTCCATATTGTGAAGTACGTTGAGAAGACCTTCTACTCCTGCATTGAGAACATCTTCTTCTATTCTGTTGACCTGTCCTGCCTCAAACAAAACAAAGGGAATACCCCGTTTGGTGGCTTCTTTTCGCAACGAACCGGCCACTCCCTGGGAGTGGATGATGAGCGAATGTCCAAAAGAACGAGCCAGCAGCCGCGATCGAGGGGAGCGCATATTGCCCCGTATATGGGGATAGTTCCATCGACTGTAAGACGCAGAATGGAGGTCGATCCCAAAATCCGTATTTTCGACAAAGTTTTTCCAGATGAGGTTGGCCAGCCTGCTTCCTTCGGATCCGTTTTCGGCTCCCGGAAACAGCCTGTTTAAATCTCTGCGATCAGGTAAATAACGCGATTGCAGGTTATAAGCGGGAACGCTGACGACGGGAAGGAGATACAGTTCTCCCGTAAAAAGGGCTGGTACAATTCTGCGCGCCAGCTCGTGTATAATGCCGATTCCATTGAGCTCGTCCCCGTGTATGGTGGCCAGAATGACGCCTTTGGGTCCCGGATGCGCTCCCCGAATAAAAATATAGGGCAGCTCAACCGCACGGGAAGTAGAGTCTTCATCCAGCTTGATATGGTTTCTCAAAATGAACGGGCCGGGCAGTCTCTTCTCGGGCAATTCCATTGAACCCGCTTTGCGGGAATCCTCCCCTTGCGTCAATAAATATTGAGTTGACACCGGTTTCAAAAACCCCCGAGCATTCCGCATGAAAGGGAAAAAAATTAAACACAGACACACGTTCTACGTAGACCGTGGTTTCCAGTTGCGGCTCATCATGATTGCCCTCCTCCCCTTTGTCGTCATTTTGTCCGGTATGGGCTTTGGACTACTCTGGCTGTTTCACAATCTTCGCAATGCTTTTCATTTTGAAGACACCAATTCTCTCATGCTCTTTCTCATGGAAAAACTTGGACCAGACTATTCTTCTGGCAAAATGTTTTCAGCTCTCGAATCCTATGCTCTCACTGCCTTAATCGTCTTTGCCGTTTTGGTCGTTCTGTATATATACTATATCTTCCTTATCTTCTCCAACAGGATTGCAGGCCCCATGTACAGGATCGATAAAACTCTCTCTGCTCTCGCAGACGGAGATCTAAGCGTTCAAATTACTCTGCGCGAAAAAGATGAATTTCAGTATGCAGCAGATAATTTTAATGGGATGATCCGAACCCTTCGCGACCGGGTGCGCCGCATTGCCCAGTTAAACCGCCATTTATCCGAAACATTCAATGAGCTTGAACCGCGCATCATCCCGGAAAACCGCGAAGACTTTACCAAATTAAGGGAATTGAACGCAGGCATTGGCCAGGCTATCCATGAGTTCAAAACAGAGTAAACCGTATTCCGCTTTTTCCACCCTGTACAATAATGTCATGCAGGATGTACCCTACCAGCGCTGGGCTTCCTATATTTTCCACGCCTTCGACGAGGCCGGCATAGACATAGACGATACCATTCTGGAAATGGCGGCGGGCACAGGTTTACTCACAGAGAAAATTGCCCCTCGCTATCCACGCTGGATTGCCAGCGATATTTCGCGCGAGATGGTTTTGCACAACAGGGCGGCGGCAAAAATACAGGCAGACATGGCAAACCTGCCCTTTGCCGATAAGTTTTTTTCTGCCGCTGTTACAGCGCACGATTCTGTCAATTATCTTGCTTCTCTGGAAAAGTTTTCGGATCATCTTTCCGAAGTCGCCCGCATTCTAAAACCGGGTGGAATGTATATTTTTGATGTAACCACCATTCGCAACGTGAAACAAAATTTTCACAACAAAGAGATACGGGAAAAACATGGCAACGCTGAACTCATCTGGAACAATGAATACAATCCGGAAACGCGCATCATAGAATCGGAACTTCTTTTTGTCACTCCAGACGACGTGAAGCGGGAGTTGCATGTCCAGATGGTTTACACAAGAAAGGAAATTGAAACTCTGCTGCGTAAGCATGGTTTCCGGATCATCCGAAAAGATGCCGATTATATGCGCGGAAGTCCGGCGGCCTTTGCGCGCCTTCTCGTATTTGTAACTGAGAAAAAAGGATGATGAATTATGTCCCCTGAAAATGGTGGACTATGAAAAGACTCTTTTCCCTTTCGGTTATTCTGCTTCATTCCTGTACGGTTCGGGCGGAACTTCCAGAAAAAACAATTTCGTTCTATGTGCAACCTTTCGAAAAAGCACAGTACTCTGTAAATGGTACCTCCATAAAGCCATTGCAGGCAGCCAGGCACGAAAAAACAATGGGTAAAATTACCCTGAAAATTCCGGCAGGAAAAAAGCAGATTCTCACGATAAAAAATGATGGATATATTCCAGTGGAACGGGACATCTCTCTCAAGAACCCAGATCTGATAGCGCTGGACAAGGCAAATTCTGGAGCAAAATTTTTATCGCGCTTTGCAACTGGGAATCAGCCGAAATCCGTTACCTTTATAGACAACGACCGCGTGGTACTACCTCTTCTCGCTGATTCCGGGATACAGGTACTCAATATAAAAACGGGAGAAAAACAGTTTCTCCAGATTCCAGATGCAATCGCAAAAAAACAGGGTTTTGTGGAATCTCTGGTAAGGCGCGAAGTCGGCGAGCTATGGGTCAGCCAGATGATGGTTCCAGCCATCCATGTTTTTAGTCTCAAAGATTTATCCTACAAGCAAACGATCCAGATTTCGGGAAAATGGTCAAAAGTAATGCTCGAAGACAAGGCAAATAAAAAAGTCTATTTAACTAACTGGCTGTCCTACGACATATCTGTCATTGACACTTCCTCTTCTCCGTACAAAGAAATTATCCGCTGGCCTACTGGCAAAATGGTTCCCCGGGGACTCGCTCTTTCTGGCGACTCCCATTTTTTGTATGTTGCCGAATTTGAAGGGGCAGACCCCAGGAATAAACTGGGTCGGGTACGAAAACTTTCCACAGAAACCGGTAAAACTCTCTCCCTGTTTGGACCTCCAGGTTCCAAACGGCATATCACCATTCTCACCGAACAAAACCAGCTCATCGTATCGGACATGAGAACTGCTGTGGTGGAAGTGTATGATCTCACAACAGAAAAAAAGATACATACTATACCGGTATATTCCAAGCCAAATACTATTATCCTTTCGCCAGACAAAAGCAGGCTATATGTTTCGTGTAGAGGCCCCAACAATCCGGAATCCTATCTTAAAAAGGGATTTCATTTTGGGCGCGTTTACACAATCGACACAAAAACATGGACCGTGCTGGAATTCTGGGAGGGAGGAAACCAGCCCACCGGTCTTGACGTTTCTCCGGATGGAAAAACTCTCGTCTCTTCGGATTTTCTCGATCACCAGATTCGGGTTTATGAAATCTTTCCCCACAAATAGATTGACCGCACTGCCAAAAAACAAAGGATAACACATGAAACTAAAGTTTTCTATTCTTCTCCTCTCTCTGGTATTGACTGCAGCGGCATGCCAAAAAAAACCAGCAACCCCCGTCGTTTCAAGGGAAGCGCAGACCCAGATTTTTCGCAGCACAGCTCAGGAAGACCTTAAGCCGACGCGCTGGGACCAGGGCAGCACAACGATCACCAACGAGGACAGGCTCGATCTCTACTATACAAAAATAGAAAATATTGGCGGTGCGTACATAGGAGTTGGCTCCATACAGAATTTTCAACTCGCCGCGTGGGCCAAAAGCGAATACGTTTTTCTGATGGACTTTACGCGCATCGTAGCCGCAGCGAACAAAGTTCACATTGCGTTCCTTAAAAAGGCAGCCACCCCGCAGGAATTCCGCGCGATGTGGAAAAAAGAAAACAAAGCCACGTCCGAAGCATGGCTGCGCGAAGTGTATGCGTCGGAGACGAATCTCGATTTTATTGTAGAAAGCATGAACACGGCACGCAGTTTTTTACAGAAACGCTTTTCCATTGAAGACGTATTGACCAAACAGCATGGCTATACTACCTGGCTGTACGACCAGGCGCAATACGATTATCTTCGCACCCTCGCCAGGGAAAACAGAATTATTTCCCTGCAGGGAGATCTTAATGGTACGATTACACTCAACAGTATCGGAGAGACTCTTAAGAAGATGAATATTCCTGCCCGGATTCTCTATCTTTCCAACGCAGAAGAATATCTGCGCGTGTATTCCCCAGAATTCAGGGCGAATGTAACCGGGCTGCCCACGGACGAAAAATCTTTGCTCGTTCGCACGGTCTCCGTACAAAAAAATCGCTACCCTTGGGCTCCCGGATCGTTCACAGACGAGGACGACGATTTTCATTATAACATCCAGTTTCTCGATGATTTCCAAAAATCGCTAAGCGCAGATCCTGACTCCACCGTTCTTAAGAATATGGAGAGAGCAAATGTAAACAGGGAAACAGGATTCAGCGAAATTCCCCGCCCAGTGGAAACGACTCCCTGATGAATAAAAAGTATATCGTTCGCTCTGCCTCGCGCGAATATCCCATAAAATGGTATTCGTCTCTATCGGAACTGGTAGCGGCTGTTTCCGCACAGGTTCGTCCGGGCGATATGCTCCTTGTCGATTCCAATGCCGACAAATACTATGGTAAATTTTTCCGCTCGCTGTTTGCAACCGGAAAAGTATTTGTGATTCCTTCCGGGGAAAAATCAAAATCATTCAGCCAGTATGAAAAGCTAACCAGAGCGCTCATTCGCAGTGGGGCCAACCGAAAAACGACTCTGTTTGCCCTTGGTGGTGGCGTTACGGGAGACCTGTCCGGCTTTATAGCGTCTACGCTGCTTCGTGGAGTTTCTTTTGTACAAATCCCCACCACTCTGCTATCCATGGTAGATTCCTCCGTGGGTGGAAAAACCGGCATCAATGTTCCGGAAGGCAAAAATCTCGTCGGGACTTTTTACCAGCCCCTCTCTGTACATATTTCCATGGAATTTCTACAAACATTGCCCGCCGGACATATTACCGGGGGGCTGGCAGAAATCATCAAATCGGCATTGCTCCGCGACAAAAAACTGTTGCGGGAAATCCAAAAGGCTAAAGATGCCATCCGCAAACGGGATCCGGAAATTCTCCGGAAACTATCGGAGAAAGCGGTTACCATTAAAGCCGATGTCGTTTCCGAAGATGAAACAGAAACGGGAGTGCGTGCAACTCTTAACCTTGGACACACCTTAGCCCATGCTCTCGAAGCTTATTCCCGCTATAAGGGCATCACCCATGGAGAGGCCGTGGCGATTGGTATGCACTTTGCTGTGCGCCTTTCTGCCTCTCTTGGGATTCTGGCGATCAAAAAAGCCAATGAAATAATTGCAATGCTTCGAGAAACAGGGCTCCCTCTGTATCTACAGGAATACTCTACTCTCAAAAAGGCCAGTCCGGAAAAACTTGTAGCCATCATGAAAAGGGACAAAAAAAACATTTCCGATGATATCCGTTTTATTCTTCTGGATGAACCGGGCAATGCCTTGTTACCGCAACCGATTCCCGATACAACACTGCTCACGGAACTCGCAAAATTTATAGAAGAAGGAAACAAATGAAAATACATATCATCAATGGTCCCAATCTAAACATGCTCGGCAAACGCGAAGAAAGCATTTACGGCAATTCCACTCTGGCCACCATAGAAGAGTCTCTCCAAATGAAATTTCCCGGAATCAGCTTTTCTTTTTTCCAAAGCAACCATGAGGGAGAACTCGTGACGTATGTGCAGAACCATGGGGAGGACTGGATGGTCATCAACGCCGGAGCCTATACGCATACGAGCATAGCGCTCCGCGATGCTCTTCTTTCGGTGCGCGCAAAATTTCTCGAAGTACATATCAGCAATGTATATGCACGGGAATCGTTTCGGCAGCAGTCGTTTTTGAGCGATATTGCCAGCGGAGTTCTTGCCGGCCTGGGCGCGTCTGTCTACGAAATCGCTGTCCACTATATTTACGAAAAGCACAGGAACGCACATGGCTGAGGAGCTGCTCCAAAAAAACGATCAGGGAACTTTTGTCCTTTCGGACCGTGGAGAATACCTGGCGTATTACAATGCGCTTCGACATCTTCTGTCTCATTACATGTCCCGTGGCTTGCAGTTTCCTCCCGAAAAGACCCAAAAAGTTTTGTCAGAGACTATGGCGAGGGTAAGCCGGGAATTTAAAACCGTTGCAGATTTTCGCTCGCGAATAGCCGAGCTTCCCGCATGGATTGGCGAGCCTAATACAAACCGTCTTATTTCTTACATCGGGCAGCATTTTATTTCGACGCTGGAAAAAACCCGCGCCCAGCTAATGGAAAAAGAGCTTCCTAAAGCGCGCGATAAATACGACAACCCGTACCGCACTCCATCCTGGGATTTTCTGGACCTGTACGGAGATCTCTTTTTGAAAGCACCTGCTGCTCTTGCATCCACACCACAGGAAAACCGAATAGGCCAAATGTTTCCGTCCCCGACGACTGCTCCCGTTGCAGAACAGGCCCCCGTGCCCAAACAGCCTCAGAAATCGAAAGAACCCATGCCAGGACAAATTCTGCTGTCCCAATACCAGGAAGAATTCCTTCGAGCTCCTCTTCCCGTAAGCAAGGGATCTTCTGAACAGGTTCCCGTCTACCGAAAAATAGAAGCGTTTATTTCCCCTGATATTTTTTTTCGTATCAGCGAAACAATGAACGGCTTTATTGCCAAAAAAGATAAAGAGGGATACCAGAACTGGTTTTCCGCGTTAGCACCTAGGGAGAAGCAGGCTATCCATTTAAGAACTCTGGTACAGCGCGAAGAACGAGGAGAGTCTATTCAGTGGAATGCAGAGTACTCGCGCCTGCACGTAATGCCAGGAGACAGCCTGGATAAAATTCAGGAGTATGCAGAGACGGTTCGCGAATACATGGGCACAATGAAAGATCTCCGAAACGCTCTTGCCGGACAAAACCAGGGCCTGTATCGACAGTTGCTCGCATTTATTTCTTCGCCTGCGAGTAAAGCGGACGATCTCGATATGCTGCTGCTACAGGTTTCTGACCCAACGGCACGCAATACTATTCGCGAGCAAAGCCTTCAATTGCTTGACAATATGCAGGCCTATCAGGGTTAAAGCCATGCCTTATGTAAATGTAAAAGTAGCCGGAAAATTGACCACCGAGCAGAAACAAAAAATAGCAGCGGGAATCACAGAGCTGCTCCTCAATGTGGCAGGCAAACCACCCGAAGCGACCTATATAACCATAGACGAACTGGACAGAGAAAACTGGGCCAAAGCAGGTAAACTGCTCTCCGACTCCTGACTTATCCACATATGTGGATAAACTGTGGAAAAAGGTAACAGTACTGTGAAAGCATGAACCAGCGACTCTCCCAGATACGGCAATCCATGGAACCAGCTTCTGTTCTCATAAGTTATTCTGGAACAGAAGCAAAGCGTAACAAAGACGTTTCGTATCCTTTCCGCGCCGAATCCGATTTTCTGTATCTCACGGATCTCAATATTCCAGACTCCATTTTTGTCCTGGCACAATCGGGCGAAACCGTTTTTTTTGCCCCAATGGGTTCCCCCGAGGAAAGGCGCTGGAGCAGCCGGTTTGCAGACCCGGAGTATCTATCGAAATCACTGGGCCTGCCGCTATCCTCTATCCACGACACATCCAAATTGGCAGATGTTCTCAAGCCAATGGTATCGGGAAAGGAACTGCTCTACGCTCCCTGGAAAGAAGAATACAGCACCCCGCTTTCCCGTCTTCTAACAGGGTGGAGCGCAAAAACCCGTGGTCCGGAGACTTTTCCCTCTTCCTGGAAAGACTTATCATCCTTTTTAGGTTTTTTTCGGAGAATAAAAGATTTGGATGAAATTGCCCGTTTAAAACAATCAGCCCGGACCGCTGTCGCCGGACACAAGGCAGTTCTGCAGCTTCTGCGCACGTTTGATGAACCCTTGCGGGAGCGCGATGCCAAACGGGAATTTTTTCACGCCATACATAGGAACGGAGCCGAAGAGTTATCTTACCCGGTGATTGCAGCATCGGGAAATCATGCGACCGTTCTTCACTATGAGCGCGACGCTGCTGAAATTTCGCAGGGTTCTTTTTTTCTGATGGATGCCGGAGCTGAATACCAGGGATATGCGTCGGACATAACGAGAACCTATCCGGTTGGCAAACTGCATTCTCGTAAAAAAGAAATGTACGAGATTGTTCTCGCTGCTCAGAAAAAGGCCATAGAACGTGCTGTCGCCGGGCAGACTCTGGAGTCCATTCACGATACAGCTGTAGAAACTCTGGTAGAGGGCCTCTGGGATGCAGGCCTTTTTAAGCGAATTGCATGGGAAGGAGAAAAGATCATACCTGGTTCCACGGATGAGATCATCCAAAAACAATACTACAAACTGTTTTATATGCACCGGACATCGCACTGGCTTGGACTGGACGTGCACGATACCGGGGCCTACTACGAAAACGGCCAAGCCGTAAAACTTGTTCCTGGCATGGTGTTTACCGTAGAACCCGGACTCTACTTCCCCGAAGATTACGATTTTATTCCAGAAGAGCTTAAAGGTACGGGAATCCGCATAGAGGATGACATTCTCATCACCGATAATGGGAATGAAAACCTTACAGAGGGTATGCCCCGAGAATTCAGTGAACTTTCTTGACGGCAGATGCGAACCTGATTGTTTGCTATATGCGCTCACTGGTAGAACAGTTGCTTAGAATTCCACTGGCTCTGCTTCTTTTTTTCTTTGCCCTGTCTTCTTTTCCGATGATTCAGAACTGGATGCAGGCCCCCCGCTTTTTCTATCTTGCTGCTTTTCTCACTCTACTCGTCATTGTATCTGCACTGCTCCTGAAGGCCGTTCTTTTTTTGCCGCCCTTTTCGTCCCACAAAACAGAATCTGAAACCGAGGAATCATGAAAAAATTATATCTTTCTATTCTCTGGCACCAGCACCAGCCATTCTATAAAGACACGGTTAACAACATTTATCGAATGCCCTGGGTGTACATGCACTCTATCAAAGACTATTACGACATGCTCGTTCTCGCCATAGAGAATAAGGTAAAAGTAACGTTTAATCTTGTTCCCATTCTACTGTACCAGATCCTCGATTATATAAAAAATCCCCTGCAGGATGAGCTTCTCGCCATCCTCTATAACAATGGCCCCGTTCATGCACGCGAAGAAAAACTGCTTACTACATACGCGTTTTCTTCCATGGATCAAAAAAAAATCCACGCATCTCCGCGCTACCACGAACTGCTCACCAAAAAAAATCACGGCGAAACATTTACACCCGAAGACTATCTGGATCTCAAAGTCCATTTACTACTCGCCTGGTTTGGGCAGGTATCTTTCCGCAAAGAGGCATGGCTCCATAATCTCGCTCAAAAGGACAGAGGATATTCCAACGCAGATAAGGAGAAAATTCTACAGTATGGAGAGTCTCTCCTGAAGATCGTCATCGATGCTCATAAAACCGCCTATGAGCAGGGGTTGGTTGATGTTTCGACCACGCCGTTCTTTCACCCAATTTTACCATTACTTTCCTCTTTTCAGGCTGCCAGGGTTTCTGTTCCGGACATTCCTTTGCCGAGTGCGGTATCCAACATGGGCAACGACATTGATCATCAAATTAAAACGGGGAAAGAGTATACCGAAAGCATTCTCGGAAAAAAAATCAACGGTTTCTGGCCATCCGAGGGTTCTGTTTCTCCCGCTGTAATCCCTGAGTTCGCAAAGAACGAAATTAAATGGGTCGCAACCGACCAGGGAATTCTGGCTCATTCGTTTGCTCTATCCCACACTCCGTTTGGCCAAAACGAAATTTACGTACCTTATGATTATAGTACGGAAAACGGCCCTGTCCGAATGTACTTTCGCGATACACAGCTTTCAGATCTGATTGGATTTACATACTCCCAGTGGGACGCGCAAACCGCAGTGAACGATTTTCTTACCCGCCTGGCCCGCATTAAGGATGAGTTTACCGGTCCAGAAGGAAATCCCCACGTAAATGTTATTCTCGATGGAGAAAACGCATGGGAACATTACCCCAATAACGGCTACGACTTTCTCGACAAATTATACAAGGCCATTGCCAATGCGGGCTGGATTGTACCATTAACACACACAGAAGCTCTTTCCCTTCCCGGTAGAAAACTCGAAAAACTATTTTCGGGAAGCTGGATCTATTCCAACTTCAATACCTGGATTGGACACCCAGAAAAAAACCGCGCATGGGAATTTCTCGTCAAAGCGAAAACGGCTTTTGAAGAGCGCAAGGGAACTGTCGATGCAAAAACACTGGCAGAAGCCCGTTTTGCGCTCTCGGCAGCGGAAGGCAGTGACTGGTTCTGGTGGTATGGCGACGATTTTTACAGCCATTTTAGCGATGACTTTGACGCACTGTTTCGGCAGCATGTCAGAAATGTATACCAGTACCTTGGTCTAGCCGTTCCTCCAGAACTCTACTCCAGCATTCGCGGCAAACACCGTGGCGGCCTGCTCGCGCATCCGGTGGATTACCTCACTGTTCATCCCGATGGTCTCGTCGAAGGATTTTTTGACTGGCTGGGAGCGGGAGAGTTTGATCTCACATTTGACGCCTCGACCATGCATCTCGCTACGCGAAGGCTGCAAAAACTGAAGTTTGGTCCGTCTCAAAAGCATACCCACGGGTTCTATATGGCCATTGAAGGCAATCTCGAAAACCCGTACCAAGAAACTCTCGAGATAGAAATTCTGAATAATGAAAGCATGATTATTGAATGGGATATGCAGAATAAGACAATTCTACAGACAAACGGACAGGAAAAGCACCTGCACATTCAAATTGCCCAGCAAGATGTTATCGAAATGTATATCCCTTTTTCTCAGGCAGAGGAACATATTCTCGTACAGTTTCGAGTCAAGAAGAATGGACAGATTATTGAAAAGGCTCCCATGTATTCCATGGCCAAACTGCCTCTCAAAGTGGAAAAAGCGGCAGACTGGATTATTTGAACCCTCAACGCGAAGTGGGCCAAAGGCTATACAGAATCAGAGGTTTCACCCGAAAAGTTAATACTCTTTAAGTAAATACTTTCGTCTGACGGTTATCGTCATGCTGTCTATCATCAAAAGGCGCTTGTTGTATCCCGCCGGACCAGGAGTGTATAACAAACCGGAGATAACGGCATTCTGAGCAGAGGACACAGAATAGTCTCTCTGAAAAACAGAATCAGGTATGGCAACGGTCAGCTTTTTCCAGCCAGAATACCGGAGAGTTCCAAAAGAGTGGCGGGACAAAACGCCCCGCCCGTCGCGGATGAGAAGGTACAGACTTCCCGGGTAATCCATCGAAAACACCCAGATAGAAACAGAGACGAGACGATCCCCGGCTGGCTTTTCCGGGAAGCGGATTTCTGCCTGACCCGTCCGCAATGAATCGTACAAGATCCAGGCACCATCCCTGTCGCGCGGAGCGGGAGAAAGAAAGCGCTCCGAGGGAATAAAGCGGAACATGCCATCGCCGCGAAAATCTACAGATGGTCCATCTTCTGCAAAGCGGGAAGAAAACGACTCAAAAACTTTTTCTTCCAGTATTCCGGGGATAATTTCCGTATAGGCCTCCGGCGGAAGGGCTTCCGCGCGCAGAACTAACACGGGAAACAGACTAAGTGCGGCTAAAAGGATATACTTCAATACCCCTGTCCTTCATCTCAAGAATTCCCTCAAATGCTTCAAGGGCTGCCTGCGCCGTCGTAAAATAGGGGACGTTATAGCGAAGAGCAGCCTGCCGAATATCGAGAGCATCGTTGCGCGTCTGGATATCGGTTGGCACATTGAAAATCAGATGCACATCGCCAGATTTGATTCTATCGACAATATGCGGTCGGCCTTCATGGACTTTATTGACAATTTCAACGGGGACTCCGTTATCCTGTAAAAACTTGCCCGTGCCGCGCGTCGCAAGAATTTTATAGTCAGTCTGGCTGGTGAGTCGTTTTACCACGTCGAGAACAAGCGATTTAGATTCATCATTAATTGAGACAAAAAGATTTCCCTTTAGCGGAACGGGACTGCCTGCTGCTTCCTGTGCCTTAAAGAATGCTTCTCCCGGTGTTTTGCCAATTCCCATGACCTCCCCGGTAGATTTCATTTCGGGGCCAAGAATTGTATCCGTGCCGGCAAACTTTTTGAAGGGCAACACTACTTCTTTCACAAAGTATTTATCCGGAATAATCATGTCGCGAAGTCCAAGATCGTCCAGAGTTTCGCCAGCGATAATCCGCGTAGCCATTTTGGCCAACTGTACTCCAATCGCCTTGGATACAAATGGAACGGTTCGCGATGCTCGCGGATTCACTTCGATAATATATAACTGGTCGCGGAAAATGGCAAACTGTATGTTAATCAGCCCTTTCACCTTAAGTTCCAGAGCAATTTTTTCCGTGGCATCAATGACCTCAGAAAGCATGCTCTGGGACAGAGATTTAGGGGGCAATATGGATGCAGAGTCACCGGAGTGCACGCCTGCTTCTTCTATGTGTTCCAGGATTCCCCCTATAAAAACGCTGTGTCCATCGCTCAAGGCATCTACGTCGAGCTCCAGTGCATGTTCCAGAAATTTATCAATGAGAACCGGTCTCTCTTCGCTCACTTCGGTTGCAGATTCCATGTAGCGGATCAACTGCTCCTGCGTGTGAACTATCATCATCGCTCTGCCACCAAGAACAAAGGATGGACGCACCAGGACGGGAAAGCCGAGCTCTTCTGCAGAGGTCAGCGCCTGCTCCATGGAAGAAGCCATTCTGCCATCTGGTTGCCTCAACTGAAGATGAGCAATCATGTCGTTAAACAGCTTGCGGTCCTCTGCTCGGGCAATGGATTCCGAAGAGGTTCCCAAAACGGGAACACCGCGTTTTTCCAGCGCTTCCGAGAGGCGCAAAGGCGTCTGCCCTCCGAACTGGAAAATGGCACCGAGAAGCTCACCGTTTTCCGATTCTTTATCGTAAATATTGAGAATGTCTTCTTCTGTGAGGGGTTCAAAGTACAGGCGATCCGACGTGTCGTAATCTGTGGAAACCGTTTCCGGATTGGAATTCACCATAATGCTCTCTATTCCCAGATCCTGGAGAGCAAACGATGCATGGCAGCAGCAATAATCAAATTCAATACCCTGGCCAATGCGGTTTGGGCCGCCACCTAAAATCATCACTTTTTTGCGATTTGATACATCGGCCTCGCATTCTTTTTCGGTTGTTGAATAGAGATACGGTGTATGGGATTCAAACTCAGCCGCGCACGTATCAATTCTTTTGAACACGACGGGCAATTTCTCCCGTCGCAGTCTGTCCATTTCTGCCGTTTTTGATGAATGCAGTTTCTGGATTTTAGAGACCAGCTTCATGTATTCGCCGGAACCACTCGGCAGCTGAGAAAGTTCCTCGAGCATGGGAGCTAATTCATCGGTGAGCGCAATCCACGCCATTTGCTTTGCCGTATAGCCAAAGTCGCGCATGCGCTGCATTTGCAGTTCGGGTTGACCCATGCGCACCGCAGCAAGGAATTCTTTTTCGCGCTCCACCATTCTGTCAAACTGGTGCAGGAACCACGGGTCTATGAAAGTAATAGAATGCAATTGTTCCACAGAATACCCCAGATCAAGCGCATATCTCAAATACTGGTAGCGCCTGTCGTTGGGAGTAGCAAGCCGTTCGCGCAGATAAGAATCGAGACGACCTTCTCTCTCCACTTTTTTCATTTCGAGAAATGTCACAAGGTTGCCATCGGAGCCAAATCCTCCGAGGCCGTTTTCGAGAGAGCGCATGGCTTTCTGGAACGATTCTGGAAAGGAACGGCCAATCGCCATGGCCTCACCCACGGATCTCATCTGCGTATCGAGGCTGTTGGGAGAATCGGGAAATTTTTCAAAGGTAAAACGAGGTATTTTGGTGACAATATAATCCAGACTTGGTTCAAAAGAAGCAGGAGTTTTTTGGGTAATGTCGTTATTGATTTCATCGAGGGTGTACCCAACGCTGAGCTTGGCAGCAATCTTCGCAATAGGAAACCCCGTTGCTTTGGATGCAAGAGCACTCGAACGCGAAACCCGTGGATTCATTTCGATGACGATGACATCGCCATTGGCAGGGTTCACGGCAAACTGAATATTGGAACCACCTGTTTCCACTCCGATCGCTCGAATAATCCGAATCCCCTGATCGCGAAGATTCTGGTATTCCCTGTCTGACAATGTTTGCTGGGGTGCAACGGTTATGGAATCCCCTGTGTGCACGCCCATGGGATCTACGTTTTCAATGCTGGCAATAATGACGACGTTATCTGCCGAGTCGCGCATGACTTCCAGCTCATATTCTTTCCAGCCAAGAACAGACTGCTCCACGAGAACCTGGGAATTGGGACTTTCACTCAGAGCGCGGCGAATGAGCTGCTCGTATTCTTCCTGGTTATACGCAACGCCCCCACCCGATCCCCCCAGAGTAAACGAGGGGCGCAAAATAACGGGAAATCCAATATCGGTTATGATCTGCATGGCCTCGTCAAAACTGTGCGCCAGCCCCGATTTGGGAACCGCCACGCCAATCGATTCCATGGTTTCTTTGAAGAGTTTTCTGTCTTCGGCACGGGCAATAGCATCTGACTTTGCGCCAATCAGTTCCACGCCGTATTTTTTCAGGATGCCCGCTCTGTCCAGCGAAAGCGCTGCATTGAGCGCAGTTTGCCCCCCCACAGTTGGCAGCAGGGCATCTGGCCTTTCTGTTTCAATAATTTTTTCCAGATATGGAAGAGTTATCGGCTCAATATACACTCTGTCCGCGAAATCCGTATCTGTCATGATGGTTGCCGGATTGGAATTGACGAGAATGACATCGTATCCTTCTTCTTTGAGTGCCTTCACCGCCTGGGTTCCCGAATAATCGAATTCACTTGCCTGGCCAATGACGATGGGGCCAGATCCTATAATCATAATTTTTTTTATATCAGTTCGACGCGGCATTCAGCCAGATTTTCCTTTTTCCCCGTGCAGTCAAACAGGAAAGCGGCTGCTCTGTTTACCCTGAGCTTGTCGAAAGGGGGCTGCGTTTTTTCGCGAGTCCGGCAATGGATAAAATATTCTTGACCCGCGCTGTAAAAAAGGATAGAAATAAGTTGCTATGGAAAAGCAGTGAAAAATACAGACAAAGGATAACCAATGGCACAAAATGTTAAAGAATTAGCAAATTTTATCTGGAGCATTGCAGATGAAATCCTCCGAGATAATTATAAACGAAGCGAATACGCAGATGTGATTTATCCTTTCACGGTAATTCGTCGGTTAGATTTGATTCTGGAGCCCAATCATGAAAAGGTTCTGGAGACAGAAAAGAAATTTAAAAGACAACTCAAGGATTTATCGGGAGTTTTGACAAATGCCTCCGGTTATGCCTTTTACAATACCTCAAAATACACATTTTCAAAACTTCTCAATGATCAAGGCAATATTCAAGGCAATTTTCTGGATTATTTGAAAGGGTTTTCCGAAAACATACAGGAAATTATTGATAAGTTTGATTTCCGGCATGTGATCACCGGGCTCCAGCTGAAAGGCCTTCTGTATAAGGTCATCCAGAAGTTTGCCAACCCGCAGATTCAGCTCCACCCAGACAAGCTCTCCAACCATGAAATGGGTTATGTCTTTGAGGAGCTGATCCGCAAATTCAACGAGGCAACGAATGAAAATCCGGGGGAACACTTTACGCCCCGCGAGGTAATTGCCCTCATGGTGAAACTTCTTATCGCCAAAGAAAAAGGACGTTTATCGCGCACGGGAGTAATTACCACCGTGTATGATCCGGCCTGTGGAACCGGTGGAATGCTGTCGGAGGCTAAAAAATCCATTGTAGCAGAAAATCCCAACTCTCAGGTGCATTTATTTGGCCAGGAAATCAACGACAAAACGTATGCCGCTGCAAAATCGGATATGTTGATAAAGGGGGAAGACCCTGACCGCATTAAGCCCGGCTCCAGTTTTTCCAACGATGGTTTTTTATCCCAACATTTTGATTATATTCTATCCAATCCTCCTTATGGAAAAAACTGGAAGGGGGAAGAAGAAGAAATTACAAAAGAAGCCCAAAGAGGGGGACGTTTTGTCGCCGGTCTTCCGGGAATCAGCGACGGACAGCTTTTATTCCTGCAGCACATGATTTCCAAAATGCACCCGAACCCCAAAGACAAAACCCGCATTGCTATTGTCTTTAATGGTTCTCCCTTGTTCAACGGTGATGCTGGGGAGGGGGAATCCGAAATTCGCCGATGGATTTTGGAAAACGATTGGCTGGAGGCCATTATCGGGTTGCCCAATCAGCTTTTTTACAACACCGGCATTTTTACCTATATCTGGATTCTCACGAACAAAAAAGAAAATGCCAGAAAGGGAATGGTGACTCTCGTGGATGCCCGCGACATGTATGTAAAAATGGGCAAGAGCCTGGGCGATAAACGCAATGCAATTTCTGCGGAACAGATAGATCAAATCACCAGTTTGTATCTGGGGAACACTCCCAATGGGCGGGTAAAAATATTTAACAATACCGATTTTGGTTATCGCAAAGTGCAGATAGACCGTCCGCTGCGTTTGAACTTCCAGGCGAGTGAAGAGCGAATTGCCCGGTTAGATGAGCAGACCGCATTTAAGGCCATTTCCCTATCCAAAAAGAAAACTCCCAAAGATCGGGAGAAAGAGAAGCTATCCGGTAGAGAGGCACAGGAGACAATCCGGAAAGCCTTGCGGACTATTGGGGATGAGCTGTATAAAGACTGGAAACTATTTGAAAAGATGATAGATACAGCATTTGAAAAATTGGACTATAAACCCAAAGCCGCCATCAAAAAAGCGATTTTTAATGCATTGTCCCAAAAAGATGAAACAGCCGAGATCGTATTCGATGGCGATGGGAACCCCATACCGGATTCCGAACTGCGTGACCATGAGTATATTCCTCTGGATCAGGATGTTTATGAATATTTTGACCGCGAGGTAAAGCCGTATGCCCCGGATGCCTGGATTGATGAAACATACAAAGACAGTAAAGATGGCAAGATTGGCCGGGTGGGATACGAAATCAATTTTAATCGCTATTTTTATATATATACACCGCCACGTTCTTTGGAAGAAATTGACAAAGAAATTCTTGCCATAGAAAAGGACATATTGGAAATGCTTGGGGCGGTGAAAGGATGAGATATGAAAATTGAAAATATTACCATTGAAAATTTTAAGTCTCTTCAGAATTTGGAAATAAAAAATTTACCCTCTCTGTGTATTTTTGTGGGAGCCAATGGAAGTGGGAAGTCCACTATTTTTGATGTTTTTGGTTTTTTAAAGGATTGTTTAAC
>DYKF01000022.1:0-15711 GCA_020722745.1 Caldithrix sp.
AAACGGAAGGATTTAAGAGTAGTAATTAGATAACCTCTGTACGGCGACCCAAGCCGCAGGCAAAAAGTCCACGGAGAGATTTTTGGGGGCTTGCTTATAGAACATAATAAAAGATAAAATTAATCTAATTATTATTTTGCGTTAAAAACGCAAAAAATTAAACTATATAAATTGCCTACTTCCGAAATTTCCCCTCTCATTGTTGCTACAATTTACAGGTAAGGGACAAAGAGCAATAGAACGGCAGGCCCTTGTAACAATACGCGACCCGCAGGGTCTGCAAGCAAAATCTGCACGAAGTGCACCCCCCCTCCTCATTCGTCAGATATGTCTCTGGGTTTTACAATTTTTTTTTGATCGAATGCAATATAAATAATTTAAAGGTCCACGCTGGGACCTTTTGCCTTCAGCTCGCTTCGCGTTCAGAGGATACTTAAAAATCCTCTTCCCGCATTCTAAGTGCTTCAAAGTATTTAAGCCACGCGCGATTCGCTTCAATCAAATTTCCTTTTTCGTGAAAACAAACACCCATGTTATACCACGCCTCTGCTTCTGCTGGATCCGTCGCGACAAGCTTTGTGTAACAGCCTATGGCCATATCGTTATTGCCGATCAACTGGTATAACAGGCCCGTGTAAAATAATGTCTTCTGGTATTTTTCCCGTGAAAGCGGAGTCAGCGCAAAAATTTTTTCGGAGCTCTGCAAAAATTGCAGGGCTGTGGAAAATGCCGCGTCGCGCTGCTGCAGTGTTTGGTATGGGGCATACAGAATGGCAATGCCAGACAAATACAGAATGCTGTGGTTTTCCGGGTATTCTCTGGAGAGTGCCTGGCCGTACTCTGCTGCCTCACCATATTTTTTTTCCGCCAGCAGAGTTTCCAGTTGCGAGATTTTTTTCTTTTCTTCTGCGACGGGGTGCACTGCAGGATTTTCCACCGCTCCGAGAGCCGTGGCCCAGAGAAGACATCCCGCAATAATTTTGCGCATCAGCTCCGCAGTGGAAAGCCTGCCTCGGCAAAGCGTGCAACTAACGAGTTTTGCAAGTTTGCAATTTCTTCGCTCTGCAGAGTGCGCGTGCGATTTCTCCATGCTACGCGCAAAGAGACAGCTTTTTGTCCAGCCGGAATCTGCTCGCCTTCGTATGTATCGAGATACTCCACGGTTTCCAGATAGGTTTCACTGCCAGCAGCTTCACCGCGCGTTGGCTGGCCTGCAAGAACATGGAGCTGCTCAAACGCAGTCAGTCTGGGAGCCATAACGGTAATTTCAAAATCGCTGCCCGGATAGCGGTTCACCGGAATGTAACGGTTGAGAGGGTTTTCAAAGAAGGGAAGAATATCCTGCAGGAAAACTTCAAAATAAAATACTTCGCCCGGAAGATCGTACAAATCCCCGAGTCTGGGATGAACTTGTCCATACCGAACCAGAGCATTGTCTGTGCTCCCCTGTGCGGCAATCATGCCATTTCTTCCTGGGTGAAAAACTCCACCTTCCCCTGACAAAAAGATTTGTCTTTCTCTTGGCAGACCGGTTCTTTCTAGAAGATGCGACAACAGGGAAGAAAGAGAGGCGAGCATTTCGCGGGCCGTTTTTTTTGCCGTAAGGACGCCCGCCAAAAAGATTTTTTCTTTGGGAAGTTCTTTGCCCTCCTGCGGTATAAAAATTCTCTCGATTTCAAAGAACCGCAAATCCGAATGTTCCCTGTGGTTGGCCTCTATATTGTGCAGCATTCCCGGCAGAGGCGAAACGCGCATATAGGGCAGGTCAGCAGAGATGGGGTTCAGCAGCGCGAGCGCCTTCTCTGCAAAGCGGGTGTCGGCATTAAAATCTTTTTCGCTATGAAAGTCGTAATTATAGACTTCACTAAAATGGAAGCTTTCTGCCATTAAATCGCGCAGTTTGTTTTCCAGATCGCGCAAACTGTTTTTGGCTTTGGGAACTTCGCAGGGAACCATGAGCGGCATGGGAGCAATTTCGCGGTAGCCAATAATGCGGCCAAGCTCTTCTACCAGATCTTCTGGAATGGAAAGATCGTGAACCGAGCGCCAGGTTGGCACTGTAACCGCCAGATTCTCTTGATTATAGTCTACGTCCATTCCAAGCGAGACAAAAATTTCTGCCAGGCGGTGGTTATCCATATCGAGATGACCCAGCCTGGAGCGCAGGTAAGAAAAAGTAGTTTCAATTTTATTGCGCGCTGGCTCGTCAGAATTTACTGTCTCTATGGAAGACATTTGTAATTGAGGCGAACTGAGAGAAAGAATTTCTGCAAAGCGGTAAATGGCGGGCTCTGTGAGAAGCATGTCCTGTCCTTTCTCGAACCGCATGGAAGATTCACTGCGCAGTTTTAATTGAGCCACTGCCTTGCGAATATCTTTTCTGTAAAAAGTGGCGGACTCAAAAAAGAGCTCTGTGGTGGAACTGTTTACCTCGGTACCGGCTCCGCCCATCACGCCTGCAATCGCAACGGCTTTATTGCCATCCCGAATTACGACAATTTCTTTCGTGAGATTTCTTTCTTTGGCATCGAGCGTTGTGATGGTTTCCCCGTCTGCCGCAAAATCTACCGATATGGGTCCCTGTATAAATTTACGATCATAGGCGTGGTTGGGTTGACCCATATCGAGCATGGTATAATTGGAAGCATCGACAATACTGCCTAACGGACGCATGCCCACAGCCATAAGCCGAACCTGTACAAATAGAGGGGAGATGGTGTTTGTTGCCTGCGAAAACAAGGCCGAAGAATAGCGCCGCGCAGACCCATTTTGAATGATAGCTTTGGGATGCTCTCCAGAAACTTTACTTACGGGAAAAGTAAAATCCTGCAGATTGCGCTTAAGTGGTTTGCCTAAAAGAGTGGAAAGTTCTCGCGCAAATCCAAAGTGGCTCCACAGATCGGCGCGATGCGTAATCGATTTGTTGTCAATGTCTATGATCGTATCGATGGCGCCAATAGTGGTTCGCATATCCATGCCCACTTGAAAAGAATCTGGCAGAGTGAGAAGGCCGGCAGAACTGTCTTCACCCTCCACAAACGCTATTCCATCCAAGCCAAGCTCCGTGGCAGAGCAGAGCATTCCAAAACTGTCGTATCCTCGAAGATTGCCAACCTTGAGCTCCATACCATTAGGAAGAACAGAACCGACCGGTGCCAGCGGATATTTTTTTCCCGCCTGAACATTCGCTGCTCCGGTGACAATTTGTATTGTCTCTTTCCCTGTGTTCACTTTGCAGATTTTCAGTTTGTCTGCGTTGGGATGCTGCTGCGTTTCTTCTACCAGCACAACCGGAAATTGAGAGAGCCAGGGGAACAGCGGCTCTGTTCCCTCCACCTCGCATGTTTTCATGGTGAGCAGATTCGATAAATCGAGAAGATCAAAGCCTTCGAGGTCAATGTAATCGTTAAGCCAGTTGTAAGATAATTTCATTTGTGTTCCTTAATTAAATTGTTCTATGAATTCCACTTTTGCGTTTTGCAAGTGGCGAATATCTTCAATGCCGTACTTGAGCATGGCCAGTCGTGTAAGCCCCAGCCCAAAGGCTGCTCCCTGGAATTCCGCAGGATCCAGACCACCGGCGCGAATCACATTGGGATGAACAAGTCCACAGGGAAGCACTTCTACCCAGCCCGTTTTTTTGCAGACAGGACAACCATCGCCGCCGCAAATCAGGCACTGCATATCGAGCTCAAAGCCTGGCTCCACAAACGGAAAATAGCCCGGACGAAGCCGCACCTCTACGTGCCGCTCAAAAATTTCGGCGAGAAGAGTCTGCATTAAATGCAACAAATGAGAAACGCTCACATTGCGATCAATCACCATTCCTTCCATCTGGTTAAAGGTGTGCTCGTGGGAGGCATCTAACTCTTCGTATCGAAATACGCGGCCAGGAACGACAACCCGGAAAGGAGCCTCCAGCTTTTGCATGGCGCGCACCTGAACCGGAGAAGTATGCGTGCGCAGCAGATTGCCGTTTTCTGTATAAAAGGTGTCCTGCATTTCGCGCGCAGGATGGTCTTCCGTAAAGTTAAGGGCCTCAAAGTTATAAAAATCACTCTCTACTTCGGGGCCATCCAGAACAGAAAATCCCATGGATGTGAAAATCTGTTCCAGGCGACGCTGCACAAGCGTAACGGGATGTAAATGGCCGGCACGCTCACCTGCGTAAAAAGAACGCGGAAATGGCGCAGGCGGAATAGTCGTGTCAATCCATTCGGTCTCGGTAAGAGAGGCATAGTATTGCTCGCCAAGTTCTTTTTCACGCTTATCAATGAGGGCAAGAATTTCGTCTTTGAGAGAATTGGCCAGAGCACCAATCTCTTTTCGCTCGTCAGGGGAAACATTTCCCAAGCCCTTTAGAATTTGCGTAAGTTGTCCCTTTTTGCCAAGGGCGTTATGGCGTATGTCATCGAGTTGTTCAAGAGTCGAAGATTTTTGTACCTGGGAACCCAGCGTGCCCTGCAGTATCTGGAGTTCTGATTTTAAATTTTGCGCCGTGCTCATACGGTAGAAGCACAGTCTTCAAACAGCCTGTCAATGCAATGAGGGGGTCCTTCGGGCAGATATTGTTGATTTTATCTTTTGACTCTTTATCTGAATAATTTTAACAGGTTATTGAAAAAGTCCACGGAGAGACTTTTTGCCTGCGGTTTGCTGTTACCCTACGGACACAGCCGCAAAAGCCGGGGAGGGCCGCTCGCGAAGCGAGGCAGTAGCCTCGAGCGGCCATTTGCCATGGATGGCACGCGTCCTTCTGCACAGGCTATTTTCTCCGCGTTTTGCCGGATGGCAACTAATCCGTTTTGGGGGATAAAGCCACTGCATTGTGCCGCGAGCTACTGGAGAAAATGAGGAAGCTCTTGATGAAATGACGCAAGCGGCTTTGCGTAACTCACGCACCTCATCCAACAAAAAGCAGGTGAAGGGATCATTATGAAACTGATTGAGAGTCTATTAAAAAAAATAAGTGCCGGCAAGTCAAGTATCCAATATAAAAAAGCAAAAACTTTTAGTTTCATTCTTCTAACTGCATTTTCCCTTGTATCTTTGTTAATGCTTATTAATATTTACTCGGGGAATACAAGAATGGCAATTCCCGATTTAGTAATAAACGTATTGATAATTATTTCACTGCTTATTGTAAAAATGGGCAAACCACAATTGGCCGGAAGTATTGTTATTATGTCTATTACTATAGTGGAAATTTTGGGAATGTTTTTAAACCCGAATAAGTCAGAAATGCCATATCAATATTATGTGTTTTTTATATTAATTTTAACTTCAGCAATGTTTGCCTATCGCCCGGTGATGATTCTAACATACTTTCTATCAATGGCGTCAACTGTCGTTGTGTTTTTTGTAAACAAAGAGTCCGTTACAGCTGAATTGATTTCTACCAGACAAAGTGTACTTATACTATACGAAATTATGTTGTTTATGAATTTCATATTCAGCTATATTTTTACAAATTTTTTGACGCAGTCCATTGATGATCTGTCAAATGAGAAAAAAGCAGTAAGCAACCAGAATGAGAAAATGAAATCTCTGGTAAAAGGGATAGAAGACAATTCAACAAATTTATCTGAAGCCAGTGCTCTGTTATCGTCAATATCTGAACAAGTGTCACAAAATGCAAACGAACAGGCGTCAACAACCGAAGAAATTGCATCATCCATGGAACAAATCCTTGCAATGATAAAATTAAACGTGGAGAATGCTGAAATTGCAGGAAAAACATCTGAAAAATCGGGAAATGAAATAAAGCAAAGTAATGAAATTTTTATTCAATTAATAAAATACATTATAGAAATTAACAAAAAAATATCAACAATTTCGGATATATCGTCTCAAACAAATATTTTATCATTAAATGCAACAATTGAAGCAGCACGAGCCGGAGCAGCAGGCAGAGGTTTTGCCGTTGTAGCACAGGAAGTTGGAAAACTTGCCGAACAGTCTAAAACAGCATCAGATCAAATAACGCAATTATCACGAAAAGGACAAGATATTTCAGAAATTGCCGGGAAAGCATTAGAAAAAGTAATACCTGAAATAATCCATAGTGCTAAACTTGTTGGTGAGATTGTTTCAGGAAGCAGAGAACAACAAATCGGCATAGAAAATATAAATACTGCAATTCAACAATTAACAGAAATAACAAATCAAAATTCAGCGGCGGCCGAAGAAATGGCATCTACGGCTAAAGAATTATCCACACAAGCAGAGAAACTAAAGGATATGATTTCTGCATTTAAGACTGATACAAACTGAAATTGCTGCAAGGGCTGCCCAAAACAGATAAGAGAAACAGATTTTAGGAGAACGCAAGCCTCTTCGCAGCGAGGAAGCGTATTTGTTCACAGCTTATCAGGGCTGGAAACGTAATAGTGAATAGAGGATTCATTGTCATCCTAAATCGCAGTAGACACGGAATAAAACAATTTAAAATCAAATTATTTGTCTCTACTGTATGTCAATCCTGTCAACGGGTATAATTGCGTCCTTTTACACGCAGAGTATTCTCTATAGGCGATTAGGGCGACGTCGAGCAAGAACAACTGGCAAAATTTCCGCCTGACGCTTATAATTCCAATACAGAAAAGGGAACGCATTCAAAAAAGGTTTTAGAGAGCGGCTTTTTCTGTGGCTGTTTGCCCTGTCTTTTTGGGCAGCCAATATCTGCCCGAAGGGCTCCTCCTGCCTCGCAATTATCGCTCGCTCATTTTCTTTAGCACAAAGAATTTCCTCGTTAAAATATTCCTCGACAAGGCAGAGCTGTCTTCATTAGCTGAAACATGGCTGTTGTAAAATTCGTTCACGTACTCAAAAGAATGGAAGCCATTGAACGCGATATTGCAGAACTTCGCAATCTTGAATCCGGTCTTCAAAATGACAGAGCGTATACGCATGCGCTGTTGAACGCTATCGAGGGACAAATCAATACACTTCTCAATGAACGCGTTAAGCTTATGGATCTAAAAATTGAGAATCCTCCAGAGTATCTGCAAAACACCGTGCACACCTTCCAGGACGAACTCATCCATTCGCCTTCTGTCTCGCTGGAGTCTCTTACGCATCGCAACCCGGACACTTTGGAACCAATCCCGCCTCCCCCCGAAGGTGGTTATTATACTGAGACGATTGCAGCTACCGATAAAGGTCGGCGCGTAATCCGCGTAGAAAAACCGGAACCTGCTTTTCAGTCTGCCCCTCCCATAAAAGAAATGAAGAGCGAGCCCAGGCGTGAACAGCGCTCTCGTGCAGATATCATTCGCGAACTCCCTCCCCTTGAATACTAAACCCTGGAAAAAAAAAATGAAAAAATTAATGTCTTTAGCATCCCTGCTGTTTCTTGCCGTATTCTCTTCCCAATGCGGAAAGGATTCTGTGCTGGCCACCTACGACGGCGGAAAGATAATGGAATCGCGCGTTCTTTCCCTGCACTCTATCTACTCGCTGTCTGAGAAAAAGCCTTCTTCCAATGTTCTCGGCAGAATGGCCCGTGAAATTGTTCTGACATCGCTGGCTGCCCAGGAAGCAAAATCCAAAAATATGGAACAGAACTCCAGCGTAGTTTTTTTTCGCGACGTTCTTTTGCCCGTGAAAATTAAGCAGTCCATGTATCTCCAGGAGATTAAAAAAGACGCTTTAGAAGAAAAGCAGACGTTCTATAAAATTAAGCACATTCTCGTTCGACACGAACCCAATATTGACACCGTGCAGAAAGCGACTGAAATCTACAAACAGATAGAGTCCGGTCAGAGAAAATTTGACGCCGCTGCGAAAGAATTCTCTGCCGACAAAAAGAGTGCGGAAAAAGGGGGGGACCTAGGATATGTGCCGGCTGTGACACTTCCCGCCTCTGTCCGTACATCCATCGAAAACCTTATCCGCGAAAAGAAGAAACTTAGTTCTCCGATATCTGCTCCCTATGGCGTACAGATTATCTATCTGGAATCCGTTAAAAAAATGGACCAAAAATCTTTTGCCTCTGTCTGGAAAAAGCAGAATAAAAATGTCCCGAATATTGAAAACCAGATCGACATGATCTGGCAGAGAGTAGCCGGAGACACTTCGCGAAATACCATGAACGAGATTCTTTCCGGCCTTGCCTCCATCCCTGCTCTGTCCTCTATCCCCGAATCCGCAGACCCCATGTTTCAGTCTGCCAATGTACATGTGGCTCGCTCAGAATGGAACAATTATATAGAATTTATGCGCTGGCGCTTTGGAGCCGAACGCATGGAAGATCCAGAATCTCTTTCCCGCATGTTTAACAGTTATGTCCGTGAAAAACTGATTGCAGCCAAAGCCGAAAGCACCATTGCCCGCAACCAGAAAGTGTACGACATTCGCTACCAGCGGGAATACGACGTCTTTCTGTACGAAATTATGGGTCGGGAAATCATGAACCGCTCTGTTGCACTGACAGAGGAAGACTACAAAGCCGCCTATAGAAAAATCGTTGAAGCGTCATCTGCGGGCACAAAACCTGTCTATTACAGCGACTTCAAGAAAAACAATGCTGCCAGCCTTCTCACCGAAAAACAACAAAGAGAGAAGAATAAATGGGAGCAGGATCTGCTTGCCGCTCATAAATTTCAATTACAGGTCAAGCAAAAATAAACAATCCAATTGCATAACAAGGGAGTTTTCATGTTAGACAAAAATGCACAAACGACATACATAGATGCGGGAATGAAATTCAGAGGTGAAATCCAGATAGAAGGAGATCTCGTTGTAGAAGGCAGCGTGGAGGGTTCCCTTGCCGCCACTGGTTCCATTCGCCTCAATAACGGGGCCCTGGTAAAAGGCAACGTGAAAGCACCGGAAGTTCATCTCGACGGAACCTTGCAGGGCAATATTCGACAGGCCAGTTTTGTGCATTTATCGCCATCATCCAAATTTCACGGGGACATAGAATCCAAAGAACTGCAGATAGATAGAGGCGCTTCCTTTAGCGGTTCATCCATTCCATTACGGTGAGTCGTTCCGAACAACTTCAGGCCTGGCTCTCCGTTTTTGATCCCCGCCACGATTCTCTTTCCCGAAAAATATTTTTCAACTGGACAGAGAAGCTTCTGCGTTATTACGAAGAACTCGGCTGGGAATTATCAGACCAGGAATTATCTTCCCTCGTACTGCGTTATTTTTTCCCGGAGCCTTTTTTCTTTTTTTCGCCGTTTCGCATTCCCGACTTTGAAAAAGCTGTAAACATTCTGCGAAATTTTTACAATTCTCCGGACAAACGCCTCGTCATCTATGCAGACCGCGATGCAGATGGAATTTCTTCTTCTTCCATTCTGTATTCTTTTTTTAGAGACATAATGAAAATCCCGGAGGGCAGGCTTGGCGTTTTGCTGCCCCGGGAAGAAGATAAATATGGCGTTACCGAAGAAGCCGCCAAAAGAATTATTGCAGAAAGCCCGGATGTACTTCTGACTCTCGACTGCGGCTCCTCAAATCGAACAGAACTGATAAGCACTCGAGAAGCACTGCTGTCCCAGGGCAAATCTATCGAGATCATCATTCTGGATCACCATTTTATTCCGGCTAAACCAGAAGACTATCCAGAGGTAGAAGCCTTTGTCAATCCTAAACGGTTACCCGTCCAAAATACAGAGCGGGAGCTCTCTACGGCAGGACTCGCATTTCATCTCATCCAGGGGATTGTCTATTCTTACACCCCCGATTACCAGAAGGATATTGTATTTCGTTTCCCTGGCGGCACCGCACTATACCGCGACGGTTTTTTGCGCGAGAACCTTGCGGCTGGTTTGAATTTTCGCGACATCCTGATTGAAAGGTCTGGGGAAACTATTTCTCTACAAACATACTGGGATCAAACCATAACCCAGTTTCCCGTGGCTCATCGAATTAACTCTTTTCTTGAGTCTTTTCCAGAAATGGCAAATCCCGGGGAAATTTTTCACGGGATACAGCAACTCCACTACCGCTCCGTTCGCGATAAAACTTCTCTATTTTCCCCGCTTGCAGCGGTTGGAACGATCGCCGATTTGATGCCTCTTACTGATAATAACCGCATACTCGTAAAGACTGGATTGGATTTTTTTAGAACGCAATTCCAGAATATTCCTGTAGGTCTGCGAGAGATTGTTAATAGACTCAAAATAAAACCGGAATTTTTATCGGAGCAGGATATCAGTTTTTCCATTGCGCCCCTTGTCAATGCTGCGGGAAGAATGGGCGTATCAGAAGAGGCGTTTTGGGGCATCGTTGAAAAAGATCCACTTGCCGCTGCGCAAAAATCTCTTGCTTTGCAGAAATTAAATGAACAACGGAAGGCTCTCTCCGGAGAGGGCACAGACGCCATTCTGGAAAGCCTGGATCCCGATCATGAAAAGTATCCCATTGCCGTAGCCTACGACACGAGAGTACATCGTGGAATTTCTGGCCTGGTTGCTTCGCGCCTCGCTGAATCGCTCAAAAAGCCGGTTGCGGTTCTCGTAGACGATGGAGACGTGTTGCGTGGATCTGTGCGCTCCTACAAAAATGAAGATATATTTTCACTGCTCAATCTGGTCAAAGAATGTTTTGTGCAGTTTGGCGGACATAGACAGGCCGCCGGTTTTTCTTTGCGTTATGAAAACAGACAGAGTTTTACCCGCAAGCTGTACCAAGCATCTACTGCGCTCGCAGAGGAACTTGCTCCCAGCGAAAAAGAAGAGCCGATAACAGATGAACAAATCCTGATCGAGGACAGCAATGTGTATCCTGGGCTTTGGCAAAAGATTACCCGTTTTTCTCCTTTTGGAGTTCTGAATCCTCATCCTGAACTTTCGATCCGTTTGTCGGCAGATGCTGTTCTTCAGCCCATGGGAAGCGGCAAGCATGCGCGTGTAAGAATAGACTCCATTCAATACAGGGAAATTGAATGCGTCTGGTTTTTTCATGGCTACGATAGAGACCATATTCCAGCAGGTTCCCTGCTTACTGTAGAACCTCACAAAAATTATTTCGCCGGACGCGAACGGCTTCAGCTCAAGATAAAAAAAGTTGACGTGCCTGATTAAAATAAAGGGATTATCGACACGTCAAAAGCAGGGCAGACTATAGCAAAAGACAGACTGTTTTGGTGTAAACTACCTTATAGTAATCTGCCTTGTCTTGGCTTATAAACACAATGGAAAAAAAATCGAACGTAATCGTCAGTATTGACCAGATTCTGCCTCCCGAACTTTTTATTATTCCCCTGCGGTACCGGCCTGTCTTTCCAGGAATGGTAACGCCACTCGTTCTTTCTCCAGGAGCTCTCGTAGATTCCATTGAAGAAATTTCGCGCAAAACCGGCTACATGGGTCTGGTTCTTCAGAAAGGAGAAAACGAATCCGAAAACAATGCAAAGAATTTGTACAAAGTTGGAACTGCCGTTAAAATAATCAAAAAAGTAAATTTGCCGGATGGCGGGCTTCACCTTCTGGTCAATACTATCCAAAGATTCACGATCGATAAATTTTTGCAAACGGAGCCCTACTTCTTCGGCTCTGTGCACTACTATTCAGAGCCCAAAAATCTGCGCAGAGATAAAGAGACGATTGCTCTCACGCGCGCCGTGTTAAGCCAGGCTCGCGAAATGATGTCCGAAAATCCCTTTTTTACAGAAGAGATGAAAGTCACCCTCATAAACGTGGATGAGCCGGGAAAAATTGCTGATTTCGTTTGCAGCATTCTCAACCTCGAAAAGGAAGAATACCAGCAAGTGCTGGAAATTTTTGAAATTAAATCACGCCTCGAAAGAACTCTCCAGTTTCTTGCGCGCGAGCTGGAGCTGTTTAAACTGCAGAGAAAAATTCAGGGCAAAATAAACGATAAAATGGAAGCGCAGCAACGCGATTTTTATTTGCGGGAGCAACTTCGGGCTATTCGCTCTGAGCTGGGAATGGACGATCCCAAAGAAAAAGATGCGGAGCATTTTCGCGAAAGGATTGCCAGAACGAAATTATCTGAGGAAGCTCTCGAAAAAGCCAACGAAGAGCTTGCCAAACTCGAATATATTGATGTAAACTCCAGTGAATATGGAGTCATCCGGAATTATCTCGAAACCATTCTTGAACTTCCCTGGGAGCCGCCTGCATATGAGCCCATGAATCTGGAACAGGCTCGCCGCATTTTGCGCAAGGATCATTACGGTCTTGAAGACGTAAAGACCAGAATTATCGAATTTCTCGCCGTGCGCTCCCTGCGACAGGATGAAAAAGGTTCCATCATTTGTCTCGTTGGTCCCCCCGGAGTAGGAAAAACTTCTCTCGGAAGATCCATAGCGCGCGCCATGAATCGTAAGTTCTTTCGGTTTTCTCTCGGAGGCATGCGAGACGAGGCGGAAATAAAAGGCCACCGCCGCACGTACATAGGAGCCATGCCCGGTAAAATTATACAGGCGCTCAAAGTTGTCAAAGCATCCAACCCGGTTCTCATGCTCGATGAAATTGACAAGCTGGGAATTTCCTTTCAGGGCGATCCGGCATCTGCATTGTTAGAGGTTTTAGATCCGGAGCAGAATGTCGATTTTCGAGATCATTATCTCGACATAGCATTTGATTTGTCGCATGTTACGTTTATTACTACTGCCAACACTCTCGAAGGAATTCCTGGCCCCCTGCTCGACAGAATGGAAATTATCCGACTCTCTGGATATGTTCTGGAAGAAAAAATAAAAATCGCACAAAAGTACATTATTCCGCGCACTGTAGAGGCAACCGGTCTTAAAGGAAAAACTATCCCCAAAATACCGGTAGACGTTCTTTCTGAGATTGTAAACAGTTATTCCCGCGAAGCAGGCGTTCGTTCTCTGGAAAAAAACATTCAGAAAATTTATCGTAAAATTGCTACTGATATAGTCCTCGGAGAAAACAAACTGACAGAAATCACTATAGAAAACCTCAAAAATTATCTTGGCCCCGAGGTTTTTTCTGGCGAAGAGGCTATGGTGAATGCACCTGGAATTGCCGTTGGCCTCGCTTGGACTGCTTTTGGTGGAGCAACTCTGTTAGTAGAAACCAAGTCCGTGCCAGGCAGGGGCAGATGGAAAATTACGGGCCAGCTTGGAAAAGTAATGGAAGAGAGTTCCGAAATCGCTATTACGTATGTAAAGAGCCTGGTGAATGATTTTAAGTATTTCCAGCAGCACGACATTCATATTCACGTGCCCGATGGGGCCACACCTAAAGATGGTCCCTCTGCTGGAATCACGCTTGTTACGGCATTGCTTTCTCTCTACATGCAAAAGCAGGTTAAAAGCGGATATGCCATGACAGGAGAAATTCGCCTTACCGGACAGGTATTGCCGATTGGCGGCTTAAAAGAAAAAACTCTGGCTGCAAGGCGGGCCGGCATTAAGCACATTATTTTTCCTCAGGAAAACAAGAAAGACTGGGAAGAACTCCCTGACTTCTTGCGACGTGGACTTATCCCCCATCCTGTTTCTCATTATGACGAAGTAAAAAAACTGCTTTTGTAAAGACGAGCCGTAGGCAAAAAGTCCACAGAAGGACCTTTTCAGTGTTGCCTTAAGTATCCTCTAAGCGCAAAGCGAGCCAGCGTGCCCGGAGCGTTGTCGAAGGGTCCATGTACTGAAAAAACGCTGTCCAGCCAGAAAGCCTTGCAGAGATCTTTCCCTATGCTAAAGAAAGCACTTCTACTACCCACTGCAATGTTAAAAAATGCGGGACGCTTTTTTGTATTAACTTCTAAAGCAATGGTTTCTGGCCTACGTATGCTGAAGAAAGTGGTTACAGTTGCTACGGTTTTGTTCATAAAAACTCTAATACGTATCGTCGTTGCAATATTTAAAATGGCTATCTCTGCCGCAAAAACGCTGAAAAGAACATGCTGTATGCTCCCCAAAATTCCCCTGGCAGCCGTTGTGCTCATCGCAATTCTCACGGGAATAGCATGGATGCGCCCCCGCATATCCACTGAAAAAATGCCCGGCAACTATGCATGCAAACCAGAAATTCTGCCCGGCTATAACCTCATGGAACTCCAGAGAATAGAAGGCCGCGATTCGTTTCGCGTTTCACTGGCTTCCGAAAAACAACTCGCTCCCATGATATTTGAGGCAAGAAAACGCTCCGACGGAGAGTACAGCTTTGAACTCAAAAGCAAAGAAATCCTGATCATCCGCCAAAAAGGCTCTCTGCAGTTGCAGGCTTTTTCGAGCGAACCTTTGCGCTGCAAAAGGAAATAAATCATTTGAAACAAACCGACAAGCGGGAATACAACTACCGCGCCAAAACTCTCGCCACAATCTGGAACGAACTTCTCGCTCCGGAAGAACTCCCGCAGCTGGATAAATTTCTGGCTGACTATTTTAAGAAACACAAAAGTCTTGGATCCAGAGACAGAGCCTTTTACCGCGACATGCTGTTTGACGGAATGCGCTATGCAGAGGTTGTGCTGTTTCTGGTGCAGGCGGGGGAAACAGAGCATGCCCGATTAAACAAACTGGCCGCCGAAAGCTGGTTCTCGGAGAATAATCCCAATCTTCAAAATTTTCTGGCTGAACTCCGCAATCCGGCGGAAATTCTGAAACAGGTAAAAAGCGCCGACCCTGCCGTATTTTTTGCGTGGATAGAAGCCATTCGCTCGGGCCTTTTTGACTCGGTACGAAAACATACTTCGCCACAGGTGCAGGCGCTGCTCACAGGACTGCCAAACGCGCTCGTTCCCTATTTTTTACGGCGTGCAAAAACATCCAACTGGAGCAGCGAGGAATCCGAAAAATTTCTGCGCGACCAGGTACGCCGCGCCCTGCTCTGGCTGCGCGTCCACAATCCAGATACACTGGCTAACGTGAAAAAAAATCTTACAGAAGCCGGGTTCAGCATTCTGGAAGAAAAAGGTCTCTCTCTGGCCGTTCGCGGAGAAACCGGCATTTACGGCCTGCCCGTATATAAAGAAGGCCTTGTTGAAGTGCAGGATTACAGCTCGGTAGAAATAGGCCGCTCCGTAGATGCGCATCCCGGAATGGCCGTCTGGGATGCCTGTGCAGGTGCTGGCGGAAAAACCGTGCAGCTTGCGGCAAGCCTCGAAAACAGGGGCGTTCTGTATGCATCGGACATTCGCGAATGGAAACTGGATGACGTTAAGGCGCGCACCAAAAGAGCCGGCTACCACAATGTGCGCCGCTTTATGTGGGACGGCGAAAACCCGCCCGAAATGACCCGCGAGATAGCCAATAAAAAAGGCTTCCACCGCGTACTCGTAGATGCGCCCTGCTCTTCGAGTGGAACATGGCGTCGCAATCCTGATGCCCGTTACAGAATAACTCCGGAAGCACTCCAGTCACTGTTGCAGCTTCAATCCAAACTGCTCACCTCTGCCGCGCCCTCCGTTCGGCCCGGCGGACTTCTCGTCTATGCAACCTGTTCGTGGTTTGTAGAAGAAAACGAAGACATGGTGGATGCGTTTCTGCAAAGCCCTGCGGGAAAATCTTTTTCTCTGGAGTCCATGAATTTATTTGGTTCACCAAAGGATAATTCAGACACCATGTTTTCTGCCGTTTTTAAGAGAGGCTGATTTTTCCGCCGGCAGGGGTTATTGCTTCGCCAGAGCGACAACCGGTCTATTGTCTGGGTTTGTCGGGTTAAACATTTTTGTTCTTTGAGACCGTTTTTTTCAACGCCTGTCAGGCGGGTTAAAAAAGTCGCTATCTGGCAGGCTGTTCAAGCGACGGCCTTACGATCAATA
>DYKF01000022.1:15811-21707 GCA_020722745.1 Caldithrix sp.
TGCGCATCTGTTTTAGCAAGCTGTTCTTCGGTTTTTGCCTGCGCTTTAGCCAGTGAGGCAACCAAGTCTTTGAGTTCCTTGTCTGTCATACGTGCTTTTGCAGTAAACAAGTTATTTGTCAAGCACTTTGGACGCTATGTTTTTTTTGCAAAGATGAATTTTTCGCAGTACCATAAGAACCATAGGCGCACAGCAGGCAAACGAACAATAGAACGGCAGCCCTCTCTGGCCAAAAAGTAATTCCTGTCGGCAGGAAAGCAAAGTTTCCCGCTGTGGCTGCCTCCACTCAAAATTTTTCAGCATCCAGGATAAAAATAGTTGTAATTATGTCACATTTCAGAAATGTGACATAATTATGCTGGAGCTGGCCATACCGTTTTTTGGATCCGTAGCAATCTCGCTGCTGTTGCGCCGACTCGATAAAAACAACGTGAATCTTCGGCGCCTCAAAACGATTGTAGAGCGCGGCCAGCGCGAACTCGAAGATACCGCACGCCTGCGCGTAGAGGAGCTCAGGGATGCGACGACCCGCTTTGACATGCTGCTCGTGTCTTCTGATAAGCAGCTCGATTCCATGCGCGAAAAACTCGAAGAGGCGCGAGCGGCTCTGCTCTCGATTGAAAAGCAGCGCGCGGATCTGCGCGAAGTCAACGAGGAGCTCACCGGAATACACAGCACCACGAGCGGTGTCCGCGACCAGGTTGCTTTTATTGGCGAATCTCTGCGCCGCATCGATGCCGAAAAAAAACATCTCGCTCATCTGCACGAAAAAATCCGCGACATAGATAAAGAAGCTGCCCGCATGGTTTCTACATTTCACGAAGCCATGAAGAAAAAATCGGACGACATTGCGCTCGCATTGGAAGCGCGGCTGCAGGAAATCAGCAAGCTTTCGATACGCCACCAGGAAGAACTCCGGGACGAACTTCTTGAGCGTCACTCCGAACTTTCCCGCAATCTCGAAAGCGGTTATCAGAAAATTGAAACCGATCTGCGAAACAGCGCACGCGAACTCATTGTATCTCTGGAAGACCGCATTGCGAGCCAGCAGAAAACCGTGGACGGTCTTGAAGCACAGAGCGATCGCATTCGCGGTGCAGTAGAGCACGATCTTCCTGAATTGATTCGCGAATTAAAAGAAGGGCTCACCGAAGACCTTGGCCAGCAAAGCGAGCGCATAGACCAGCTCAAGTCTCTGCTCTCCGACTCCGAAAAACTATTCCGCACGCGCCTGGACGAGTTTCGCAAGGAACTCGGCAACCAGAAAACTCTCCTGCAGCAGGACCTGATTTCCGAGACTGACAGAATCCGCGATGAAATACGCAATCTCGACATGGACGCCCTCGCCAAAAAAGACGAGATTCTGCGCGCCGCCCGCGAAGAAAGCGCGCGCATGCATCGCGAAATTGATAATTTTAACGAAACTTTTAAGAATGCACGCCACACTCTCCTTAAAGAAACGAAAACCCGCGAAGACGAAATTGTACACCTGCTCCATAAAATTGAAGACACCGGTATTCAAATCCAGAAGCGCCTTGACGATAACGCCGATAGTGCTGTCGTCGAAATTGCCTCTGCCTCGGACAAGGCAATTTCCCAACTTCGCGAAAAAACATTGTCCGTATTTCAGGAAGTTTACCAGTCTTTCAGTGCAGACACGCAAGACATGGAAGAGCGCCTGAATGGATTCGTTCAAAAGCTGGCTGGCCTGGAACGTTCTCTCACGGACGTTCAAACCACCATGGTTTCTCAATGGGACAACCGCGCGAAAAACGTTATGGCGGCCATTGCAGATCGCCAGGACGCTTTTGAAAAAGCAGCCGAAACATGGGATTTGCGCATTTCTGCCCGCATAGACGAAAACAGCGAAGAAATGCACCGCCAGAAAATTGACAGCGAAAAAAACCTGAACGAGCTACTCGCAAAATTTCGCGATAGAGTGGAAGAAAAAGAAGACGCCTTTGAAGCGAGAATACAGGCCGCTGTAAACCAGTTTCAGGAAGCCCGTAAAGCCCTCGAAGAAAAGCAGGACAAAATTATTGAAAATCTGCAGCGCGAAAAAAAGACTCTGGAAGGCTCTCTGCGCGAAACCGCAAACCAGCAATTATCCCTCTTTGGAGAAGAAACAGATAAACTGCTTCAGACTATCCAGAACAATGTTCAACAGATTGCGCGTGCCGCTCTCGACTCTGTTCGCTCCGGTTCTGAACGCGTAGAAACAGATTTGCAGAAACTGTTTGAATCTACCCAGGATAGATTTTCCCATTTCCAGAACTCTCACCGCGATGTACTCGAAACCATTCTGGAAGAAACTCGCGATAGCGGCACCAAGCTTGCAGAGCTGAAGCGCGCGATGGCCGAACTGCGCAACGAGTCGATGACTATCCATGACATGCGCAACTCTGCGCAGAATGCACGCAGCATTGCTAAAGAGCTCAGCGAAGCCATTGGCAGGGTAGAAGACAAAAAACTGGCCCTCGATGACATTTATAGAAAAGTAGATGAACTTCGCGATCTGCGCTTAAAACTGGATGCCGAGATCAACATGACAGCCTCTAAGCGCGAGAAGGTCGATAAGATAGAGGAGCGCCTTACTCTCATTATCAATCTCAAAGACCAGATTGAAGAAAAGGAGAAAAACCTCCACCAGATTCAGAATAGAATGGAAGATGTTCTCTCTGGCTATGACGAGCTTGAAGACCGCCGCAAAAAAGTGGACGGTCTCATGGAAGATTTCCTTGCGCAACAAAGTCTTATCGAAAAAACAATATCCACCATTCAAACGCAGGAAAAAAATTCCGACGATCTGCGTACCGGTATAGAAAAACTCGCAGAACTATTCCAGAAAATGGATAGAAAAGCGGGTGTGCTCTCCGAAGAACTCGAAACTCTCGAAACCAAATTTCTCTCTGTGCAAAAACAGGAAAATGAAATTCAATTGGTACAGCAGCGCTTCCTCCAGATTGAGGATCTGCTCGATGACATTGAAAAGAAAAAAGCGCAACTCGACAGCATGCGTCTGCAATACGAGCGCATTCGCCAAGATGTAAGCGCGAATGTTCAGCAAATAGAAGTGATAGAAAGAAACGCAGAATCTAAAGTGCGTGAATTGTCTGAATTCATTAATGCAATGGGACAGTCTTCTTCTACGAGCACGGTTGGAATTGCGAGAACTGTAAAACCCATCAATGCCACGGAGCAGAAAGACGTTGTAGTAAGACTTGGCCGACTTGGCTGGAGCCCCGAAGATATTGCAGATAAAATCAATCTGGACCTTGCTACCATTCAAACAATTCTGCAAACCTACAACCACTAATGGCCTCTTTAAGCGGAGCAGGTTTCACAGAAGATCAGATTTCTGTGCTTTCCAAAAAAGGAATTAAAACGGGAGAAGATCTCCTCTTTTTTTTTCCCGTTGTGCATGTGGATTTGCATTCCCCCCTTAATTTGCGTGACGCCGAACCGGGCAGCACAGTTTCTCTTCTTGCTCAGGTATTAAAATCAGAAGAACGCTTTGCGCGCAGACGCCGATTGGAAGCAGTTGCAGACGTGAATGGATTTCGCGTTGATCTTGTTTTTTTCCACGCCATACCCTGGTACAGGGAGCTACTGAAACCGGGGCGCTATATCGTTGCTACCGGAAAGTTAGAACTTTTTAAGGGACATTTTACGATGAGCCATCCTTCCATAGAAATTGTATCCCAGGAGGAACTGCAAACAAATGCTGCTTTTCTGGCAGTCTACCACATCACTGATCAATTTCGCAAAGTGAATTTGACTTCTGCAAAAATACGCGATAAGATCAGACTGATTTCGGATTCTGAACAAATCTCCGTTCCCGAATATCTTTCTCCCCAAATTCTGCAACAATACAACCTGCCCGATCTTAAAAATGCCCTGCGCGAATACCATCTTCCCAAAAGCAGAGATACTCTGGAGGCAGCTCGTCGCAGGATCGCTCTCGAGGAACTTTTATTTTTTTCTGCCGTATTGAAAGAGCAGAAGCAGAAAAAAAACCGCGTTGCCAAAGCACACATTCCCCAATCCAATACGGAGAGAATGCGGGAGTTTTTTTCTGGCCTTCCCTTTACCCTCACTAACGACCAGATAAATGCCATAAACACCATCTCAGAAGCAGCTAAGCAGAACACTCCTTTTTCTTTTCTGCTTCAGGGAGACGTTGGCAGTGGCAAAACTATTGTCGCCCTCTCGGTGGCCATGCTCTATATTTTTTCCGGATACCAGGTTGCCATAATGGCTCCTACGGAAATTCTTGCAAAACAGCATTATTCCAATTTCATTAATTTCCTTGCACCATTTGCAATGTTGCGCCCGGAAATACTAACGGGAAGCGACACTCACAAAACCAGACTGCAAAAATTGGATTTAATTAAACGAGGCGATATAAACCTCGTCGTTGGAACACACAGTCTTATCCAGGATGGAGTTGTATTTCATTCTCTTTCCTTAGCCGTGATAGACGAGCAGCATCGCTTTGGTGTAGAGCAGCGGGAAAAGCTGCGCAAGCTGGGCAGCCACCCAGACCTGATCGCCATGACAGCTACTCCCATCCCGCGCTCTCTTGCGCTTGCCATCTATGGAGATCTGGAACCTGTCATCATTCGCGAAAAACCGCCTGGAAGAATTCCCATCGACACGCGTCTTTTCCCAGAAAGCGATTTGTCACGCGTATATCTTGGCGTAAAAAAATATGTCAACCAGGGAAGACAGGCCTACATTATATACCCCGCCATTGAAGAAAGTGAATCTGTTGCATCGCTGGTATCCGATTTCAGTGAACTCGAAAGCGCTGTTTTTCCGGAGTACCGACTTGGCCTGCTGCATGGAAAACTTTCCTCTGCTGAAAAAGATAACGCCATGCGTAAATTCAAGGATGGCTCTATACAAATTCTTGTCAGCACAACGGTTGTAGAGGTGGGAGTGGACGTTCCCAATGCCACTGTAATTGTAATAAGAAATGCAGAACGATTTGGTCTGGCACAATTGCACCAGTTGCGCGGGCGTGTAGGTCGTGGTGGGGAAAAAAGTTTCTGCATCCTCGTGCACAGCAACCGTCTCACTCCGGAAGGAGGCGCGCGCCTTGCCGCCATGACAGAATCTGACGATGGTTTTTTTCTTGCGCAGCGGGATCTTGAAATCCGTGGCGCTGGCGAAGTCACGGGCGTGCGCCAGTCGGGCGGATCTGAATTTCGTGTGGCCGACCTTCGCTTTGATTACCAGCTCATTGAGATTGCCTCCGATTTAATTGACTCCGATCCAGCACTCTTTGAAAGCATACGTGCATCCAGGCCGCTGCGCTCTGTTTTCCGGAAGTCTGTTATTTCAAATTAAAAAGCCCTACCCCCTTCGATGCATGACTTTGTCATTACAACTTCGTCCACTGCCCCTCGACAGGCTAAACCTAAAAAGTTAAGTAAGCTCTGAAAAAGTTTCAGAGCTTACTTCCGGTACATGGACCCCTCGGCTGCGCTCGGGGTAAATTCACCGGCAAAACGCGGAGAAAACACCGGTTTTCGCAGCGTTTTGGAGATTACCGAACGCCTGTTCAGCGTTCGGTATCCCAGCTCCCAACCCCTACCGGGGTTGGGAGTCTGTGAAAAACAGCTGGCGAGTGCTGCGCACGGATGCGCGAATGGCGAAAACGACATGGATGTCGTAGTTTTCGCCCCCGTGTTTTGCGATCTGAAAAAGTCCACGGAGGGACTTTTTCAGAGGTTACTTAATTTTAGAGATTACCCAAAGCATCCAGAAGCGCGCGGTGGCGGATTATGTCGCATGCCGAGAACGCGGCCTGTTGGTAGATACCAAACCGTGAGTATGTGACATAATCCGGCGGGCCGTTGGTAGATACCAAACCGTGAGTATGTGACATAAT
>DYKF01000245.1 GCA_020722745.1 Caldithrix sp.
AACTTTTCCATCAAAATCCCCAAAAATCTGTCAGATATCTCTCCGGGTTGCATAACCTTCCCGCAAATTCTCCTTGCCGCTCATTCTGCAAGGAGAAGACTGGCAATATCATGAAAAAGACAACCATACTGGCGTTGGGACTTACTCTGTTGGTCTCCTCTTGCCTTAAATCAGAGACGGCCGCAAAATTTTCCGGTGGATCCATCACTACCGAGCAAATAGACAAAGAAGCCAAAATGGAACTGTTCCGCGCGGAGCAGGAAATGTACAAAATACGCGAGCAAAAAGCGTATGAACTGGCCGAAAAAGCTATTTTAGAGAAAGAAGCGGCTGCCCAGAAACTCTCTGTCGAAGAGCTTCTCTCCCGCGAAGTCACATCCAAAATTCGTCCCGTTACTGACGAGGAACTCAAAAATATTTACGAAATGTATAAGGCGCAGATCAAGGAGCCATACGAGCAGATTAAAGAGGCCATCCGCAATGACATTATGATGAACCAGGAGCAGCAGCTCCGCCAGGGATTTGTCCAAGGATTATTCGATAAATACAACTTTGAGCTCGTGCTCAAGGAGCCCGTTGCTCCCCGTGTAAAAATTGACGAAGAAAACGATCCATCTGTAGGGCCTAAAAATGCCAAAGTTGTCATTGTAGAGTTTTCTGATTATGAGTGCCCGTATTGCCGTCGCATGCAGGACGCCGTAAAAAGAATTCGGAATGAATATTCGGACAAGGTTCGCTGGGTATTTAAGGACTTCCCCCTCGATTTTCACCAGCAGTCCATGCCGGCTCACATTGCCTCTAACTGCGCGGGAGAACAGGATAAATACTTTGAATTTCACGACCGCGTTTTTGCGACACCTCAGGGAACAGATGGCAAGCCAGATATGGGCACAGAGTTTCTACTGAAAACCGCCCGCGAGCTTGGTCTCAACATGGACAAATTTTCGAGCTGCATAGCAGATAAAGATGGAAAATACCGTAAAGAAGTAGAAGCAGACATTGCGTATGGTTCATCCCTAGGCGTTCGCGGTACTCCGTCCATGTTTATCAATGGCCGCTTTATCAACGGCATGGTTCCCTACGAAACTCTTAAGCAGGAGATTGAAAAGGAACTAAAATAATACTATGCGGATAATCGTAGCAGGTAGCGGAACATCGACGGGGGTACCCACTCTGGGTTGCGGGTGCAATGTGTGCACCTCCAGAGATCCCCGCGATAATAGAACCCGTGCGTCTATACTCATCCAGACAGATGAGCATCGCAATATTGTGATAGACACGGGTCCGGATTTTCGCACCCAAATGCTGCGTTATCACATTGATTCGGTCGATGCCGTTCTGTTTACTCATTTTCATTACGATCATGTAGGCGGCATTGACGATTTGCGCCCTTATTCTCAGAGAACAGAAGATCCATTGCCCTGCTACATGAATGCGCAAACATTCGAAGAGATCACGCGCAAAATGCCCTATGTAAACCAGTCAGAGAATTATCCCAATATACCCCGGCTTCGCTTCAAGATCCTGGAAGAGGACGATTCGCATACGCCTTTGTGCCTGAATATTGCAGGCATTGAGTTTCAGCCGATTCGCATGGTCCATGTCCCTTCTGCGGAGGTTTTCAGCACCGGTTTTGTGATTGAAAAAAAATTTGGTTATTTAACAGACTTTAAGCATATCTTTCGAGAAGATGAACGTTTTCTCTATAATCTCGATGTTTTGTATCTGGGTTCTCCTCTCGATATTGAGCATCCCACGCATATTTCTCATTACGAGGCCTTTGAGCTGTTTCAAAAATTTCAGCCGCGCCGCGCCGTTGTGGGCCATTTATCCCACCAGCACAGCCACGAGCGTCTTCTTGAAAAATGGAAGGGTATAGCGGAGCCTGCTTACGACGGCATGATTTTTTGATATGTAGCAGGAACGGAAAAGTAACAAGGGGAAGTGCCCTTCGGGCAGATATTGTCTGCTAAAAGAGAAAGCAAAGACCTGCTTAAGGGAAGCTCTAAAAATTCATTTTTTACCCTTTCTGGCGAAAAAATATTCCCCTGTGGCTGCAATGCTCAGCCTCCTTTACTTTGAACCAAAAGCCCAAACTCACCATAAGGAATTTTCCAACAGCCCGCTAAAGTATAAAATCCCTGTTTTCCGATTGTATAAGGGAAGTGAAAGCAAAGGGTAATGCGTATCGCGTAAAAATGTCTATCTTTTCAGAAAAGGATGGCAGCATTAAGAGCAAAAACGAAATGCTCTTTGCTCAGACTTTTTATTCCATAGAAGAAGCTGTGGAACGCATTAACTCAGACATTTACGAAAAAATTCACAACTCCCTGTATTTTCGCTCCCAGAAAAAAGGCTTTGATCTCGTGTTCTATTCTGACGTGGCGCGCAACAACACGTACATTGCTTACCGCGTTCTCATCCAGAAGAACGAAAAAATTCCATCAACCCACCAGCAGCGCGATTAGGTAAGACGGGGCGTCCCGCCAGTTGCGCAATGGAAGCCAGCGCAGACTGATAGCCAGTGCGGGCAGCGAGGCCAAAAAATACATCGGATGCGCAAAGATTCCGGCCAGCAAACCCAGCCATGAAGAAAGCTGTAGAATGGGAAAAGCGAGAAGAAAAGAAGTAAGAGCCGGATTCGCAGCGCGGGTTTTTAGCTGCCACAAAAGCTGTTCCAGGGATTGCACGCCAGTCGTAAAAAAAGTGGGAGATTGTTCTGTCGTCGAATGGGAAGCCTGTGCCATCGCTGGATCTGGCGCAATGAGGCGCAGCGCTTTGCAGGTTTCGCCGGAACTGTAAACAGACAATAGATTCTTCTTTTCTTGCAGCGTGAGCATGCTCCATCGGCTTTTTAGTTGTGGCGCCGAAAAAGCAATGGCAGACCAAGAAATCCAGGGCATATTCTGGTCGCGAAGATAGAATCCTCTTTTCCATGATTGAGTGTTCGGAGCAAGAGCGGGCAGATAAATCGTCACGGCTTCCCGGGCTGCGCGCGCGACGGCTGCCACGAGATCTTCTCTTCCATGAACAACATGGCTGCGCAAGAAAACCAGAGATTCGGCGTCGCTTCTGCGCAACAAATTCAGGAGGTACTGGTTTTCTGTTCCTGCTGCGTAAAAGTGGACGAGGTTCGGAAATTTTTGCGAATAGTGGCGCGCCCTTTGTTCTGCGGTATGGCCCACGTGAAACCAGGCAGACGGCAGAGTTTGCGAGAGGTTGCTGAACAGAGATAGATTTGTCTCGTCGGTGTCCTGATTTTCGCAGAGATAATAATAAATATCTCGGATCATGGCATTCACTCCTGTATGGTTGGAATGCTGGCAAGCAAATTATGGCTTTCAAAA
>DYKF01000246.1:0-1580 GCA_020722745.1 Caldithrix sp.
AAAGTGCAGAAATGGCGGGAAAAATCATGGACAAGGCAGCCATACAGGAAAAATTACTATTGAAAGCCGTACTTTACGGGCAAATCTGTGCTGAAACCAAATTCTCGGGCTTTTTTCATGTCGTTGTCTGCGTTTGCCAATGCGCCTGTCTTTTTATGGGAAACGGAACGGTAATAATAGGCAATGGCGTAATCTTTGCTCGAATCTCGTAAACCTATGTCTATGGCTTCGGTAAACCAGCGAACCGCAGCCTGATAATCGTTTTTAGAGAAGGCAATGTAACCGCGCAGCATTTTTACATGCGCGAGGGACACTCCTGCCAGCCAGTTTTTATTTATTTTTTCAGCATTATCCAAGTTTGCCATAGCCAAATCATACTTTTTTTGGTAAATATGTGCTCGTGCGAGAAAATAATGAGCTGTTGAATTACGGCTATCGTTTACAAGGGCATCTTCAATGATCCTGTTTAGTTGAGCCGTATCTCTTTGTTCCCAGAAAAACTGAGCGAGAATGCTATAGGTGAGGGCCTTGTATTCGCTGGGTGATTGCTTAACGGCAGATTCAAAATATTCTCTATTGTTTTGTTGGCTGGTTAGCCCCTGTAACAGGTGTGTCTGCCAGTTTTCAAATCCAGTTGCAATTACATCCGCTGTCATTGTTTTGGCTTCTGTTAGACGATCTAAAGAATAGAGGGAAAGGGCCGTCCACATTTCTGCCGTGTGCTGGATAGTCGATGGAGCAAGCGAAGCCCTTTTGAATTCTATCAGGGCCAGTTGAAATTCCGAAGCCGAAAAAAGAATTTCTCCTTTTGTAAGAATATAATCCGGCTGGCTCTGGAGAGAGAGTGCCATATCTAATGCTTTGAGGGAAGCTTTAAGTTTCTGTTGCCGGTACAGGCATTTTCCGTACAGATAATACTGCAAAGCCTTTTCAGTATTATCGACGCTCTGGTTTTTCAAAATGGCTCTGTGAAGATACAGTTCTGCCTGTTCCAGATTATTGCTTTCTAAATGTGCCTGTCCTGCTTTTCTGTACAACTCAGATAGATTGTGTTCACTGTCTTTGCCCCAGTGGTGCAGTGCTGTTTCGTAATGCTCAACTTTTTCCTGCGGAGTTTGTGCTTTTTCAGCCTGTGCAAGTGCTGTATCTATAGTTGGAACTGTTGAACAGGCATTTGTGAAGAAAATTAAATAAACAGAAAAAAGAATGAAAAAATAAAATTTTTGTTTGACAATACGTGGAGACATACGATCTACGAATAATTGTCGGCCATTCAGGCCGGCAATAAGAAAAATTAAAGGATTACAAAAGGAGAATTAAAATGAAAAAAATAATCACAGCAATCGCTCTGGTTTCCGCAACAATGGTCATGGGAGCATGTTCTTCCACTTCAAAAACGATTCCCGGCGCAAGCAAAACTGAAGTAAATCTAAATTTAACTTCTTCCGATATTGAAATTGGCAGCAAAATTTCTGGTCGAGCAAGCGTTGAATATTTTTTATTCATTCCTTATCAAGTTGATGGATTAAACATTTTACACCCTAAATCAATGCGGGTCGGGAATTCTCTGGAAGATGCAA
>DYKF01000246.1:1680-3282 GCA_020722745.1 Caldithrix sp.
AGTATGGTCTCTGCAAAGAAGCAATGAACAATGCAATGGAAAAAGCACCCGAGGCTGACTTTGTGATGCCAATGGCTGTAGAAAGAGCAACAGTAAATAAGTTTTTAGTAATGTCCACTGAATATTGCGAAGTTTCCGGAAAAGCTGTAACATACAAAACTTCCGGAGCTGCCCAGTAATTTTCGCTTTCTCCTTGAATTCCGGGCGGGAGCCTTTCCCGCCAGTTTCCGGGGAGTGTAACGGTGCGTTTACCGGCACGGTATTTTACTGGAGGATATTATGAAAAAAATAATTACAGCAGTGCTCCTGTTGTCGGCAATGCACGTCGTCTGGGGGGTAAAGTATTTTGATTTGTATGTCAAAAGTATAACCTTTACCCCGATCGTGGATGGTCTTTTGACTCAACCTCAAAAACAAGGAATCATTGACGGGATCAATGACGAGTTGTCTGTCGTAGAAGACCCAATTAACGAGAAGCTATCGGTAATTCCTAATCTGGAATACGATACGGCACTGCGGAATTTTGCCGATGCATCTGTGATGGGAGGCGGTGGTGGATTGGATTACAGCACTAACATTCGTGCTGGTATGTTGGGGCTCAATCTTGGCTTAGCGGCATCCGCTCCCGGTGCTCCTTTTTCCTTTAATCGCTTTTCTGCGAATGGGTGGGCCATACCCGGAGTCTCCTTTACGGCGACAGGTTTTTTGGGGTTCCGCCTCGATAAAACAAAGCTCTTGTTCATCAACTGGGCAAATGCCGAGGTAGATTCGAATTCTGCGCTGCGTGTCAGCGTATACGGCATGGATGTTTACAGAGGATCCGGTTTGGGAGATTACAGTATCAATGCCGAGTACAGCACCATAGGATTCCATATACGCGAGAAAATTGTGCCATCTATTGCGGCATTGAATTCTGTTTCCCCCGTTAAGTGGAATGGTGTCGATCTGGTTTACGGGTTGGATTCTACAAAATTCAAAGCGGTAGCAAGCTTGGATCTACCCTCCAGCGTTGTAAACCGGAGCAATGTGCCTTTTGACTCTGGGGTGCCTGGTTTATCTGGCGAAAACTACAGCAGCACGGGCAGTGGGCGGGCGAATCTTGGTGTTGACATTTACACTTTTTCTATTCCTATAGAAGTGGTTACGTCTATTCGGTCTGGGTTGATTCCTTTTAAGCAAATTCCAGGTTCGTCGATCATCAATTCCATATTCAGCTTTACGATGTATGCAGGCCTTGGGATGAATTTGAACCGGGGCAGTGCTGGAGCTATTGCGAACAGTTCGCTGGAAGTTGAGGCAGATGCCTACGCCGATGCTTCCTCACTTGGACTGTCTTCTAATGAAAAGCTGGGCGATGTATCTGTTGGCCAATCGCTCAATCTTGGCAACAAGGCAAAGCCGCATATTGCCGATATGCGCGTTTTGGGTGGCTTAACGACCAATATTGGCCCTGCTCACCTGTATTTAGCTGGCAGTGCCAACTTATTCTACAGTGCTTATTCTGTTAGAATTGGTACTTCCGTGGACTTTTAACGCTATGCCTCATAAATTGGTCTTTTCAGTTTCTGGGTGCTGCCTATGCATCTTCCGATGCACCCTTCA
>DYKF01000023.1 GCA_020722745.1 Caldithrix sp.
ATAAATCGGTAGCCACTCCTGCAAGAAAGTATTTTTTGCCTGCCGCACAGCCCCAAATATCAGGGAAGTAAGGGTTCCCAGCGCTCCTGCTTGATGTTATATTTTTCGGCTGGCCCAAATCGCTTTTTATAATCCATATCGGGATGGTCCCTCAAAAAAAGTCCCAGATAAAGATATTCATACTTGTGCAGGTTCGCGTACTGTAGCATGTTGAGAATGGCAAGCGTACCCGGAGAATAGATTTTTTGGGCGGGGTCATAAGCCGTATAAACGGCAGAAAGGCCAAGCGGAGATTCATCGACAATGGACATGGCCAATACTTTGTTATCCAGTAAAAGATTCAGCTCCAGTGTATTCTGCGGTCCGGAATACATTTGGGTTTGCATAATTGCAATGAGTTCGGCATCGGAATTCCTGTTTCCGTGTACGTTTCTCTGGTAGCGAATGTACAAATTTTCCTTTTCTGGCGTTATTTCCGGGACAGACCAGCGAACCTCAATCCCCGCCTTTTCTGCATGGTTCAGAGTTCGCCTCCAGTGGCGCTTCCAGGCAAACGATGGCACAGAAACCCGCATGGGCTCACAAATAGAACAGGTAAGACACTCCGGCCTATAGTAAATTTGACCATAGCGGCGATATCCCAGAGCCATCAAATGGCCCTGAACACCACGCGGAACATCCGACTCCAGAAAAACATATCTTTCCCGAGAAATTTTTCCGGGATAATACGCACACTCTCCGTGAGAGAATGTCGTGTTAAAGAGCAAGAACATTCTAAAGGCGTCTGTCGTCACATTTAAGTAACCTCTGAAAACTACAGTAACTGTTCCTTTGCAGATGCAAACAGCCTGTTTAGTATTTCAGAGTCTCCGGGGCCAGAAGCCTGTGAAAGCTCTTTTTTGCCGCCACCGCCTCCTTCAATTCCAGCTGCTGCAAGCGACGACTTTATTATACTACCCAGGTCAATAGAATTCTCTTCTGCGTATTGCTTTCCTGTGCTGAACACGGCATTCCACTTTCCGCCAGCAAGGCCACCGAGCAGATACACTTTGCGAGGCTCTCGCGAGCGCAAAGAATCCGAAAGCAGTTTTAATGAATCGATAGTGGCAACCTCGGCAATATATTCGACGACACTGCCAGATTGAACCAGAATCTGCTCGATCACGGTTTCATCTATGGAAGCACCCGCACCTGACTTTTTCTTTTCGGCTTTTTTCCATTCTTTTTCAAAACTGGCTGTTTCAGGATCGAGTTTTCGAATTTCCAAAAAGAGAGAAGGAATTTCATGGAGCGGAAGGGATTCTGCACTATGGACAAGTGATTCAACGCGTGCCAAAATAGAACGCCGCAATTCTTCCATTTCCTGGATTCCCTGAGAAAGGCTGGAAATGCGACTCATCAAAACGGCAATCTTTTCTAACGCAAGGCTGCGAACTTTCTCCCCAGTGACAGCTTCAATGCGACGATTACCGGCCCCCGGCGAGCCCTCGCGGGCAATCACAAAAGCGCGGATATCACTGGTATTGATGACGTGCGTGCCGCCACAAAACTCGGTAGACAAATTGCCCATCTTCACTACGCGCACCATATCACCATACTTTTCGCCAAATGTCATGACGGCGCCCATCTTTTCGGCCTCAGCTTTGGCGAGCACAGCCGTTTCAACGGCAACGGATGCAGCAATGCCGGAATTTACAGAGCTTTCCACAGAGAGAATTTCTGCCGGAGAAAGAGGGGCCGGATGTGTAAAATCAAATCGTAAATAATCTGGGGAAACGAGAGAACCGCTTTGGCGAATATGATTTCCAAACATGGAGCGCAGTGAGGCGTTCAGTAGATGCGTGGCGCTGTGGTTGCCAGACAGACTTTCGCGGCGGGCAACGTCGACATGCATTTCTATTGTATCGCCAACGCGAACCGTTCCCCGCTTTACTTCAACAATATGTATGTAGTGTTCTTTATGTTTACGCGTTTCGATTACATCTGCGTGAAAAGACGAATTTTCAATAATACCCTGGTCGCCAAGCTGACCGCCCGACTCCGCATAAAAGGGCGTGGACTTTGTCACCAGAAAACCCTCTTCCCCTTCGGCTAAAGAGTCCAGCCTCCCTCCTGCATTTCCCAGGAACAAGACTTCTGAGTTTGCAGTCAACTGATCGTAACCAGTAAACTCCGTGGCTGGAACATCGACAGCAGGAAGCTGGGATGCGTTGCCTTTCCAGGCTGACCGGCCCCGCTGCCTCTGCTCTTCCATGGCTTCTGCGAAAGCATGCATGTCGACAGAGTACCCTTTTTCTTCTGCCAGTTCTCGCGTCATTTCCGGAGGAAAACCATACGTATCGTATAACAGGAAGACATCTTTGCCTGGGATTACGCCTTCCTTGAAAGCGCCATCGGCAGCTTTGTCAAAGAGGTCATGCAGCTTATCTTCGCCACCAGCCAGTGTGCGCAAAAACCGAAATTCCTCCTGTTTGACATATTCTTCCGCCAGAGGCTGGTGCGTTTTCAACTCGGGATAAAACTCTCCATAGATGGAAACCACTTTGTCTATGAGCTGATAAGCGAGAGGCTCACTTTGGCCAAGCTTGCGTGCAAACAAAAGAGCACGACGCAATACGCGCCGTAACACATAACCACGGCCTTCGTTCGATGGTAATACACCGTCGCTTATCGCAAAAGTAAGAGTGCGAATGTGGTCGGTAATAACGCGAATCGCTGTTTTCTGTTCTCCTTCGTAGGGAGCATGAAAGAGTTCCGCAACTCTGTCGCGCAACGACTTGAGTTCGTCAGTATCGTAAACCGAGTCAACTTTCTGGACGAGAGTAGCGAGGCGCTCTAAACCTGCGCCCGTATCAATACCGGTATTCGCAAGCGGAAGATATTCCCGACCATTGTAATTAAACTGGTTAAAAACCAGATTCCAGAATTCCATGAAGCGTTCGCCTTCACTGCCGGGGCCACCAAGATTCGGGCCAAATCCCTCGCCTCTGTCCAGATACAGCTCACTGCTTGGACCGCAGGCTCCCGTTTCGCCGGCTGGCCCCCAAAAGTTATCGGCTCTGCCGAGGCGCTTAATATTGCTCGCCGGAATCCCGATATGCTTATGCCAGATATCGTAGGCTTCGTCGTCGTCCTGAAACACGCTGATATGGACATCTTTGGGATCAAAAGGAAGATAATTAGAAACAAATTCCCAAGCAAATTCAATTGCCTCTTTCTTAAAATAGTCTGCAAAACTGAAATTGCCTAACATTTCAAAAAAGGAAAGATGGCGCTTTGTATGTCCTACCTGTTCTAAATCCGTAGTCCGGAGACATTTTTGAACTGTGGCAATTCTTTTCGATGGGGGAACGCGCTCTCCAGAAAAATATTCCTTAAATGGAACCATACCGGCCGTCGTAAACAACAAAGTGGGATCATTCCCGGGAATAAGAGAAGAGCTCGGCAATACGAGATGTTTCTGCTTCTCAAAAAATTCAAGGTAGCCTTTCCGAATTTCTTTAATTGTCATCAGTTTTTTGTTTTCCATTCCATTCCCCCGGGTATAAAAAAAGCGAGCCTTATGCTCGCTTCTTGCAGTTTAGACAGGCAGCCAAATATTATTTTTTTACCGGAGCTGCTTTGGCTTTGGCTTTGGCTTTGGTGTCTGCCTTCTCTGGTCTAACAGATTCGCGAAATGCTTTGCGCTCTTCTTTCAATTGCACCAGAGACTTGCGCTCCACAAGCTCAATCACAGCCATTTCTGCAGAGTCAGATGCACGTGCCCCCAGCCTCAGAACTCGCGTATAACCACCATTTCTGTTTGTAAAACGCGGAGCAATGTCGTTAAAAAGCTTGTGCAAAACTTCTTTGTCCCGAACAGTTCTTGCGGCAATGCGGATATTGTGCAGCTTCTGGCTTTCCGTTACGCCCTCGCCTATGCTGTACTTCGCGCGCGTAATCAGTTTGTCTAACAGCGAGCGGGCTACTTTAGCCTTAGCCAGAGTGGTTTCTATTTGTTCATGCCAAAGAGCACTGGTTACGAGGTTCCGGAACATTGCCTCGCGGTGTGCCTTTAAGCGTCCGAGTTGTTTAACTTTTACACCTTTTCTCATGATTATTCCTCATTCATTAACGGGCAAAATCGCGCATGCCAAAGGATAGACCCATGGAGCCAAGTTTGCTTTTTAGTTGGAGCATTACTTTATCGGAGTAATGCTTACTCTTGCGAAGATCATCTTCGTATTTAGAGACGAGATCCTTTACGGTTCTCAAATCCAGACTTCTCGTTACGGCAACCGTGCGTACAGAGAGATCAAGATCCTCGATGGCTGTGTTGAGAGTCTTCTTGAGCTTCTCATCGGTCTCATCAAACTCTTCCTCTTCCTCGTATTTTTCTTCTTCAAAGTTAATAAATACGGTGAGATGTTCTTTGAGTATTTTGGCCGCATACGCTACAGCGTCATCCGGGCGAATTGTTTTATCCGTCCAGACTTCGAGAGTCAGCTTATCGTAATCGGTACGCTGGTCTACGCGAGTTTCTGATATCTCAAAATTCACCTTGCGAATCGGCGAAAATAAAGCATCTATGGGAATCACGCCCACTTCTTCAATATGCTTTTTAGTTTCTTCGGCGGGCAGATAACCGCGACCTTTATCCACCTGAAGTTCCATGCTCAAGTCTGTCTCTTCAGTAAGGCTGGCAAGCACCAGCTCCGGGTTCATAATTTCGACCTGGCTGTTTACAGCTAAATCGGCGGCAGTCAGTACGCCGGCACCTTTTTTATGAATTTCGAGTGTGACAGGACCAATGCCAGAATATTTCATTCTTACCTTTTTCAGGTTGAGAATCAGGCGGGTCATGTCTTCACGCACACCTGGAATCGTGGTATATTCGTGGGTAATGCCTTCAATGCGGACGGCAACAATGGCTGCGCCCTCTATGTAAGACATTAAAACCCGACGAAGGCTGTTTCCTAAAGTAACGCCAAATCCTTTTTCAAAAGGTTCGGCAATAAATTTGCCGTAATCTGCCTTGTTTTCGGTGTGATAAAACTCCACCTTGCGGGCTCTTTTTAAGCCCTTCAGCAGATTCTTAGGCGCTGCACTTTGTTCGTTTTCCATAATTCCTCCAGGAATGGTTTACTTGGAATAAAGTTCCACAATAACGTTTTCTTTGATGGGAATATCCACGTTCTCGCGGGCCGGATGGCGAAGCACTGTTCCACTCTTTCCATCTTCACTGATCTCTATCCAGTCAGCGCGCAGTCCCATTCTCTTCGTAAGATCTATATTCTGCTCCAGAGTCGCAGATGTTTTCATCTTTTCAGAAAGAGAAATAATTTCGCCGGGACGAACCTGGTAAGATGCAATGTCAACCTTACGACCGTTTACAGTGACGTGGCCATGACCAATCAGGTTTCTGGCCTGGGCTCGAGATGTTGCCAGACCCATGCGATACACCGTATTATCAAGACGACGCTCAAGAAGTATCAGGAGGTTTTCCCCCGTGATGCCTTTCATGCTCGTGGCCTTTTTAAAATAATTGCGGAACGGACGCTCCAGAACACCATAAATTCGCTTTACTTTCTGTTTTTCGCGCAACTGTGCACCGTATCCGGAAATCTTAGCGCGTCTTTTCGGAGGTGGTCCGGGAGGATTTTTGCGATCATTGAAAGAACACTTTTCTGTTAAACAGCGCTCTCCCTTCAAAAAGAGCTTAAGCCCTTCTCTTCTGCAAAGTTTACAAACTGGTCCTGAATATCTTGCCATAAAAACCTCTTACACCCTTCTCTTCTTTTTGGGACGGCAGCCGTTATGGGGGACTGGAGTTAAATCCTTAATGAGACTTACTCTAAGCCCGCTTACGGCGATAGCCCGGATCGCGCTTTCACGGCCTGCACCTGGCCCTCTTACATAAATTTCCACTTCGCTCAAGCCACGTTCGCGAGCCTTATCCACTGCTGCACGGGCTGCAAGTTGGGCCGCGTAAGGAGTTGCCTTGCGTGAGCCCTTAAATTCCATGGATCCACCACTGGCCCAGGAAACGCTGTTCCCAGTCATGTCGGTTATGGTTACGATAGTATTGTTAAAGGTAGCCCGGATAAATGCTTTACCACGGGGCACTTTAGTCTTGTCTTTTTTTACTTTTTCTGCCATATACTTTTACCGTTTACTTTTTCTTGTTGGCCACAGTTTGCTTGCGACCTTTGCGCGTTCTCGCGTTCGTTTTGGTTCTCTGACCGCGCACAGGAAGTCCCTTGCGGTGACGCAGACCACGATAGGAATTGACATCCATGAGGCGTTTTATGTCCATCGCTATCTTGCTGCGCAGATCCCCTTCTACCTGGTATTCCTCATCGATTATTTTGCGAAGTTTCGCAATCTGATCTTCGTTGAGCTGGAATACCCGCGTTGCAGGATCAATTTCCGCTTTCTCGATTATTCTTTTAGCACTGGCATTGCCAATGCCATAAATATACGTTAATGCAATAACAACTCTCTTCTGAGATGGAATATCTACACCTTCAATACGTGCCATCGTTTTTACCTCTGCCTCTGTTTATGGCGGGGATTAGAACTGCAAATCACCCGAATGGTTCCGTTTCTGCGAATCACTTTGCAATGCGCACACTGCTTTTTCACTGATACTTTTACTTTCATTGCCTCATTTCCTGTTTAATAGTTTTAGTACATTGACCTCTGCTCCTTTCGGAAGCGTGGCGATTACAGGTCCTTTCGCCGTTACGGCAACCGTATGCTCAAAATGAGCACTCAGCTTGCCATCCTTTGTTCTTACTTTCCAGTTATCACTTTCTGTAAAAACTTCATGAGTTCCTTCATTCACCATAGGCTCTATAGCCAGAATCATGCCAGGCCGAATTTTCACGCCATCTTTGCGAGAACCATAATTCGGTATCTGAGGTTCTTCATGAACAGATTTCCCCACACCATGCCCAACAAGAGCACGAACGACAGAATATCCGTTTTCCTCTACATACTTTTGGACCGCTTCTCCTATCGCACCAATCCGGTTGTCCGTCTGCGCTGCCTGTATCCCCAGAAATAGACTTTTTTGGGTAACCGATATCAAATGCATCGCCTTTTCTGTAATTTCTGCGACAGGCCATGTCCAAGCTGTATCTGAAAAGTAACCTTTATAGTTTACCCCAATGTCTATACTGATGATATCCCCTTCGCGCAACTGCTCTCTTTCCGACGGAATTCCGTGAACAACTACATCGTTCACCGATGTACAGATTGCCGAAGGGAATCCATGGAAGCCCATGAAGGACGGAACAGCATTCCGTTTGGATAGAAACGATAGCGTTTCTTTTTCGAGCATTCCGGTTGTTACACCGGGCTCTATCATATTTTTCAAATGCATGTGGGTTTCATAAGCAATAGACCCAGAGTCCATTACCATTTGAACCTCTTTTGACGTATAAATTCGTACGCCCATCAGGGTTTTAGTGCAGCAATTAATCGCCTGCTGACTTCCTCTATCTGACCAAGTCCATCAACGGACATCAAAACACCCTGCGTTCTGTAAAAATCAATCAATGGCTTTGTCTTCTCTGTATATACCCCCAAGCGATTCTTAATCGTCTCGGGCGTATCGTCAGAACGGCCCTGCTCCTCCGCTCTCTTAATCATTCGCGAAGTGAGCTCTTCTGTATCGGCCTCGAATAGAACAACATGGTCAATAGAGAGACCATTTTCCCGAAGAATTACGGCAAGAGCTTCTGCCTGCGGAACAGTTCTTGGGAAACCATCCAGAATAAATCCATTCTGTGCATCCTCTTCACGAATCCTGTCTTTAATGATTCCGATCACAACTTCATCAGGAACAAGCTCTCCAGCGGACATAAAAGCCTGGGCTTTTTTTCCCATTTCTGTACCCATCTCTACTGCCTGGCGGAGGATATCACCCGTGGATACAGGAAGAATTCCAAACTCGCTCTGGAGGACTTTTGCCTGCGTACCTTTGCCAGCTCCCGGAGGTCCGATAAAAATAATGTTCACTCTTTCACTGCCCTACCAGCTCTTCCGATAGAAGATTTTCTGGATTTATCCATAAAGCCTGTATAATGGCGCATAACAAGCTGACTTTCAACCTGCTTCAGGGTGTCAAGCGCAACTCCAACCGTAATCAGTAGCGAAGTGCCACCAAAGAGATAGGCCAGGGACCGATACTTTTGCAGATCCCATAGAGTGATAATGATATCCGGAGAAATTGCGATAAAGGCCAGAAATAAAGCGCCCGACAATGTAATCCGGTTGATGAGTTTTCCTAAAAACTCTTCTGTATGCGCACCGGGACGAATACCTGGCACATATCCGCCATTTTTCTTCAGGGCTTCAGCAATATCTTTTGGATTGTACTGAATGGCTGTATAAAAGTAGGCAAAAAAGATAATAAGTACGATGTAAATAATGGAATACGTAACACTGCCGGGAGTCAAATGGGCCTGGATTGCGCCGGCAAATTCCTTATACTCTCCACCAATATAATTGGCTATCTGGCTGGGGAATATCATCAACGAGGAGGCAAAGATAATAGGCATAACCGACGCTCCATTGAGCTTAATCGGAAGGCTCTGGCTGGAACCCTGCATCATTTTACGACCTACGATTTTCTTGCCGTACTGGAGAGGAACTTTGCGGTGTCCCTCAGTGAGCAGAATAGACAGAGCAATCATCACTACAAATACAAAGAGGAGAATTACCGCCAGAATTATGTCTACCTTCTCGTTTTGGATATCTCCCCAAAAATTGGCTATCGCAGCGGGTGCTCCGGCAATAATACCAACAAAGATTAACAGAGATATTCCATTGCCGATTCCGCGCTCAGTAATGAGTTCTCCCAGCCACATCAAAATAATGGTACCCGTTGTAATCGCAAGCATGGTGAGAAGGACGAAGCCAAAGCCCAAACCACCATCGACAAGCATCACTCCCTTTTCTTTCAATATCTGAGAATGCAGGCTTCCGAGATACATGGTAATCCCATAACTCTGCACAGCACTTAACAGTACGGCACCATAACGGGTATACTGATTCATTTTACGGCGTCCGTACTCGCCCTCTTTCTGGAGTTTTTGCAGAGAGGGTACCACTACCATCATGAGCTGCATGATAATGGAAGCCGAAATATAGGGCATAATACCCAAAGCAAATACGGATACGCGCTTAAAGGCTCCACCGGCAAAGAGGTCAATGTAATCTGTTATTCCGGGCATACCGCCAGCAGTCGAAGCGAAATAATCATTGAGTACCTGGTAATTCACACCCGGAACGGTTATATGCGCGCCAAAACGGAACACAAGGAGCACACCCAAAGTGAAAAGTATTTTGGACCGTAAATCCGGAATGCTGAAAATTGTGCCAAGGACTTTAAACATAATTTTACCCGTTTGCCTCAGGTGCTACGTTTAACAAGACAGTTGCGCCTGCTGCCTCCATGGCTGCCTTGGCACTCTCGGAGACAGCGTCCACTTTCAAGGTGAATCCTTTCAGATGAGAATTTGAATTCCCATCGCTCTTGCCACTACCGGCTAAAAGCTTCACAGGATTTTTTCCTTTTGGCAGTAAACCTGCTGACCGCAGTTCCTTTTCGCCGATCTCTTTATCTTTTAAAACGCCATTAGCAATGGCATGTGCAACATTGCCAATATTAACAACATCCCAATCCTGCCGAAAATTGTAATTATTAAAACCGCGTTTAGGTATGCGTCTATAGAGAGGAGTCTGACCCCCTTCAAAGCGAGCCGAGATTCCACCGCCATTGCGGGCTGTCTGTCCTTTACCACCGCGTCCAGATGTTTTACCGAGACCAGAGCCTATACCACGGCCCAGTCGTTTCCTTTTGACATTAGCGCCTTTAGATGGTTTTAACTCGTTCATTTTACTTCCTCTACTTTAATCATGAAAGATACCTTGCGGACCATTCCTTTTACGGCGTCCGTAGCATTTACTACATTGGTGTGACCAATACGGCGAAGACCCAGGGCGCGAAGCGTTGCTTTTTGCTTATCTGTGCGACCAATCTGGCTTCTTACTTGCGTTACTTTTAACTTCATACCGCCCTCACTTAAGGTTGACTGGAAACAACAGCTGCTGCTTCCCTTTTCTCTTGCCTTCTCTTTTTGCTATACTCACCAAACAGCTTGGGCAGAGTAATTCCGCGACGATCTTTGGCATCGTTGAGTGTTTCAAGCTGAGAAATTGCATCGAGCGTTGCCTTAACAATATTCAGCGAATTCGAAGAACCATACGCCTTGGTTAAAATATCCTGGATACCCGCCAGCTCTATTACCGCGCGAACAGCTTCTCCGGCAATAATTCCAGTACCAGGAGCACCTGGCTTAAGAAGTACTCGCGCAGATTTAAATTTTCCAAGAACAGTATGAGGAATTGTAGAGCCCTGCTTATTCACCCTAAAAAGGCGTTTTTTTGCATCCTCTATACTTTTGCGAATAGCTTCAGGAACTTCTTTTGCTTTTCCAAAACCGAGTCCTACAATGGACTGAGAATCTCCAACGACAGTCAGTGCGTTAAAAGAAAAGCGGCGTCCACCTTTTACTACTTTCGCAACGCGGGCCATTTTTACGACGCGTTCCGTGAGCTCAAATTCTTCTCCGCCAAGTCGGCCCATATTCTTACGAGGGGAGTCTTTGGGGCCTGGTCTGCCTTTTCTCTGTTTTTTTTGTGAAGAATTCTGGTTTTCCATGATGCTGTCCTTAGATTTTTACTCCGCTTTCGCGCAGAGCGTCTGCGAAAGCTTTTACTTTTCCGTGATAAATACTGGAGCCTCTGTCAAAGACAAAGCCCTTCTGGATGTCTACACTGGAGCCTTTAAGCTTTTCAACCAGCATCGCAGCGAGTTTAGCCGCATTGTCTTTGTTTGCCATGTTTGCGTTGGGCTTGCGCATTGCGGCGTCCATTGTTGAAACAGAAAGCAAAGTAGCGCCACTTAAATCGTCTATGAGCTGAGCATACATATGCTTATTTGACACATGCATATACAGGCGGGGAAGATTCTGGCGATTAGCCGCGCGAAGCTTCTTGCGTACTTTTGTCTTCCGCTTTTCATCAATAAGTCTTTTACGAAGAATACTTGCCATTTTTTACTCCGCTTACTTCTTGCCGGATTTTCCGGCTTTACGGCGAATTTTTTCGCCCTGGTATTTAATACCTTTACCTTTATAAGGCTCTGGTTTACGATAAGATCTGATCTCTGCTGAAACTTGACCAACCTTCTGTTTGTCTATACCCGATACCTTAATTTTAGTTGGCTCGGGAACTTCTATCGTTACACCGGCAGGCTCAGGATATACGATTTCATGGGAATAACCCAAAGAGAGCACGAGATCCTTGCCACGCTTGGCGGCTTTATAACCAACCCCTGTGAGCTCTAACAACTGGGTAAACCCCTGGCTTACGCCCTGGATATTGTTGGCCAGCAGGGCACGGGTAAGACCGTGCTTTGCGCGGAGATCCTTGGTGTCTTCCTTTCGAGAGACTTTTAGATGGCTGCCATCTACAGAAACAGCAATACCGACAAAGGCAGGAGCTTTCATTTCGCCCCTGGAACCCTTGACGAGAATTTCTGTTTCGGTAGTTGTAACCGAAACCCCGGAAGGGATTGGAATAATCTTGTTACCTACTCTGGACATATATACCTCTTACCAGACCTTAAAAAGAATTTCACCGCCAACATGCTGAAAGCGGGCTTCCTTGTCTGTAATAACCCCTTTGGGCGTAGAATAAATCGTAATACCGATATTATTTCTGGTAGTTTCGAGGGAATTAACGTTATGGTAAATGCGTCTTCCCGGTTTAGAGATTCTGGTAATCCCGCGAATGACTGGTTTATTGTTGTGGTATTTTAACATAACATCCGCAAATCTCTTGTTTCCATCTTCAATGAGCGAAAACGTCTCAATAAACCCCTCTTTCTTAAGGATTTCAAGGATGGATATAAGCGTACCGCTTACGGGTAGTTTTACATTGTCATGCTTTGCGTTTTGAGCATTGCGTATTCTTGTTATGCCGTCGGCTAAAAAATCAGATACTGCCATGTAAACCTCACCAGGAAGACTTTGTAATACCGGGCATCAGTCCGGCTGAAGCATTTTCGCGAAAACAAATTCTGCACATATCGAATTTGCGCATATAACCGTGAGAACGGCCACAAATGGCGCATCGATTGTACTCCCTCACTTTAAATTTTGGTTTCCGCTTTGCTTTTTCTATTATTGATTTCTTTGCCATAATCCAAACCTATTCTATTTTTTCTTTAATGGGAACTTAAATTTCTCAAGAAGTGCAGCAGAATGTGCCGGACTCTTTGACTTGATTGTAAGAGTGATATCAAATCCATGAATGTGATCCACTTTATCAAAATGAATCTCTGGAAAAATAATCTGCTCTTTCACTCCCATGGAGTAATTTCCGAACTTATCAAAGCTTTTTCTGCTCATGCCGTTAAAATCGCGCACGCGGGGAAGAGCGATGTTGATCAAGCGATCCAAAAACTCGTACATTTTTTTCCCTCGCAGAGTGACGGAAACACCGACAATCATCCCTTCGCGGAGTTTAAAACCTGCGATAGAAATTCTTGCCTTAGTCTTCACAGGCATTTGGCCCGTAATAGCAGCCATTTCTGCCACGATGTTGTCTAACATCTTGGGATTCCCAATGGCACGCCCAGCCCCTACATTGAGAACAATTTTTTCAAGCTTGGGTACTTCCATTAAGGATTTGAGACCAAGCTCTTCTTTTAGTTCTGGTCGAATCGTTTTTTCGTACAATTCCTGCAGTCTTGCCTGCGCATTTGCTACCGTTGTCATCTTAATCGATCTCCTTGCCGGAAACTTTAGCAACGCGCACTTTTTTTCCGTTTGCATCTACCTTGTAAGCTAAACGCGTAGGCTTTTTAGCCTTGGAATCAAAATACATAACATTGGATATGGCAACAGGAGATTCCACCTGAAGCTCGCCGCCTTTAGGCATCTCCTGGGAAGGACGCATAAAGCGCTTCCGCTGATTTACTCCCTTCATCCAAACGAGACCTTTTTCTTTATTAATAGCAAGAATTTCGCCTTTTTGGCCTTTGGCGCGTCCAGAAACTACAATGGCCACATCGCCGACTTTCAGTTTAGTCTTAATTTTCTCTGTCTGCATACATTCCTCGCTTACAACACTTCCGGAGCCAGCGAAATAATCTTCATAAACTGGCGATCGCGCAATTCGCGGGCGACTGGCCCAAAGATGCGAGTTCCGCGCGGGTTGTTGTCTTTGTCAATTATAGCAACTGCGTTTTCGTCAAATCGAATATACGAGCCGTCGGCACGCTTAATCTCTTTTCTTGTGCGCAGAATCACAGCTTTTTGAACGCTTTTCTTGTGATCCTTTTTTCCGCTACTGTCTTTTAATCCATAGGCTGGCGTTGCTGTTTTCACTGCGATTACCACGATATCCCCTACCGAGGCATACCGACGCTGGGATCCGCCGAGAACTTTAATCACCTGAGCTTTCTTGGCACCAGTATTGTCTGCAATTTTTACGATAGTATGTGTGCGCAACATTGAAAACCTGCCTTATATAATTTCGCGTCGCTCTACAATCTGAACCAGCGTGTGGCGCTTGTTTCGGGACAGCGGTCTTCCTTCCTGAACAACCACAATATCTCCCTCTTTTGCCTTGCTTTCAGGATCGTGAGCCATAACTTTCTTGCTCTTGCGAACAAACTTTTTAAATCTTTTGTCGAGCTTATAGAACTCAACGAGAAGAACAATAGACTTCTCCATTTTTGTGGAGACGACCTTGCCTTTTACTGTTTTTACCATGCTTGCCATACGTTATCCTGCATTCACTGCTTTGCGTGCGTTTTTGATTGTTAGAATGCGCGCAATATCTTTTTTGAGAGCTCGGATTCTCCGCACATTGGGAACGGTGGAAGTAACCAGCTTAAAGCGGATTTCCTGCAGCTCTTTCTTTATTTCTGTGTATTTTACGTCGAGCTCTGCATTGCTCAACTCACTTAGAGTAACCTTTTTAGCAGAGCTTTTTTGTTTTTTTCCCAACATAAGTGTAGCCAATATTTTTTTTTAAGTCAGGGTGTCAATTTTTATTCACCCAGGCGAGTTACAATCTTTGCTTCCAGCGGAAGTTTGCTTGCGGCTTTGCGAAGAGCCTCTCTCATGAGAGCCATATCCGCACCTGCCATCTCAAACATTACCTTGCCAGGCTTAACGATGGCCACATAGTACTCAACATTCCCTTTCCCTTTACCCATGCGCACTTCTGCGGGCTTTTTGGTTACGGGTCTGTCTGGAAAAATACGAATCCAGACTTTGGCACCACGGCGCACGGTACGCATAATGGCAATACGTGCTGCCTCGATTTGGCGGGATGTAATCCGCTCTGCGCTCATTGCCTTAAGGCCAACCTCTCCAAAGGAAACTTCATTGCCACCTTTAGACAATCCTTTCAGATTGAGCGTATGCGGCTTGCGATATTTTAATCTTTTGGGTGCTAACATCTGTTCCTCGCTTAGTCTTTACGACGTTTTACTGAATAACGGTCTTCTTCTTTTTCGCTGCCACGGAGAAAATCCCCGTTATAGACCCATACCTTCACGCCAATTTTTCCGAAGGTTGTATCTGCTTCCGCAAACCCGTAATCAATCTGGGCACGCAGAGTGTGCAGAGGAACGCGTCCTTCGAGATATTGCTCCTGGCGAGACATATCTGCACCGTTCAGGCGACCATTCACCATCACGCGTACACCAAGCGCGCCAGAACGAATAGCGGAGCGCAGCGCCTGCTTCATCGCACGGCGAAAAGAGGCTCTCTCTTCGAGCTGAACAGCAATGGTTTCAGCAAGATTCTGTGCTGAACCTTCTGGCTTGGATACTTCTATAATTTTGACATCGATAGGGCGCGTGACCAGCTTGGAGAGTGTGGCTTTTAATGCTTCAATAGCTTTACCTTTTTGACCAATGACGAGCCCTGGCTTAGTGCTGTGCATTTTAACAAGAATTTTTTCGGGAAAGCGATCAATAGCAACTCGGATGACTCCGGACTTGTTGTATTTTTCTTTGATAGCTTTTCGAATTTTTAGATCTTCGTGGAGGGTTGTTGCATAGTTTTCTTTATTTGAATACCATACAGAGTCCCATGTTCTTGTAATTTTAAGGCGAAGGCCTATTGGATTTACTTTTTGTCCCATTGTATTACCCGTTATTCATCTGAAAGAACGATAGTGAGTTTGCTCGTTCTTCGTATTATTCTGTCCGCACGACCTCTCGCACGGGGATTGTGTCTTTTCCAGGAAATTCCCTCATCTACATAAATTTTTTTAATGTAGAGATCTTTTTCTTCAACATCCGGATTCAAAACCTTGGCGTTCGCTGCGGCACTCTTCAGAGCCTTCAGTATTACACCAGAAGATTTCTGGGGAAAATTGCGCAGCAGATCGGCTGCCTCAGGAACTTCAAACCCGCGTACTTCGTTCGCCACAAGTCTCATTTTGCGTGCGGAGATTCGGATTTGATCTGCAAATGCTTTAGCTTCCATAATTCTATCCTTACTGAACCAGCGGTTTATTTTTTCTTTTTGTCGAGCGTAGTATGCCCTCGGTAGGTACGCGTCGGAGCAAATTCGCCCAGCTTATGCCCTACAACGTTTTCATTAACGTGCACGGGGACAAAGGACTTTCCGTTATGCACGAGGAATGTCATGCCTACCATTTCAGGAAATATGGTAGAGCGACGACTCCATGTTTTAATGGGCTTTTTGTCGCTCGTAGCGCGAGATTTTTCCACCTTCTTAAAAAGGTGGGCGTCTATAAAAGGACCTTTTTTCAATGATCTTGCCATTTTGTTACCCTTATTTCCTTCTTGTAATGATAAAGCGGTTTGAAGGCTTCCGCTTGTTCCTTGTTTTGGCGCCACGCGTTGGTTTACCCCATGGAGTAACCGGATGGCGACCACCACTGGTTTTTCCTTCACCACCACCGAGTGGGTGGTCGACAGGGTTCATGGCAACACCGCGAACCTGAGGGCGGCGACCAAGCCAGCGGGTTCTCCCCGCTTTGCCGAGACTTACCTGTTCTGCCTCGCCATTGCCCACAATACCGACAGTAGCCAAGCACGCGTTATGGATTTTGCGAACTTCCCCTGAAGGAAGCTTTACGATAGTATATTCTTTGTCGCGTCCTGAAACTGTAGCAAACATGCCAGCAGAACGTGCGATCTGCCCGCCATGACCCGCATGCATTTCAATGTTGTGAACATTTGTACCCATCGGAAGATTTCCAATAGGGCAAACATTGCCAATCTCGAGCTCTACCTTTTCTGCCGTCACGATTGTCTGACCAGCCTTAAGGCCCTGGGGTGCAATGATGTAACGACGCTCGCCGTCTGCATAGCAAACGAGAGCAATATTTGCAGTACGATTGGGATCGTATTCGATAGTTTCTACCCTTGCAGGGATATTCCATTTGTTTCTATGGAAATCGATTGTTCTATAACGACGTTTGTGTCCGCCACCACGGTGACGTGTAGTAATGCGACCATGATGATTGCGCCCCGAAGTTTTCTTTTTACCTTTGAGGAGAGCCTTGTAGGGAACTTCGCAGGTAATCTCTTCTGAGACGAGAACCGTCTTGAATCTCTGTGTCGGAGTTACTGGTTTAAATTTTTTAATAGCCATTATACACCTTCAAAAAGTTGAATTTTGTCGTTCCTGGCAAGGAAGACATAGGCTTTTTTATAGCCAGACTTAACACCCATGCCGAACCGGTTCCTCTTTAGCTTGTCAGAGGTATTGAGAATGTTCACCCGACGGGGTGTTACACCAAAGATTTTTTTTACTGCCTGTTTCACGAGAATTTTGTTGGCGCGCGAAGATACTTCAAATACATAGCAGTTTTCTGCGCGGAGTCTTTCGGATTTCTCTGTGACAACGGGTTTTACAAGTACATCGTAGATTTGCATAATTACCCCTTAAACTTTTCCTCAAGCTTGGCCATGGCAGATTTGGTAATTACCAGACCTGCATTGTAGAATAAATCTCTGGCTGCAAGCCTGTCGGCAGACAGAGTCTGGAGCCATGGAATGTTGCGAAGAGACTTTTTCACTTCGGGAGATTCCGCGTCGTAGACGAGAGTAACCGTGCGGCGGCCATCGTTAGAAAATGCCTTGAGCTTGCGGTTTTCTGCATACGATTCATAAAAGGGAGCGTTCTGCACCACTTTAATGAGGCCCTGGTTGGCAGCCTTGGTGGACACACCAGTGAGTTTTACCTCATCCAGGATTACGACTTTAGCAGCCTGAAACTTGGAAGCAAGAATATGCTTAACCCCGGCGGCCTTCTTTTTACCAGGTATGGCTTCGTTGTAACTGCGCGGACGCGGACCAAACACGATTCCACCACCCTTCCACTGAGGAGAGCGAATGGAACCCTGACGGGCACGACCGGTACCTTTTTGGCGCCATGGCTTCGTTCCGCCTCCGCGAATTTCACCTTTTTCTTTTGTTTTATGAGTACCTTGGCGAAGGTTAGCATTTTCAGCTTTAATTACTTCCCAGATAAGCCCTTCGTTTATGGTAAGTCCGGACAAATTGGAGGGGAGCTCATGCTCGCCTACAGAGGCTCCTTCAAAATTAACTATTCTGACTCGCATCTTTTACTCCCCTTTTTACTTTTGGTAAAGCAGAACTTCACCGCCGCGACGACCTGGCACGGCACCTTTTACGAGAACAATATTCTCGGCTGGTATAATTTTTACAATTTCAAGATTTTTAACGGTATGTTTTTTTCCGCCCATGCGACCAGGCATGCGTTTGCCTTTTAATACTTCGCTGGGATCTGTACCGGCGCCAACAGAACCGGGCGAACGGTGGAACTTGGAACCGTGGGTCATTCTACCACCACGAAAACCATAGCGTTTAACGACGCCCTGAAAACCTTTTCCTTTGGACACGCCAGAAACAAACACGAGATCGCCCTCTGCAAAGAGAGTTACGTCGAGAATTTCTCCAACACTTTTATTTTCAGGAAAATCGCGCAATTCAACTAATGTATCGACGGGAGTTCCACCAGCCTCTATGAGCGGCTTAAGGTGTCCCATCTCTGCTTTAGAAGCGCGGGTAACAGAGAGACTTCCATACCCTATCTGGAGGGCAGAGTATCCATCTTTTTCCGGGGTTTTAACCTGCACAACAGGACAGGGACCAAGCTGGAGAGCGGTCACAGCGACGCGCTCACCGGTTGGAGACCAAATGCCCATCATTCCTATTTTTTTACCGAGCAATGCCTTTTTCATCTCTCTTACCTCAATCAGGATTTAATATCCACAGAAACGCCGGCAGGCAACTGCAAGCGCATCAGAGCATCAATTGTGTCTTCGGTTGGCTCAAGAATATCTATAAGCCTTCCATGGGTTCTCATTTCAAATTGTTCGCGGGAGTCTTTGTTAATAAACGTAGACCGTAGCACCGTGAATTTTTCAGTCCGTACAGGCAGGGGAACGGGCCCGGCAACCCGGGCGCGCGTGCGTTCCACTGTGGAAACAATTTCCTGTGCTGACTGGTCAAGGAGCCTATGGTCGAAAGACTTAAGTTTTACTCTGATCTTTTGCGCTGCCATATTCGTTTCTCTTACTCAATAATCTTGGCAACAACACCGGCGCCGATAGTTCTGCCACCTTCGCGAATCGCAAAGCGGAGACCTTCGTCCATGGCAATTTTGTGGATGAGCTCCACAGTTATGGTGATGTTATCGCCTGGGTTAACCATCTCTACTCCGTCCGGGAGGACAATGGTACCAGTTACGTCTGTAGTTCTGAAGTAGAACTGAGGACGGTAGTTGTTAAAGAATGGCGTGTGGCGTCCGCCTTCCTCTTTTGTAAGAACGAGCACTTCGGCAGTGAACTTCTTGTGAGGAGTTACTGAACCTGGCTTGGCTACAACCTGTCCGCGCTCAACGTCGTCTTTTTTGATACCGCGAAGGAGAAGACCAACGTTGTCTCCAGCGCGACCTTCGTCGAGAAGCTTACGGAACATTTCAATACCAGTTACGGTTGTTTTAGCAGTGTCGCGAATACCAACGATTTCTACTTCTTCGTTGACTTTAACGACACCACGCTCTACGCGTCCTGTCACCACGGTACCACGACCCTGGATTGTGAACACGTCTTCAACAGGCATAAGAAATGTCTTGTCTACTTCGCGAACTGGATCTTTTACGTATGAATCGAGAGCTTCGGCAAGCTTGAGAATAGAACCTTCCCCGATGTCAGAAGCATCACCTTCTACAGCTTTCAGGGCAGAACCATAAACAAATGGAATCTCATCACCTGGGAAATCGTTCTTGCTGAGAAGTTCGCGAACTTCCATTTCTACGAGCTCGGTAATTTCTGCGCGATCGCCTTCGGGAAGCATGTCTACTTTATTCAGGAACACGACGATCTGAGGAACACCTACCTGTCTTGCGAGGAGGATGTGCTCACGGGTTTGCGGCATGGGGCCGTCTGTAGCGGATACGACGAGAATAGCAGCATCCATCTGAGCGGCACCTGTGATCATGTTTTTAACATAGTCAGCGTGGCCGGGGCAGTCTACGTGCGCGTAGTGGCGCTTGTTAGTCTCGTACTCCTGGTGAGAAGTAGCAATGGTGATACCACGAGCTCTTTCTTCTGGAGCGTTGTCAATGTCTGCGTAAGCTACGCCTTTGTTAGACCCACCAAAGTGCTTGGCGAGAGTCATGGTGATTGCAGCAGTCAGAGTAGTTTTGCCGTGGTCAACGTGGCCAATTGTACCTACGTTTACATGCGGCTTACTACGATCAAATTTTTCCTTAGCCATATAAATTCTCCTTTTTTAGTTATCCAAATCAGCCATTGCCCATAGTCAAGGCAATGCAGCCAGCTTTGGAATGCAAAACATGGCGGCAATTAAAAAAGCTGCCTGCAACTCTTTAGAAATGCCGCTCCGAAGTTCTATGGTCAAATTCAGAGATGGAGTTATGGTGTAAAGCCTAATGATTGTTTTCTGGGTGAAGGTGGTGCCTCCGGCGGTCTTTGCTGCCAGAGGGTTGGCAGCGATTCAGTGTGTCGAAACAGTATCGCCAAAGGGGCTACGCATTCTGTCAGCATCTATCGCCGGTTATAGTCCCGCAATATTATTTTTTCCTTTTCGCATCAATAAACCGGGCGTAACATGGCGCATGGGTGTCGCCAGAAAAATAGAACATGTCTATACGTACGGGGAATATCTCCAGTGGAATGACGACGAGCGGTGGGAACTCTATGAAGGAGTTCCTGTCTTGATGTCGCCTGCACCGACACCGCGCCACCAGGGAATTTCTATGGCGTTGGCCGGATTTCTTGCAGGCAAAATTTCCAGCAAAAGCAAAGGCCGAGTTTTCGCAGCACCGTTTTACGTTCGCCTCCCGGAATCTAACGAAGCAGATGAAGATATTTTAACGGTAGTACAACCCGACGTACTCATCACCTGCGATAAAAGCAAACTGGACAGGCACGGCCTGCGCGGTGCACCCGATGTCGTTTTTGAAATCCTTTCTGCCTCTACAGGCTCTCGCGATATTGGCATAAAGCGGGATATCTACGAAAAGCACGGCGTGCGGGAGTACTGGATTCTCGATCCGGTTACTAAAACGGCCATGCTCTATACTCTGTGCGATGGTACGTATGACAAAGCCACTGTTTATACTGTAGAAGAGGGACCTCCCTTGAAGTTATTTCCAGAAATTCTTTTGCCCCTGAGCGAAATATTTTACGACGACGATCTACCGGAGTAAGGGTAAGGGGGCAGAAAAGCCTTTCGTTGCACTGTCATATTAACGATGAAATCTACAGGTTGTATGATTGCTACTCGATCGGTTGTGGCTTTGGCTGGCCGCTTTTGCTTTTGGAAGCCAAAGCCCCGCGCGGGTAGCGCTTGCATTTTTAGACTCTTCTACATGCATCTAAGTATCCTCTGAAAAAGTCCCTCCGTGGACTTTTTGCCTGCGGCTTGCTACGCATTTACCCTACGGGCACAGGCAGATCGCAAAACCCAGGGGCGAAAACTACGACATCTATTTCGACAAGCTCAATACAGGCTTGTCGTTTTCGCCATTCGCGCAAAACTTGCCCTGAGTCTGCCGAAGGGTGCGCAGCACTCGCCAG
>DYKF01000247.1 GCA_020722745.1 Caldithrix sp.
TAATGTGGCAGTTTTTGTTATCTACCAAGGGTTTGGCATGAGACATAATGTGGCAACTTTGAGTAGATACCAACAGTGTGAGTATGAGACATAATCCTAAAATTGTTGTCACATACCAGGGGAAAAATTGCACAAGCGTTTTTAGAACCAACTCGCCAATTTTGCGATTCCCGGCCGGTCGTAATACTGCCTCAGAAGTGAATACCCATTAACCGCGAATTTCGCGAACAAAATCTTCCAGGCGGTCAAGAGCAATAGAGAGATCGGCCATGCTGGTGGCGTAAGAAGCCCGAAAAAACTGGTCGTATTGTTCGCCAAAGGCACTGCCGGGAACCACGGCAACATTGCGGGTCTCCAGGAGCCGCGTGGCAAATTCGGTGGCAGTAAGCGCGATCCCTTTTAGCTGCGGAAAAACGTAAAACGCACCGCGAGGTTCTACGACTGGAAGATCCATTTCGCGAAGCCTCTTAACGACAAAATCGCGGCGAGCCTTGTAGGCATCGCGCATGCGGTTGCGCTCTGGAATGGCATAGCGCAGTGCAGCCTCGGCAGCAATCTGCGAAATAGTGGGTGCACAAAGCATGGAATACTGGTGAATTTTATTCATGGCTTTCAGCAGCTCAGATGGGCCGGCTGCATAGCCAATGCGCCAGCCAGTCATGGCAAAGTTTTTAGAAAAACCGCCGAGCAAAATGGTGCGATCCTTCATCCCGGGAAGAGACGGAAAACTGACATGGGCAGAATCATAAGCAATGTCAGCATAAATTTCGTCGGCTATGACGATCAGATTCTTTTGGACCGCAAAATCGGCAATGGCTAAAAGGGCCTCGCGCGAATAACTCGCACCAGTGGGATTAGAAGGATAATTGAGCAAAAGAGCTTTGGTTCCCGGCCGCCAGGCTTTTTCGAGATCTTCGCGGGTAAGTTCAAAATTATTTTCAAAGCGAGTAGATACGGGAACAGGATTTCCGCCAGCCAAGCGAATCATGGGTTCGTAGGCAACATAGCCGGGCAGTGGATACATGGCGAAATCGCCTGGATTTAAGAGAGTGCGAAATACCAGATCGACAGCCTGCGAAACGCCCACTGTAATAATGATCTCGTCTTCAGGTCGGTAATAAATAGAATACTCAGAAGAAATGTAGTCAGAAAGAGCACGGCGCAGCTCAAGGCGCCCCAGATTTCCCGTGTAATGCGTATAGCCATCGCGAAGAGCGTCTATGGCGGCATCGATTACGGGATCGGGAGAGACAAAATCTGGCTCGCCAACTCCAAGAGAAATGACATCTTTACGGGATGCCACTATATCAAAGAACTGGCGGATACCAGATGGTTTGAGCTCGTGAACACTGGCAGAAATAAAATCCTGCCAGCGTATTGTACCGGAATTCATGACACACCTTCCGGAAAAGAAAATGGAGCACGGCTTTGGCTTCTTTTCCTGGCAATGCCAGAAAAAGAAGAGCCGCTGGAGTGGGCAATACCCATCTCTTATTTCTTTTTATCGAGAATCTTAACGCCGGGGAGCTCTTTGCCTTCGAGAAACTCGAGAGTAGCACCGCCACCGGTGGAAACATGAGTCATTTTATCAGTAACGCCGGCTTTGGCTGCGGCAAAAACAGAATCTCCACCGCCGACTACGGTAGTACCTTTGACCTTGGCCATGGCCTTAGCGACTTCCACAGTGCCCTGCGCAAAAGAGTCCATCTCGAAAACACCCATGGGACCATTCCAGAGTACTGTTTTTGCATCTTTGATAGCTTTTGTGTAAGAGTCAATAGATTTGGGACCAATGTCCATACCCATAAAACCATCGGGAATGTTCTTGTCGGTTGTCTTTTTGATTTTGCCTTTCTCGGAGAATTCAGAAGCAGTAACGTGATCTTCAGGAAGAAGAATTTTGCACTTGTGGTAATCTGCTTTTTCGAGAATCTGGTGAGCAGCGGTAAAGAAATCTGGCTCTACCAGAGATGTTCCGGTTTCAAGACCACGAGCTTTCAGGAATGTGTAGGCCATGGCGCCGCCAATTAAAATGGTGTCCACCTTTGTAATCAGGTTTTCAAGTACAGCAATTTTACTGGAAACTTTGGAACCACCGATAATGGCAACAAAAGGACGCTCCGGAGCGTTCAGGATTTTCTGGATCACGTCGATTTCCTTTTTAAGGAGGAAACCAGCATAGGCAGGCAACTGCTCGGCAAATTCAACGATGGAAGCGTGGGCGCGGTGGGCTGCTCCAAACGCATCGTCCACGTAAATGTCCGCCATTTTAGTTATTTTTTTGGCAAAATCTTCGCGAACCTTTTTATCCTTGGCTGTTTCTTCTTCGTAAAAACGAATGTTTTCGAGAACCAGAACGTCACCTTTGGCAAGAGCAGCTGCGTGCTTTTCGGCCTCTGACCCAATGGCCTCAGGCGAAAAATGCACTTTGGCATCCTTGAGGTGCGTCTGTAGACGGTCGGCAACAATCTGCAAAGACAGAGACTTGTCGTCTTTGCCTTTTGGTCTGCCCATGTGGGAAACAATGATGAGGGAAGCCCCCCTGTTGAGAAGATGCTGGATGGTGGGAAGGCTTGCCGTAATGCGGGTCTCGTCAGTAATCGTAGAGCCGTCTTTGCTCAGAGGCACGTTAAAGTCTACGCGCAGGAGAATCTTCTTGCCGTTTACGTCCAAGTCTTCAATTCCGGGGATGTCAAATTTCATAATGTTCATTATCCGGCATTCCCGCCGCTGGTAAAGTTTTTTTTTCAGATTGTTGTCAGAAAACCTGTGCAAAATCCAGGCGCCATCTGGGTTTACCCTTCGCTACCTCTGCGGAACCGGGGAGTTACCCTGCGGGGGCTGTGCTTTCCGCCAGGTTTGCCATGGTTGTCTGCCTCGGCAGAGGCGGGCGCATCTAAAGAGTAGGGGATATTGTATCGCCAGGTGGAAACCGTTCTATGGCACATTCACCTGCCGTGGACACATTGCTCTGGTGAAATTGCCATTTTTTGAGGCTTCAAAAATATACTGTATTGCAGCGTTCCACCCTATACGTTTTCGTATTGGGCCGAACCATCTGCCCCGGCCACCCTGTTCAGCATCCTGCAGCACTCCACGCGTATGCATATTGTGTATCTGGCCACAAGCTCCTCGTTCAGCATTGTTTAGCCGTGGAGAGAGCTGGCGGATTATGTCACATTGGAGCTCGGTTGTTAGTTACCAAGCGGTTTGTTATGTGACATAATGCCGGTTTTTTTGTTATCTACGAAGCCTTGATTATGTGACA
>DYKF01000248.1 GCA_020722745.1 Caldithrix sp.
AAGTGGAACGTTTCCGAGAAAAAATGCGATTGAAACCTGCCGACTGGCCCGATGGGCTGGAGCTTGCTTTATGAAACCACTTTTCCAGAGTTTTCAGCACAACCAGAAAACTATTCACGCGCAGTTCTTCCTGCTCTTTCAACTCTTCCTGGATTTGTTCGTACACGCCATTCGCATCCCACGGCGATATGGACACAAAATGGTGCATCGTCTGCCCATCGTCCCCATTTTCCATTGCATTGGCTATCCCGGCGATGTGTCGCTTGGCATCCATGGTCAATTGCCCTTGCATATATGCCAACGCATGCTTACTTGTGTCGCGGGTCTTGGTGCGAAAGCGGACTCGAAACCGTTCCCAATGGTCATGCAATGTCGAACCAAGTTGGGCAATCTTTTCAACGGATATTCCCCAGCGTTGGGGAGAAAACAGAGGGGTGGTTTTTGGCTCATTCGCACAGTTTTACCAGATTTTCAGAGTTAATGTGACATTGTCAAATTCGTTAGAATTTTCGGTTCAGTAGGCTGAATAGTTACGCGCATAGATGAAAATACTTCTCATGGCCCAACACTATGCCCCCGAAGAAGTTAGCGGGGCGGTGCTGGTAACGGAATTGGCTGAAGATTTAGCACAACGCGGGCATTTGGTAACATTTGTGACCTGTGCACCCAACTACCCAAAAGGGGAAGTTTTTCCAGGCTATAAGAACGCTCTTTATCAAACTGAGATAATCAATGGCGTCTGGATTATCCGTACCTGGAGCTATATCACTCCTCATAAGGATTTCTGGCGGCGGATATTGAATTTTGTCATTTTCAGCCTGAGTGCCTTTTTTGGGGGAATAATAGCCGGGAAAAACGATGTTATTATGTCTTATTCCCCTCCTCTCACGCTGGGTCTAGCCGCTTGGCTGTTAAGCCGCCTACGCCGGATTCCCTGGGTGCTGCGAATAGAAGACCTATATCCCGAAGCAGCCGTTGCCGCCGGATTGCTGCGCAATCGCACGGCGATCCGCTTCTTCGAGAGACTGGAAGTATTTCTCTATAATCGAGCAGATCATATTTCCGTGATTTCGGAGGGTTTTCGCAAAAGTCTACTTGACAAAGGTATTCCTAAAGAAAAACTTTCCGTTGCTCCCCTATGGGCTGATCCTGATCTGGTGCGCCCAATGGCGAAAGAAAATCATTTTCGGAAGCTACACCAACTCGAGAATAAATTTGTCGTGATGTATGCCGGCACGCTAGGGCATACATCCGCCTTAGAAGAAGTCATTGAAGCAGCCGTTCAACTTCGCGCCAACGACACGATCCAATTTGTGTTTATTGGGGAGGGTGTAAAAAAAGAACATCTGTTACAGACCTGCCAGCAAAAGCAACTCTCTAACGTCCGTTTCTTGCCGTTCCAACCACGGGAAGATTTTGCGGAGATGATGGCGGCGGCCGATGTCAATTTGGTAACACTAAATCCGGCCTCTGCTAAGTTTTCGATGCCTAACAAGGTTTTCAACATCATGTCCAGTGGACGGCCTATCCTGGCGATCACACCATCCGATAGCGAAGTCGCCGAACTGATCCAAACCTGGGATTGTGGTGTCAATATTCCCAATGGGAATACAGGTGAAATTGCTGAGAAAATCAATACTCTGAGCCAGGATCATGAGTATCTTGAAAAACTCGGCAAAAATGGGCGTGAAGCGCTCAAAAAACATTACTCTCGCAAAAACTGTGTCCTCCTTTACGAAAAAACCTTACAGGAGGCTGTCGATGATTACAGAGATACAAATTGAACACTGCGCCGATTTAGCCAAATTGCATCTGACACACTTAAGAACTCCCTTCCGAGGTAAACCGGGGGAAGCACTGCTTAAGCATTACTATCAAGCGATTTGCAAAGGCAAGGGAGCCTGCGGGTATATCGTTCAGCAAGATGGGCAGATTTTAGGGTATGTGTGTGGGGTGTGGGACCCGGCATTATTGCAGAAAACCATGCTCAGACATTTCTGGTTTCAACTGGGCTTCTGGGCTTTGTTGCAAATACTGCTCCGGCCAGCCCTGGTGATCGACTTTCTTTCCCGTTTTCGCAAAGCCGATAAAATTTCTGGATCAAATGAACCCGGCTATGAACTTAGGCCCATTGTAGTCGTTCCGGAAGCGCGAGGCACTGGGATTGCCTCAGCATTGGTTAAAAAATTAATCAGCGATGCAGATCAAAGAGGTTATTCCAAAATTCACCTGTACACGGAAAGAGACAATCTAGCAGCAAATAGCTTTTACCGAAAATTCGGTTTCGCTTTGGTCAGACAAGAAACGCGTGCCGGTGAGGTTTACCTGCATTATGAGTTACCGACTTATTTATGAACTCAGAAATTTTTGCTAAATGGCTGCGTCGCCAAGAACACAAAGTATTCCAAACCGAAAGCAGCAATTGGGTAGAAGCCGGGCCGCGAATTTACCAGGCATTCCCCTATCACCAATTAATCACCCCTTCCGATGAAGAACTGAATCAATTTTTACGGCAAACCGGGGGGATTGGCCTACGGTACTCAACGCTTTTAGAAAGCAACGCTGGCGCTGTCAGCTACCATGTAATTTTGGATGAGCCGGAATACACTCTGGAAATGCTGCCCAAAAAAGCGCGTTACGATGTGCGCAAAGGGCTGCAAAACGCCAGCATCGAGCCAATTCCTTTTACCCGGATGGCAGATGAAGGCTGGCAACTCAGGTATGACACCATCCAAAGGCAGGGCCGAGAAAAAGCCGAATCACAAGCGTGGTGGCAAAAATTATGCCTTTCAGCCGATGGGTTACCGGGGTTTGAAGCCTGGGCCGCCATCGTTGAAAACCAACTGGCTGCATCTTTGATTGCTTTTACAGAGGGTGATACTTGCAGCATTTTGTATCAACAGAGTGCAACTGAGCATTTATCTTTAGGGGTAAATAATGTGCTATTGTTCGAGTTTTCACGCAACGCGTTATCGCGTCTGGGAGTAAAAAAAATCTTCTATGGCTTGCATTCTTTAGATGCTCCTGCTAGCGTTGATCAATTCAAGTTCCGGATGCGCTTTGTAGCCAAACCAGTGCGCCAGAGGGTGGTCTTTCACCCGGCTTTGGCTCCCTTTTTCAATGGTGTTACGCATGCTTTGCTTCGTGCCCTTTTACGCCTGCAACCAGGCAATCAAGCCTTGTCCAAGGCAGAAGGCATGTTGCGCTTTTATCGTCGAGGACAATTGCCTTTAGATAAACAAGATTGGCCACCA
>DYKF01000249.1 GCA_020722745.1 Caldithrix sp.
TTTTTAGCGGGCGATAAGGCAGAGCGCAGAAATTTACTATGAATCTAATAAAAAAGTTTTGTCCCTGTTCACTTTTCAAGCAAGAGTTTAGCCCGATGGCAAAAATATAAACAGCAATGCAAACGGAAGGATTTAAGAGTAGTAATTAGATAACCTCTGTACGGCGACCCAAGCTGTAGGCAAAAGTCCACGGAGAGATTTTTGGGGGCTTGCTTATAGAACATAATAAAAGATAAAATTAATCTAATTATTATTTTGCGCTAAAAACGCAAAAAATTAAACTATAGAGATTGCCTGCTTTGGAAATTTCCCCTCTCATTGTTGCTACAGTTTACAGGAAAGGGACAAAGAGCAAAAAAGCGGCAGGCCCTTGTAACGGCACGCGACCCGCAGGGTCAGCAAGAAAAATCCGCACGAAGTGCATCCCCTTGATTGTCAGCTATGTCTTTGGGTTTTACAAATTTGCGGGAAGGTTCAGGGGAATTTTTAGTAAGACGGCATTTTCTTCGCAGAAATTCTTTCGGAGGAGTCTTCCACTGCATGTAACCATAAAATTGCTGTTTCCAGTTTGGGGTTTGATTTCCTGACCAATTCACGGATTTTTTTATCGAGAGTAAGAATAATATGATCACTCTCTATTGATAAAGCTGCTGAAATTAACGGGAGATCTTTTTGAATGGCAAGAATTTCTTTTTCTGAGAGATTACCATATTTAAGGCTTGGCGGTGCAGTTTCAATAATTTTCACGTGCTTTCGCTTTGCAGTCATTGAGGTGAGCCATTTCCGCGCTAAGCTGCTTTGATGCTTTTGCCACTCCTCGCTTAATTCTTTCGTAATAACAACTCGATGACAAATATCCAAAATGTCATTGAGCCATTTTCTTGAAGCACTGGAAACAGGATGTTCCGTCTCTCCCGCAGCTTTCACCACGGAGGCATCTACAACAAATCTCTTGGACGTATTCGATTTCATTTTGACCCTTCTTCTACCGCATCCAGATATTCTGTTTCGGTTTCCAAATCGTTGGAATCAAAGTCTTGCGGCCAATCTCCGTAGGCACCTTTGGAATCAAGGTTGCCTTCCCGGAATTCGGTTGAACCATCCTCGTTTCTCAATGCCCAATACAAGGCGATATTGGCTGGAGACACTTTTCTCTTTGCCACTAATATCTGAAGTTGTCGTATGAACAGAGAACTGTGTGTTTCCACAATTAATCCAACCGCATCGGTAATAAAATCAGCGATGACATTGCCCAGTTCGCGCTACGCCCGAGGATGTAAATGAATCTCCGGCTGCTCCAGATACACCAGATCTCCAGGCCTTGCGGCAATCAGCGCAACAAGGACAGGCAGAGTCTGTGATACCCCCAATCCCACAATTTTTCTGACTTGCTTTTTCATGGTCTATAATCTCACAAACCCCAGTCGCGGGGATACCGGAACTCGCGGTCAATGGTAACGTCAGAAATTTTAATCAAAACAGGCATCTTCCGCTTAAACTGGTTGCGGGCTATGCGCTTCCATAAAAAAGAAGCTGTCTCTGGCTTTTCTCCAGAGGCAGAGAGCAAGGCTTCCACTTCAGGAACAGAAAGTCCCCTTTCCAAAAGATGATATAAAACGCGATCCATGAGGTCATAGGTTAAGCCAATCTCCTGCTCGTCGGACTGGCCTTCCCATAAATCTGCACTCGGAGCCTTTTTTATTATAGAATTTGGAACTCCAAAATGGGCAGACAAAAGGCGAACCTGGTGCTTATAGAGATCCCCAATGGGATTTACGGCACTGGCCATGTCGCCCCACAGGGTAGAATAGCCAAGAAGAGATTCCGTTTTATTAGAGGTGCCGGCAACGAGAGCATTCAGGCGGGCAGACTGATCGTACAATACTATCATCCTTAAACGTGCCATTACGTTTCCCATTCGCAGAGGTGAAATAGCCTTTTGTCCTGCAAAATAGGCATCGGCCATGTCAGCAATGCTTATCTCTTCCGCAGGGACACCTGCAACGGCTACCACCTCTTTACCATGCTTCAGAGAATCCGGCGAACTAGTTCTATATGGCATGTAAAAAGCAAAGACATTTTGCGGTCCCAAAGCTTTTGCCGCAATCATGAGCGTAAGGGCAGAATCTATTCCGCCACTTACGCCGACTACTACGCGACCAAGTCCCGTTTTCTGGATTTCTTTACGGAATGCATTCGTAAGTATTTCGGCTGCTTCTTCTGTATGGAACTCGGGCAGCGGCAGCAGTTGTTCGAGCACCTTCACGGTGTATCTTGCCCTCGACGCGAAATATCTGCGTCATTAAAAAGTCTTAAATTTAGCTGAAACTGTTCGTCCTGCCAGGGCCCGCCCCTTTGTGCCGCCCGCGAAAAATCTTTGGGGACTATGTCGTAAATAAACGACTCTCCGGTGGGTTCCTCCCGGAGCCCACCACCGGGCAACACCGTAAACGATTCACCCCCAAACGTGACACCATCTTCCACTGTACTCAAGTTAACATAATGGTACTGCTGGGCAAAACTTTCCGCATACACCTCGAGCCGTTTTTTCCAGGATTTGCGCGAACTAAGATCGCCCGTACCCTCTTCCGAAAATCCTCGCGACGGAGAGGCAGAAGGAACGAGAACATGTTCGGCTCCCGCTGCATAAACCGCGTACGCCAAGGCAGGATGCCATGCATCTTCACAAATCAAAATTGCGGTTTTTCCGAGTGCGCCTCGGTACACGGGAAGAGATTCGCCGGAACAGAAATACCTTGCTTCGTCAAACATGCCGTACGTGGGAAGGTAGATTTTTTTGTGAACGAAGACGAGATCCCCGCCAGAAAAGACGAGCGAGGCATTATAATAACAGTGAGACTCTCGTACAGCAGCTCCGATAACAATTTCCTTTGTTCTGGAAATTTCACGAATCGGATCCCAGAGAGAATCCCGGGGAGTAACAGCCGCATCGCGAACGAGTCTTTCTAACAGATAGCCAGACGCAGCAAGCTCCGGGAAAAGCAGAAGATCGGCTTCTGTTTGCTCTGCCACTTCTGCAAGCCTCCCAATATTTCCTGACACATCTCCTAATACGGGTGTAAACGGAATGAGTGCTGCCTTCATGCTAACAAGTCCGGCAATGGTTTATGGGCCGTCAAGCCGTGTTACTGGTGCAGTTTATGTATGCAACCCAGAGAGATATCTGACAGATTTTTAGGGGATTTTGCTTGAAAAGTAAAGTCCCTTTCAGATTTTGCG
>DYKF01000250.1 GCA_020722745.1 Caldithrix sp.
GCCTGTATTGAGCTTGTCGAAATAGATGTCGTAGTTTTCGCCCCTGGGTTTTGCGGTCTGCCTGTGCCCGCAGGGTAAATGCGTAGCAAGCCGCAGGCAAAAAGTCCACGGAGGGACTTTTTCAGAGGATACCTGAATAAGATCAATGTTTCGACGGATAAAAATTGCATATAGATTGGAAGCTGTATCTTTCTGCGCGCAGTCTTTAGATCTTTGATTAAGTCGTCCGCTTTGTCGGCCTGCACAATCTTCATTTTTTCTACTACGTCGCGATAGTCTGCTTTATGCGAAAAATATGATTTGTTTGAGTTCAGCAAGGGCCTAGTTTGCGTCGCCCAGTTCAAGCGATGCGCGTGCAGAATACCACAATTTTGCGCTGCTGAGAACAATAATCATTCCGATCCCGAAGAACACTGCTACCAGACTAATGATCATGATGTCGTCCATGCTTATTCCTGAAAAATCCGATGGTAAAAGAAGTCTACGGAGGGACTTTTGCCATGCGGCTTGCTTTGCCCTAACAAATTCTAACCCTATGCCTACAGTTTTATTGCCGCGCCAGGACTGCACATAGAGTATAGCCGGCGGCGCAGTAGTTCAGACTCGGAGCAGACTATTCCTTTGCCTTGCAGGGTTTCCAGCGCCTCTTTCATGAGTACTCTGGACTTGGGGGATATCGTTATGGATGTATGGTGGTGTTCGAATCGATTTATTTGCTGCATCTTACTGTTATAATGTGATCGGTACAGCGATTTTTTTATAGTATTTATATTTTTTTAGAATATGGAAAAATTTTAATGCCAGGCATGATGCATAGAATCGGTAGCCACTGTGGCGATACGGTAACTCCTGCCGGCGAGAGTACCCTGCCCGGGTAGGGCTCCCTGCAACCTCAAAATTCTTGACGCGATACATGCAAAGCGAGCTAAAGAAACCACTTAATACTGACAGAATAACTCTGGAGCAAGGAAAAAGATTGCCACAGACGGAATACAATTCACACCTCAAAGAAATTCAGGAAAAGCTGAGCTCGGTGCCCTCACAACCTGGCTGTTACTTGTGGCTGGGAGATTCTATCCAGACGCCCGGAGAACAGCGCATTCTTTACGTCGGGAAATCGGTAAACTTGAGATCCAGGCTCCGTCAATACCTCACCAGCGACGACTACAAAACTAAATTTTTAATGCAGCTGGTAACGGGATTCGACTGGGTTGTCACAGGCAATGAAACTGAAGCGCTGATTCTCGAAAACACTCTCATCAAAAAACATAATCCCCCTTATAACATTCGCTTAAAAGATGACAAAACGTATCCATGGATTTCCCTTACGCTCTCAGAAAAATATCCGCGACTCATATTAACGCGAAGAAAAACTTCTCCCGAAAATCTGTACTTTGGACCATACTCCGATGTAGGGGCAGCAAAGGCCACCATGGAGCTCGTCCAGAAAATTTTCCCAATGCGCAGAAAGCCGCAAAAACTTCCACTAAAAAAACCCGCAAGGCCATGCCTGAATTTTCATATCGGAAAATGTCTGGCACCATGTGCGGAAAAAATTTCGGAAGATGAATACATGAAAATGGTTTACCAGGTAAAAGACTTTCTGGAAGGAAAGGACGATTCCGTTCAGCAAAGTCTTCACAGGCAAATGGAAGAATTTGCTTCGAGTAGAGAATACGAGAAAGCTGCCCGTGTACGGGATACTCTGCACGCTATTCAGCAGATCCACGAAGAACAGCGCGTTGAGAACGCAAATGAAACAGAGAACTATGACATTATTGGTGCGTACGTTACCACCCGGCGGGAAATGTCTCGGGCTCTATCTCTCAAAGAACATGTTCTCAATGCCTTTGCAACGGAAGAGATTCCACACATGGGACAAATTGTTCTCCTGAAAATCCGTAAAGGCAAGCTCGTTGGGAAACAGAGCTATGCAATGACAGAGGGTGGAATCTGGGATAATGAAACCAATCCTGCTGCCGCATTTCTGGAAAGTTTTTTCAGAGATTATTATTTTCAGGTACGCGATATTCCAGAGTCAATTTATTTGTCTCACAATATCCTTTCTGCAAAAACATGGATAGAGGGATTCCGCTCCTCCGGAATAAGCACAAAAATGTATCTGCCCGGTGAATCAGACTGGGAAGAAAAACAGGCGCTGGTTGAAATGGCCGGGAATAATGCCGAGCTTTCACTTCGTGAACGCGTTCTCAACGATAAACTCCGCAACCAGAAAACCGGACTTCGCCAAATTCAGAAATTTATTAATCTTAAATCAATACCAGAAACAATAGAGTGTTACGATATATCTAACTTTCATGGCCAGCAGGCGGTGGCATCGGGAGTCATGCTCCGCGACGGATTCCCTTACAAGCAGGGCTACAGGCGCTACAGAATAAAGACAATTGAAGGAGCCAACGATCCCGCCATGATGCACGAAGTTTTGTCTCGCCGTTTTGCGCGCATTGCATCGGGACAAATCAAACAACCCGATCTCATTGTCATTGACGGAGGAATTACGCAGCTCACCGCTGCTTTGCGCGCGCGCGAAGAACAAGGATTGAGCACACCCATGATTGGTCTGGCCAAACAGGAAGAAGAAATTTACACAGAGGACGGGCGCATCCTTTCCTTCGATAAAAACTCCCCTGGCATGCTGATTCTTCGATTGGCCCGCGACGAGGCCCACCGCTTTGGGGTCTCTTACCATCGCAATCTTCGGCTCAAAAAGGAACTCTCTTCCATACTCGATGGAATTCCCGGAGTGGGAGAAGAGAGAAAAGCCAGAATAGCGGGCGTTCTGCGCAAGCTGGATCTGCCTTCTCTGGAGACAGAAGAGCTCATCGATATACTGCGCGAACAGGCAGAAGTTCCGCCTCTGGTGGCCCGCCGCATTACCGAGAGAATTGGCTCTGTGGAAGGATAGAGTTAACCAGACAGATTATTTTCTTTGCATACAATTGAATTCGGAGCATGCAATTTTACTTAAGTAACCTCTGAACGTGCAACGAGCCGCAGGCAAAAAGTCCCTCCGTGGACTTTTTGCCTGCGGCTTGCTACGCATTCAAATTGCAAAACGCTGGCAAAGTATGTAAAATATTCTTAATGACAGAAAGTCTCTCGTAACGCTTTTGGATATAGTCAGGGCTTAGTACACCTAAACAGACACGGATTGGATACTGTTAAGTAACCTCTGAACGTGCAACGAGCCGCAGGCAAAAAGTCCCTCCGTG
>DYKF01000024.1:0-14103 GCA_020722745.1 Caldithrix sp.
GTTAGCGGGCTGAGCTTTCGATAACTCGGGTGGAATAGCCGCTGCGAGGTGGCCGCCGAAGTTGATGCCGGTTAGCGGGCTGAGCTTTCGATAACTCGGGTGGAATAGCCGCAGCGACGGGGCCGACAAAAAGAATGCCGTGAACTTTGGGAAAGCCAAGGCGAGCCGCCGATGCAAACGGCCCTGCATAATGGACACTGCATCGCAAGTTACGCTATGCTAAATCAGGATTGCCCGCAAGAAGCAGCCGCAGCGAATCGAGAAATTTGCCACAGTAGTTATTACCCGTTAGGGTATATAAGCCGTGGTTTGCTGAGTTGGCCTTTAAGGAGGGCCTAATAAATTTTTTATCCATAAGGTAAATACGCAGCAATCCGCAGGCAAAAAATCGCCAGAGAGATTTTCAGGAGCTTGCTTAAAGGAGCCTATAGTTTTTTGAAATATCGAAAAATGCTAAATTTATCTTTTTCATATTTAGCGCTAAAAAAGCTAAAAATTAAATTTTAGAGATTGCCTGTTAAGGAAATTTCCCCTCTCATTGTAGCAATAATTTACAGGGAAGAGACAAAGAGCAATAGAACGGCAGGCCCTTGTAACAATACGCGACCCGCAGTGTCTGCAAGCAAAATCCGCACGAAGTGCACCCCCTTACCCCTGATTCGCCGGTATATCTCTTTGATTTTTAAGTTTTACAGAGTTTTTTTCTTTACCAGACATTTCAGTTTATCATACTAAATCATGAATTTTCGCAACGGAGTTTTCTGGTCTTTTACAGCGGCAGCTGCCTTGTCGCGGCTTCTTCCTCATCCCCCCAATTTTACAGCCGTTGCATCGCTGGTTCTCTTCAGCGCAGCTGCCTGGGATAAACCATGGCAGGGACTGGCAGCTGCTCTACTCGCCATGCTGCTGACCGATCTCATCCTGGGTCTGCATTCATCTCTACCGGCTGTGTATCTTGCGCTGGGAATTATTTATGGCATTGGCATGCTCGTCCGTCGCAAAATCAGCATCGTTAGCGTCACTGCCGGGGCCATTTCTTCGTCGTTTGTATTCTTCTTTGTTACCAATTTCAGCGTGTGGCTTTTTTCAGGAATGTATCCGCACACGGCGTCTGGCCTTGCCGCTTCGTATCTCGCGGGAATTCCGTTTCTGGGATACACGGCAGCGGGAGATTTCTTTTTCAGTGCAGTTCTTTTTGGTGGAAGCTATGTAGTGTTGAAATGGCGCGATGCCGTGCCCGCCCATTGGTAATTCATTCCGTCATTAAACGAATTATTCCTTTACGCGGACAAACCAAGTGCAAGTACGGAACCATGAAGTCTATCCAAAGGTTCGCGATTTTAGCAACCCTCTTTCTTCTAACAGCGGGAACTATCCCAGCACAACAAGCACCCAAAGTTAACATACAGCTAAAAAGCGAAAAAGCAGTATCGACAACGGTAACCGATACAGACGAGCTCCCCTTCCCACCCCCCATGATAGAAGACCGGGAAAACGTGTTCGGAGATAAAAGCGAAAAAGACTCTATCCTCCAGAAAATGGAATACTCAATCGGATTCATTGCAGAGGGAGGCAGTTTCGATAATGCGGATCTGCGAACCCTCAACGAATCCAACAATGCATCGATAGACGACACAGACGACGCGGTGAACGTAGCACTCTCCCGCTTCTTCGTTAACTTTTATTTTCCACTGGGCGACACGCTTTACTTTCGCACCGACATATTCAAAAATGGATTCTGGGGACACGACCAGCTCGCGGGTGGAAGCAGCAATAACAGCTCTTCTTCGACGCCAGTGGGGTCCGATCCATTTGCCTTCGGAAGCCTGTACCTGGAAGCCATTCTCTGGAAAAATAACCGCCTCGATATTTCCACGCGCATCGGAAGACAATTTTTTTCCATTGGTGGAACAGACACTGACTACATGCTCCGAGATTATCTCGATGCGGTGACCATGCAGATAGGAGACTCCACAGTGGGTACCTTTCACCTGCTGCTTCTCGATGTTTTCCAGATGGCGGGCGACTCAACCGACCATATCAATTATGTGGGCTATTTTTCACATGACTCTGAAAGAGTAGAAAACTTTAACGGCGATGCAGCCGTGCTGCGCCACGGGCTCGTCTATGAATCGCGCGATATTCTCGATTGGAAATCCAAAAACCTCGGAGAAAACTACGTGCAGGCAAGAGGCTATTTCTTCCTGGTGCGCTATGGAGCCGTCAACCAGGGCGGAGCCGACCGATCTAACAACGGGGCTACAGGCAATTTCTCCGACAATGATTTCTCAACGATGAGCGGCTTGCGCGTGAACTCGGCTCATATCATCCCGCTTTCTGGGGCTCTCAAAAATCTCGTTTTAGAACCGTTTGTCGATACAGCCCTGTCTGCGGGCATAGACAGAAGGCTGCCCAATGCCGCTGGAGAAGTAATCGATGCCAATACCAATGGATTCGCATTTCACGCTGGAATCGCATCGTCTCTGCCACTGTCGCAGCTGCCACTTACCTTCCAGCTCGATCTCGATGGCTTTTACGCTACTGGAGCAACATACGATGAAGACGGACAACTCGTGTCACATGGTTTCGTCTCTTTTAAAGGCAATCAAATGGGTGGCATCCTCTATAACCGCTTTTATGGATCGCACCCGACGGGATACACAGACGACGATGGCATTGACGACTATCCCCACGACTACGACCGCAAAGCGGGATCGGCTTTTTTCCATACGCGACTTGGAATGCTGGCATGGGATAAAGTGCTGCTGAGCCTGGATCACTATGCCATGGCAGACACATCCCAGAGCGAAATGTGGTCTAAAGCAGATTCTGAAGGCACAACGGACACAATTACATCCGCAACACTGCGCGCACAGGAGCGCCTCGGAAAATTTCTGGGCCACGAATTTAACGTCGGCCTCGACTATTTCCACAACAAATACTGGACGCTGTACGTAAAAGGCGGAATCTTTTTACCGGGTGAATTCTATTCAACGCCTGGAATAGTCGCAGACTCACCGTATGGTTCGGATGCCTTCTGGGGCATGCTGATTGGTTCTCGCCTGGTTTTTTAAGGCCCAGCACAAGTGCGGGTGAGACTCCCGCCGTTTCATCAAAGGTTACAAGTACTTTTGCGCTTTAAATTTGCATTATCTCACATCTTTTCAGAAGCCTCTTATGTGACATAATTCGGAAGTTTGTTAGCTACCAAGTTCGAACACCGCGAACATGTGACATAATCCAGTCCCCGCAGGTGCCATTGCGAAGCAATGGTGTACCTAGTTTACACCGTCACAAAGCGGACAAAGTTGTAGCACACGCAGTGGGCGTATCGTCACAAAGTGGACGCAGTAGATAGTTTACATTGAGTGAATCCGTCACAGACGGATTTGTATCGAGATGAAATAGCACGAGTTCCTTAACTGCCACAGCGGCTACAGCTCTGTTAAGCATTGTTCATGCGTACACATTCTGTTCTCTTTGGTCTCGTAATACCCGCAGGGGAAGAACGCCCCACCTCTTAGCGAAAAAAACCAACTGACGAAAGAAAATAATAGAACGGCAGCCAACAGCTGCTGCCACTTCCATTGAAGCGAAAAAAGTCCTCCCACACACTTGTGGGAAATTGCCGGAGGTCGGAATCGAACCGACACGGAGTTGCCCCCACCGGATTTTGAGTCCGGCGCGTCTACCAGTTTCACCACTCCGGCTTTAAGAAATCACCCTTCGGTCTGGGGTTCCATTTCGATATACTTGCCTTTAGCACGGGCAACAATCTTGCCAATATCATCTTCTACTTCGGCCCTGTTTTCGATGATCCTTCTGTTCTTTTTTACAAAATGGCCGCGCAGATATAATGGCTCCTGCGTCTTGGCCTGCTGTAAATAGCGAACCGTGAGCTCTCCTGTCTGAACTTCGAGATTCATCGCTTGGTTGATTTTCATCATTACTTCATCTAACATCAGCGCGATTATGCCGGGATGGACATACTCTTCTTCATGGCCGCGAAAATGGAGCGGCAGAGTAATTTCTCCGTATGCAGTTTTTGTATCTTCGTCAAAATCTATTTTTAACTGCAATCCGAATTCATTATCCTGGCTGCTGCCAAAACTCATGTTCTTAGCTTTTTTCATTTTGAGCATTGAGGTAGTCTAACACTATTTTTTAGTTTGTCAAGTCTTTTTCAGGGAACATGGAGCGCAGCCTCAGCGAGCCAGTTACCACGTTAAGGCACTCTTTACTGAAATTACCCGGCTGCAGCCCTGCTTCTCCCGCCTTATAGAATAAATCATCCTGCAAGGGAAACAAATAGGTTTGCAGTTCTCCCTTATAAACCGACTGGAAGGCTTGGAGCAACGACGCCAGATTTCTCTCGCGCATGCAGTTTACATGCAGACAAATTCGTTTTTCCGCGCGCAGTGCCTCGGCGAGTGCCATCATGGAAATCTGGTTGTGAGCCGAGTCATACAAAATGGGGGGGCTCTTGGATATCCATTCGAGTCGCCCGGGAAGGCTGCATAAAGAACAATCGCCTGCATTCGAAAATTCTATTGAGTACACGGCTTTCGCAAACGAGCAGTTGCGATCTTTATAATTGTCTCCCGTCGGTTCCAAATATTCTATCGAAATTCCGAGCGACGCGGCCCGCTCGTCTAACACTTCCCGCACTTCGGCTGCCTGCGGAAAACTGTACACTCTTTGCCCCCCTTTCAAAATTCCAGCTTTCTCCGCAGCGATCTCGCGCAGGGAATTTCCGAGTATGCTTTCGTGATCGTAGTGGATGGGTACAAACAAGGCTGTCTCTGCAGGTATCGTGTTCGTGGAATCAAGCCTGCCGCCCAGGCCGGTTTCTACGACAGCTATTTCTATTGCATTTGCCGCAAAGATTTCAAAAGCAATGGCGGTTATGGCATCAAAAAAACTCAGTTCTTGAAATTCTTGTATTGTCTCAATTTCTTCGACAGTGCGGGAAAACTCTGCTGGCATCACCATGGCGTTATTCAACTGAATTCTTTCGAAGAGGGAATTGTAATGCGGAGAAATATATTTTCCTGCCCTGTAATTATCGGCCAGTAAAAATCGGTACAGGCATTCTGCCAATGACCCCTTACCCGCCGTACCTGCAATGTGGATAGATCTAAATCGAGATTGAGGATTTCCACGCTGCTGCAAAAAGTTCTTTAGATTTTCTGTAGACCAGGACCCGCTTAAAAAACGTCTTGATTTTTCAAAATTATTTCTTTGAAACAGACGAATAAAATGGTCTTCTATAGATTTGTCTCTGCCTGTTTGAGTTTCTTTAGCTTCTCGAGCCATTCCTTTCTTTCCTCTTTTGTCTTTGACTGTTTAATTTTATTCAGAATAAACTGTTTTTCACCCTGGCTTTTCTGGATATCCGAGAAGAGAGGATCTGCCTCGGGATTGTAGGGATACACAAAGAATAAATAATGCAGAACATCGCTGTCCACACCCGAATGCCTGTCGCGGCTGCGAAGGTGCAGGTAATAGCGCCCAGGTTTTAAGCCATCCACCACGGTAGCCTCTGCCCCTGTTCTCTGGAGTGGCCTGCCCGGCACATTGTATTCCGGGATCTGGTTAATTTCGTACAAGTAATCAGATTCTTCGTAATTCAAAATTTCAAAACTCAAACCGCCTTCCGCTATCATCCTCTCGGCAACGGTATGGAGAAGTAACACAGATGGCTGTGGAGGCTTGTATTTCCAAAAAACGGGAACATGGTACAGTGGCGATATTTTACCAGTAGCATTATCCTTAAGCTTCAAATGCAGGGTATAATGTCCATCTTCAAGATTTGCCATATGAATTCTTTTTTCTTCGCTAATACGGTATTCTTCAAGTGGTTTTCCCTCTGTTTTGTGGTCGAGCAGATAGGCTACTGCAATATCCTTTCCGGGTGCATCCCAGAATATATCCAGCATTGGCTTATCTCCGCGCGTCACGTTCCAGTTTACGGAAGTAAGGCTTAATAAATCCGGAACAAACGGCTCCACGTACACCTGGCGGTTTCTCGTTTCAAAAAGAATATGGCTTTGTCCGTTCACATACAGCGGAATCATTTTTTGAACGCCCGTAAAAAAGCTTCTTTCTTCTACAGGTCCTTCTGTATACCCCTTTTTAAAATTAGAAAATGTAATGCGGTATATTTTGTCTACGCCGACTGCTGTAATATACAGCGTAAGATTTTCACCATTCGCCTTTGGGAAAATTTCCCGTGCATGAGAATAATAAGGATTGATTCCGAGTCTTTCTACTTTTAACTCACGGTTACCCGTATTCAACAAAGACACGAGGGTTCCGTTGCCCTCGACTCCTGCTAAAAACACGTCGCCCTTCCAACTGAAAAACTGCGTTCCGCGCAAAATTCTATTGTGCCTGCTGCTCTCGTACTTGCCCTTTTTCCAGACTATCCATTCCGTCCCGTTATCCCCAGTGGTTACAAAATGAACGAGTTTTTTTTGCCAGTGGAGAAAATAGGCAGAGACAGGCTTTTCTGATTTAACAATTTCTTCTTCTCTCGATCCAGTCAATAAAAACAGACTGTAGTCCTTATCCTTTTTACCATACAGCAAACCAACCAGCTTCATCCCTTTGTCAAAGCGCAAATCAAAATCGAGAATATCATAATCTGCACTGATGTTTTTTCGAAGAAATAGCCGACCCGTTGGGTCTAAGACTATCAGTAGCATTTCCCGCTTATTCTTTCCCGTGCGGGCAATCATGTTGTAACCTTCGGCCATCGGAAAATACTTTATGGCCGTGTTTTTATCGGGAAACTCATAAACAACCTGCGGTTCCGGCTTCAATGGATCGCGGATCCAGATCAGTTTTTTTTCATTTTCAACAAAGAAAAATCCGTTGGAATATGTAAAATGAGAGGACGGAATAAGCTCTGCATTGTTGAAATACGCTGCATTAACGGCAGAAATGAGAACGAAAAAGACAAAAAATTTTTTCATGATACTCTCCTGAATCGCGATAGATAGAACAACACTCGTTTTCTGTTGCGCACCAGGCTAATGCCAAGTAATATCAACCCGCCAGCAAACATGGCAGCCATTCCGGCATTTTTATATCCAGAACCCCAGAAATATTTTTCGAGCACTACAATATGCCCCTGTCTATCATAGATCGAATTTAATTTTTCGCGAACCACATTCCCGATCCTGTTTCTGAATATGGGGCGAACATTGATAAAATACTCCCCCTCGGGAAGAAGGTACAAATACTCTGGTCCACCAAGAGAGTTCATTTCTCTGCCTGGATCTTCGGGAACTTCTGTGAGCGACCAGGCATAACCTGTGGCTCTTTCCGTTCCGGACTGTTGAAAACTCAGCGAATAGATTCCTCCGTCTTCACTGATTTCAATAATCGTATTGTCAGTAACCAGCTGGTATACAGGCCGTTCCCGCTTTCCACTTACCGCAGGGCGCCGGGCTATTTCCGTCTCCTGTTTTTTAGACCTTACGCGAAAATAGTAATGCCTCACGGGAAGCTTGTATCCATCGGTTGTCTCAACCTCTACCGATGCAACCCACATGCCCTCCTGTTCCGGTGCTTTGAATACAAAAGCATACAACTCTTTTTCTTTTACAAATGGAACTACATCGGCCTTATCGAGGTTCTTTAAGGGTTCACTGGCGAGCGTAATTCTCGCATGCTTTGGCGTGCGCGTTTTTGGCCAAGCCTGGAAGCGTATATCCTCACCGGGCAGCATTTCATTGCGAAGGGAACTATGCAAAGATATTTCCTCGTTTCGCACGCCTCCTATGAGGAGCTCAAAGACAGATGGTTCAGAAAGATTTCCCGCCGTATCTTTCGCCTGCGCCTTAAAGAAATAGCGGCCCGGAGCAATGTCCCGCAATTGTATCACGTTTTCCGAAATTTCTTCTGTGGCCTTAACATCGGGATTCTGGCTGAGCGAGTATAAGTAAGAAGATACTCCCGAGTCGTCCGTAGAATCTAACCGAAAAGAAACGAGATCCCCTGTACCGGGAATATTTTCCTGGTGCGTCTGGGAGGCAATGGACGGTGGAGTCGGAGCTGCGTTATCTACTATAAAGGAATAATGGGATACCGGCGATTCGTTACCGGCAGAATCTCTATATAGCAAATGAAAATAGTATCGTCCCCCTGAAATATTTCCAATCTGAATACTCGTTTTGTCCGCAGGAAGATTAAACATGGGTGGAACGGTGTCTCTTCTCTCATCAATTAAATACGCAAAACCATCTATTCCCGACAAATCTTTTGGCAGATTCCACTCAAAAACAGCTGAGTTAAGACGGGATACTTTTCCTTCTGGATGCGTCTTCGATGCGATTAAGAGAGGTTCCGTCGTATTGTCCAGTTTGCGGCGATACAGTGTGCCCGCCTGTATGTAGTACAAATAAATATTCTTTCCTGTGCCAAGCAGCCGCGGTTTGAGGCCACCTTCCCGCGAAACAGCAAATGTGTTAAAGACTTTTTTTGTTGCCTTTTTATCCAGAAAGCGGGCGACTATTTTACTCACTCCCTTTGCGTAGTCCTGCCAAACGACAATTCTTCCCGTGTTGGCTGCTACAGCCATGACGGGATTATAGGAGTTCGTCTGTGTCTCGGATATTCTTTCTCTTTTTCTGGTAGCCGTATCAAATATTTCAATGCCCCAGATTTTTCCTTCGTTAGACTGGTATGCAATCCATTTTTCACCGGTACCGGCAGACAAACTCGGAGCAATGTCATTCCAGGCATTTTGCGTGAGCTGCACAGGATTCTGGAAACTGGCTCCACCATTATCCGATATAGAAAGAAAAATTTCATCTCTGAGATTTTTCTCCATCCGCCCCTGGTAAACGACGGTCACTTTTTTTCCGGAAACCGATACATCCGGAAAAAAGACTCCCCTTTCAATACTGCTTTCTTTTTGTACAAGAACCGGCCTGCCCGTAAATTTTCCCCCCTCAAAACTGCGAACCGTGAGAGCATAGCGGTTATCACCCATTGACTGGTGGTAAAACACGAGAAAGCTGCCTGGTTCGGAAGCATACACGCTCGGTAAAATTGCATTTTTTCCCTGCTCTGTGGGAATTTCCCCGTCTGTTTTATTTCCTTTTTCTGGAATATAAATAAACTTCAACTGATTAAACTTTTGACCAGGAAGCTGGTACACGATGAGATGATTTCCGGCACTCGAAGCAACACCCGGATAAACCGGAAAACCAGCGTCTCCCTTTTTGGGAATTTCGATAGTGGCTATTTCAGAAAAGTCCTCACCAAAAGAAAACCGTAAAATTCTGCGGTCCGTTTTGGCATCGCTTTCTCCCGGGCCCGCCGTAACAATGGAATGGCGATAGTTTCTGTATGGATCTTCTGCTGCCGAATATTCGCGAACTGTTCCAGCCAGAGGAACAGCCATTTCCCAGCCGGGAACCTGCTGGCCCAAGGCTACCCCAAACAACATAAAAAATACAGCTGCTTTATATTTCAAGTTGCAATCCCTCGTACGCTGTCTGGATTTCCAGAGGATGCTGTGGAGCCATCATGTCTTTGTACTTTAAAGCCTGCAGAGTTACGGCATCCATTTTGTTATCGTCATAGGTTGGGTCATGGTGAAACAAAATCAGTTTTTTAACGTTCGATTTTATGGCAATATCGGTGGCAATCGCTGCGGAACTGTGTCCCCAGTCAATTTTTTGCAAAGACTCTTCAAACGTATACTGTGTATCGAGAACGAGGACATCGGCGTCCTGGTAATAGCGAATATACTGCTCTATATCGTCCATGGTATCAAGATTAAATTCCGTGTCAGAAGAAAAGACAAATTTTTTGCCCTGAGCATTGGTAAAGGTATAGGCATAGCAACCCCCCGGGTGCCTCACTGCCTTGCTCGTAACCGTCAGGTCGTACACTTGGACGCTCTCCCCTTCTCCAAAAGTGTGGAATATTTTTTTGGCCGCCATCACGGTGTCGTCAAAAGGCACGGGAAAATGAGTGAATGGCTGCTGGTAGCGAAGACGTTCTTCTATATCTGGAAGCGAAGAATAAAATGAAATTGTATTTCCCGGAATAAAAATGGGCGTAAAAAACATGATACCCTGGATATGATCCCAGTGAGAATGCGTAAAGAAGATGGATAATTCGTCGTTGCCTTTCATTCTCCCCCGGCCAAGCAGAGAATTTCCAAGAGGACGAATTCCGGTTCCGGCATCGATCAGAATGATTTTATCGTGATTTTCGCCGGTTGCTATTTCCAGAGAAGTTGTGTTCCCTCCGTAGGTACCCTTGAGGGAAAATGGCAGATTCTCAACAAAGTTTTCTACCGTTTCTCGCGACAAAATATCTGCCGGCGAAGCCAGCTCTAAAACTTTACGGATTTTGGCCTGAACCTGATCATGGGTAATGGGCGAGGATAAAGATCCCCGTACGCCCCAAAAGCGAATGCGCATGTTCAAGGATTCTAACGGAATACAGGAAGACAACTCATTTCACATGAATCTTATTTTCTTAACAATATAGTCTATTCCGAAAATGAGCGGAATCCCGGCAAAAGCGAGCAACAGAACGGACAAGTTTACGGGGCCCGTATTCATCACCATTTGAACGGGAGGAAAATAGAGAATAGCCATGGCAAAAACAAGTTCGCTGAGAATTCCTGCAATCATGAGCCGGTTCTTAAATAAACCAGAATCCAGCCCGGACTTTGACAAATAACGCCTTCCCACAACATTGCCAATCTGCATCAGCAAAATAGAGGCTAAAGCAATCCCTACGGCAGACTGGTAAACAGGAGAATCCTGCGGAAGACTTTGCCCGTATTGCCAGCCCCCCTGCAAGAGAACCAGAAAAAACAAAAAAAGAGACCAAATTGCCTCAATGAGCCCAAGAAACAGATAACTGTGCGCCACCAGAGGCCATGTGAGCAGAGCACTTTTTTCACGCTTGCGCGGTGGCTGCTCCATAATTTCCGGATCTGGCTTTTCGGAACCAAGCGCCATAGATGGCAAAATATCTGTTCCAAGATCAATAGAAAGAATATGGATAATATTGAGAGCAAGAGGAACAGGAAAGATTATATACAATATATAGGGCACTATTTCCGGGCCATTGCTCACGAGAACATAATTGGTAAATTTGCGAATATTGGCGAATACGGTTCTGCCTTCTTCTATGCCACCAACAATGGAGGCAAAATTATCGTCGAGAAGTATCATCTGGGCAGACTGCCTCGCTACGTCGGTACCGCTTTTCCCCATGGCTATCCCGACATCGGCTGCCCTGAGTGCGGGAGAATCATTCACACCGTCACCCGTCATGGCAACCACCTTGTCCATTTGTTTGAGCGCAGAAACAATTTTCATTTTCTGCTCGGGAGTCGTGCGCGCAAATACGCAACTGCCATTGCTGATTTTTTCTGCCAGCTCACTTTCCCGCATTTTTTCCAGGTCTCTTCCATGAATAACCGGCTCTGCAATATTTTCGCTCACAATGCCGGCCTTTTTGGCAATAGCAAGCGCCGTGTCCGGATGATCTCCCGTAATCAGCAGAACGTCTATACCAGCGCGGTGGCATTTTTGTACGGCTGATGGAACTTCTTCGCGCAGAGGATCTTCTACTCCAATCAAACCTGCAAGAGAAAGATTTGTCTCCCATTCTTCCTGAGACGAAAATGCAACGTCAGATTCTCTTGCCGCCACGGCAATAACGCGAAGGCCCTGGGACGCAAGTCGGGCCACTGTTGCATCTACTGCTTTTTTTTCTTCTTCGCCTGCCGACTTATTGCCAAGACGAGACACTAAAGGGCGCAGCGATTCCCAGGCACCCTTAACGCTGAAAATATATCCGGAAGAAGTTTTTCCTGCACACGCAGCCCGCCGCTTTGCCGTATCAAACGGAAAATACTGGAGTTTAACAAAGCTTTCAGGTACCGCGTTGCCGATGCTTTCGTCTCGAAATTCGGCAATGGCAACATCGAGAGGATCGCCAGAATAACCCGCCGGGCTTTTTTCTGCCTTTGAAGCCAATAATGCCAGATTCATCAGATCTGTTTTTTGCGCACCATCCAGCGTCTCCCCTCTAAAATCAGCTGTGGCAACCACGCGAAGATGGTTCTGCGTAAGCGTTCCCGTTTTATCAGTGGCAATAACATGCACAGCCCCAAGAGCTTCTATGGCATTGAGCCCTTTCACGAGTACATTTTTTTTTGCCATCCGCAATGAACCCATAGCAAGGGAAAGAGTAAAAGTAGGCAGAAGTCCTTCGGGAACATTTGCGACAATTATTCCCAGCATAAATACGAGATTCATCCAGAGCGAGCGACCCGAAAGTAGTCCATACAGAAAAAAGAAAATGCCCATGCTGACGGCTATAATGGTGAGAATGCGGATCATTCTGTTTGTCTCTATTTCCAGAGGAGACATGGACCTTTGAACATGTTGGGATAGATGGGCTATTTTCCCAAACTCCGTTCGGAGACCCGTCGCAAAAACGGCCGCCTCCCCTGCTCCGCCCAAAATGGTAGAACCGGCAAAAGTAATATTTTTACTTTCGAGAAGAGTTGCGGCGCTGGCGTTCGCAGATAAGAATACGGGTTTCGATTCCCCTGTTAAGGCTGCATTGCTGGTAATTAAACTTTCGGAGAGAAATACGCGGGCATCCGCAGGAACCCTGTCTCCCTCCGCAAGAATAAGAATGTCGCCCGTAACCACATTGGAAACGTCTATTTCCTGCACGACAGAATTGCGGCGCACGCGCACTTTCTGTGGAAGAAATTTTTTCAGCTCTTCCATAGCTTTTTCTGCCCGGTATTCCTGAAGAAAACTGAAGGCTGCATTTACAAAAGCGACAAAAAAAAGAGCCCAGCCGAGAACATTCATGCTGTTGCCTGGTTCTACGGACTCTGCAATAAAGCACATGGCTGCCGCAATAAAAAGCAGAATCGTAAAAAAATTGGTAAACTGCTTAATGATATTTTTTATCCATTTTCCTTTTTCTGGAATTTCGATGGAATTTGGACCAAGCTCCCTGAGCCTTTCTTCTGTTTCGGAATTGCCAAGCCCCTCTGCTCTCGTGTGCAGAAACCTGAAAATTTCGGAATAAGGGAGAGACTGAATCTGTTTCATTCTATTTCCCTGAACACGGCTACATCAACGGGAGAATACTTCAACAAATATTCCATGTCTGCACTACCGCCAAATTTTCTTTCTGTAGCACCTAACAGAATAAGGCCGGCTTTCCAGCGGTTTGCATAAGCAAGCAGATCGTGCTTCCAGTTAGCAGACAACAAAGAAGATGAATGTACGTCTTTTCTAAATGAATCCAACTCTTCCTGGATTTCGCGCACATAGGAAAGTCCTCTGTGCTGCAAAGCTGATCTTGCCCGATGCGAAACAAAATTATTACCCGCTCGCACAATGTGCAAAAGATGCAGCGAGTCTGCGAGGGGAAGCAGCATGGGAAGAAAACTGTTGTTTTGATACACAGATTTGTCTCTTCCGGAAACAGACAGAACCAGACCGCCGTGCAAACCAGCCAGCCCCGACTGCACAACGCGAAGAACGAGAACATTAAACAGACCACTATAAAGCAACTTCTCCGACACCGTCCCTTTCAAAAATCCCTGTTTATGGTGTTTTGATCTGGCACCCGCGATTACAATAGAATCTCGCGAATGCGGAATTGTCTTTTCTAAGAAGACAGACGTTTTTTCTCCATTTCTGCGAGGAACCATTCTGGTCACAATATGCACTTTATGTTCCGCAGCAAGTTCATGGAGCTCGTCAATTTTTTCGGAGACGGCATCTGCACTCTCTCTATCGAGAATGTGGATCACCTGTAATGTTCTATCTTCTGTTTGTGTTGCAAGCTGGATTGCATAGCGGGCAATCCAGTCACCATTCATGGAAGCATCATAGGCAAGGTACAGGATACCAGACAGTACAGGAGCGGTATATTTTGTCAAGTAAGTTTATTTTTAAGTAAGGTCGAAAGAAGTTTTTCTTCCATTTGCTTCGTAGGTGCACATACAAACCTAATTTCAGATAGATGGGCGAATTATGTCTCATAACAAAGGCTTGGTAGATATTAAAAATACCAACGTTATGTCTC
>DYKF01000024.1:14203-20904 GCA_020722745.1 Caldithrix sp.
ATTATGTCTCATAACAAAGGCTTGGTAGATATTAAAAATACCAACGTTATGTCTCATAACAAAGGCTTGGTAGATATTTAAAATCACCGCATTATGTCTCATAAAAAACGCTTAGTAGATATTTAAAATCACCGCATTATGTCTCATAAAAAACGCTTAGTAGATATTTAAAATCACCGCATTATGTCTCATAAAAAACGCTTAGTAGATATTTAAAATCACCGCATTATGTCTCATAAAAAACGCTTAGTAGATATTTAAAATCACCGCATTATGTCTCATAAAAAACGCTTAGTAGATATTTAAAATCACCGCATTATGTCTCATAAAAAACGCTTGGCGAGATAATACACATTAAAGCGGCGGGTGCCGAGCGTCGACCTTTCCGCGATCTCGGGAAAAATTCTGCAGCAATGCGCGTAAGAACGCACTCCGCAAAAAACTTGACAGGCTCGTTTGGAATGCTCCCTTTCCCGCATGCCGGATTTTACCGACGACCTCCTCAAAGAACTTGAAAACGAATCAACGCCTGGCTTTTCTGTGCTGAACGAAAACGGTAAAGCCATGCTGGTTATAGACAAACCTCTGGCTGGAAAAAAAACATCGCTCGAAGAAGTTCGCTCGCGCCTATTTCTGCTGTCGTTAAAAAATGTAGACTGGATTGCAGTAGACCGAGCGGTTCGCGACGCCAGTGGCGAAAAGTATTTTATCGGAGATTATCCTGGTTCCGAGGCCTTAGATGCCAGGGCAGAAGTTTTCCTTGCGGAAGACTCCATGTCTGCCTCTCTATATCTGCATCCTCCGCAGGGGGGGCGCCCACTATCGAAAGCGGATCTCGTCCATGGCCTTCGCGAGTCGGGGATTACAATGGGTTATTTAGAAGACGTTATCGATTCCATTGCTCATAAGCCCGAATATCTCCGGCATATTGTCGTCGCTCGAGGTCGCACGCCCGTTCATGGCGAAAACGGATTTGTCCAGATTTTATTCAATACTTCTCACAAACCAACCCCCAAAAAAAACGAGGCTGGACAGGTGGATCACCGCGAAATTGGTCTCATTACGCATGTAGCAGCGGGAGAACCTCTTGCCAGAATTGTGCCTCCGGGAACGGGCTTTGATGGTTTTACAGTGGACGGAAAAACAATTCCAGCCATGGCAGGCACGCCGGCTGCTTTTACGCAGGGACCAAACACGCACGTGGAAGGAGAGTTTCTCGTCGCGAGCATAGAAGGAAGGCCCATTGCCGAGCATTACGGAGAGATTCGCGTAGAGGAAGTAATCCTGTTAGACCAAGTTGATTACTCAACCGGGAACATTGATTTTCCGGGCTCGGTGATCGTAGAAAATCGCGTGGCCGACGGATTCAGCCTGGCAACCAAAGGATCCATAATACTAAAGAAGAGTGTTGGCAATATTTCCCTGAAAGCAGATGGAGACATAATTCTGGCCGGTGGATTCATGGGACGTGGCGAAGGCTCCATAGAATCTGGCGGCAATATTTATGCCCGCTTTATTGAACAGGGAAGAGCCAAAGCACGCAACAATATCATCATAGCAGAAGCAGCCATGCACTCCCAGCTTATTGCCGGCAAAAGCATTGAAATAACGGGGGGAAGAGGAGAACTGATTGGTGGAGAAACCATTGCCGGCGAGAGTATAACCTGTAAAAAAATTGGAGCTAAAGTAGAAACACCAACCAGACTGACCGTTGGCACTCCTCCAGAAGTTCTTGAGTCCCTGCATGCCATCCGCGAAGAAATTTCTGCCCTGCAGGAAACAAGAAAAAAAATCGAAATGGCAATTGCTCATCTCAAAGACAAACAAATCAAGAAAACAGCAGAAGAGAAAGATTTCGAAAACTTAATTAAGCTAAACGAAGCGGCAGAGCGCTACTCTTCGAAGATAGAAAACCTGCAGGATCAATTTGACACAGCGCGGGCTTCTTTTCCTCCATTGTCTGGATCCTTTGTGTACGTGCTGGAACAACTGTACCCCAAAGTGGAAATTAACCTTGGCAAAAACAGGCTCTATAGAAGTCCATTGCGCGGTACCAATTTGCGCACGGCGATTTATCTTGGCCAAGACGGAGATATTGCGGAGGCATCTGCTCCGCCATTGAAATCCAGATCCACGGAGAAAGGCCGGGGAGAGTAGCCGGCTGCTAAAAACAACAGCCGGCTTAACCGGTTAACCGGCAGAAACGACAATTTTCTTTTTCGCTGGAACTATTTTGGGCAATACAATGGTGAGAACTCCATTTTTTACTGAAGCTGAAATATTGTCGTTATCGACATCGGCCTGGATAGAAAAACTGCGGCGAAAAATTCCGTATCTGAATTCAGAATAAATTCTACCATAACCTTCTGTCTCTATCTTTTCGGGCAGCCCTTCAATGGTGAGTATTCTCTTTTCGAGAGAAATATCAATCCCAGATTCACTGACCCCCGGCATATCCGCTTCAATAACAATCTGTCCTTCCGTTTCGCGAATATTCACGCGGGGAGCAAAAACGGTGTCGTTGCGAACTGGTTCGACAACTTGGTTCTGTGATTCTTCCCTTATAATTTTAGCAGACATGGCATCCTCCTTCAAGCTGATTTTATTTCAATTTTGCGGGGCTTGTCATGCTCTACACGGGGCAGTTCAATGCGCAGCACCCCATTTTTGAGCATTGCGACAACCTGCTCTGGATTCACGGGATACGGCAAGCGAATGGTCCGAGAATATTTTCCCGCAAAGCGTTCAGCGCGATGGATATTCTCTCCCTCGGCAGCCTGCAGGGCGCTCACAACTCCCGCAATCGTAATGGTTTCTCCGCTCACCGTAACATCGAGCGATGCCGGCTCCATGCCTGGAACTTCGGATACGAGCACGGCCCTGTCTGAATTTGCATACACATTGACGGGCGGGAATTCGCCGTCATAAGATTGATCGCGCAGGGTACGGTTCACCTCTTGCTGGATGCGCCCCATATCCCTGAGCAGTTCACTGGTTACTCTATTCCACATAACTCCTCCATAGCATTCATTTTAATGAATTGGTAGCACTCAAGCCACCATACTGCTATGGTAAAAAAAGAGACGCTGAATCGACAAATTTTTTTGATTCTTTTTCTGAGACCTGAGCACCAGAACGTTAGAAAAGAATGCCCGCGACCTTTCAGGGGTGACCCATAGCGGATAACCATCCGGACAATCCCAAAAAATTAACTTTTCAGGCTTGGGGGCTGTGCGGCAGAACAGCCCCTCTGAGGACAGGAATGCTATCCAATTGTTGAAAGGTGCAGTGGAAAGCCCTACCCGGGCAGGGCTTAGACGGCGGCGAGCATACCGCCAAACGAGCTACTGTTCTATTGATTGAGAGCGTACCTTGAGCGAATTGTTCTCATATCATGTGGCAGGTTGCCGTTTTGCAGCAACCTGCGCCTGTAGACGAAAGCTATCAGTCAATATGCGCAATCACAGAAAGAAAATTCTGCAGAATATGCGCATAGGCAGACTGAACGGGAGCAACCTGGGGATCTTCTGTATCGGCAGACAAAACCAGAGGCTCCCCTTTTTCGCCCGACTCCATGAGCCGCATGGTGAGAGGAACGCGCCCAAGCAGGGCCGATTCCGATGCCTCGGCGAGAGTCTCTCCACCTCCGTGCGAGAATATATAAGAAGGCTTGCCGCAATGCGGACAAATAAACTCGCTCATGTTTTCAATTACGCCCACCACGGGAATATTTACCTTTTCGAACATGTGAACGGCGCGGGTGGCATCGAGGAGTGCCACGTTCTGCGGAGTCGTCACTACTATGGCGCCATCTGTCTTTACCATTTGCGAAAGATTAAGCTGCGTATCTCCCGTTCCCGGCGGCAGGTCAATAATCATATAATCGAGCTCTCCCCATTCTACGTCGTGCAAAAGCTGGTTCATGGCTTTGTTGAGCATGGAAGCTCTCCAGATCACCGGAGCGTCTTCTTCTATAAGGAAGGCAAAGCTCATAACCGTAATGCCATGATTTTGGAGAGGTATAATTCTGTCACCGCGCACTTCTACGGGCTGTCTGCCATTCAGCCCCATCATTTTTCCGATGGATGGCCCGTAAATATCTGCGTCGAGTATGCCCACCTTGTAGCCCGCTTTCACAAGGGATGCCGCAAGATTCACTGTGACGGTAGATTTCCCTACGCCGCCCTTTCCAGAGCCCACCGCAAATACTCGCTTCACACCGGGAATGGTGTTCGATGGAGGTGCCGATGGCGTAATAACGGTGGTTTCCACTTTGGGGGCAGGAGGCGCATCGAACTTGATCTTAATTTTGCTCTGGTCAACTCCTCGCTCAGAAAGACGAGTCCGCGCCGCTGCGTCCAGTTCTATCTGGCTTTTGCGGTCAGGAAGATTCTTCACGAGAAACGTGAAAATTCCTGCTTCCTCGGAAACCTCGAGAACGGCTCCGGCTGCTTCCGCAGATTTTCCCAATCCTGGAATTTCTGCTCCTAACAGTATTTCTGTTACAATTTCCTGTATATTTTCTTTCTTTTTTCCAAACATGTGGCAACCTCAAAACAAGCCCATAAACGGGGAAGAAGTTTTTGGCTTGATGGTATCATCATTTTCACCGCTATGGGTTCATCGTATGAAACCGCTCTCTGCCCGATTTCCATTTGCCCTCAAAATGATGCTCCTGACAGGCGGTTTAATTGTAATCCTTGCGGGGGCTGGACTTTTCTATCTCTACAGCGTAAGCAGTAATATTATTACACGCCAGACAGAATCTCACATGCGGGACATATTGCAGGGTGGCCTGCTGCGTTTTAGCCCGGATCTCCAGAAAGATCTGCGCCTGCTCACACGGGAAATTCTCTCCCGAGCGATCCCCATCACGGAAAAAGAACTGCTGGCCATGGAAGAAGGCGAAAACAGTCTTTCTCCGGAAGACATAAACTCTATTATTGCCATGCCGGAATACGGGCGCATTATCCAGGAGCTTAGAGCCATAAAAGCGTCTACTCTGCCGGCAGATGCGCAGTGGCAACTGCTTGGAAGAGTCTATGCCAAAACGGGAGAAAAAGTTCTTGCCCGCAAATGTCTTGAGCGGGTACTCGAAATTAAACCAGATGACGAAAAAACAATGAAGGCACTGAATAAACTATGAAGACAAATATAATTACCGCAATTTTATTTTCTATCCTGAGCCCGCTCGCAGCAGAAATCACCGTTATCGAAAAAAGTCCAGCTAACAACATTGGAGCGCAGCGCAATTTCCTCACAGACACATGGGATACCATAACGCTGCCCTCTTTTTATTCGCTTGCCTCGCGCGATGTCGTCTCTGTGCACTACTCGGTAGATGCCAGCAACCCAGTACAAGGCGCCGCATTTTCAACGGCTGGAAAAATTTCCATGCTCTACTACGGGCTTTCCTTTCGCAACGATTCCGCATACAGGCAAAACGAAAATGCCGCCGGGCAAACAGTCTCAGGCAAAAACGACGACTACGCAGCGGCAGCACAAATCGGAACAAGCCTTGCAGGAATGGGACTTGCAGCCTTCTTTACCGTAGATTCCAGCGAAATATCGATAAGACATGCATCGGGCGTAACGGATTACGAAACCCTGGCAGCCCAGGCACAAGACCAAAGCTATACGTACAACGCAGCCGCAAAATACGACCAACTCAACCGAACCATGAAAGCGGGGCTGCACGCGGGCGGATCCGACAAAGCTCAAAATAACGTATGGAATTTCGCGCTGGCCTACACGACCATAGAAGACTCCATTAAAGACGACAATGCCGGTACGGGCACGGTCCAGGAGACATACTCGCAGCTCGGCAGCGGCTATGGTCTGGAAATAGAATCCTTTGGCTGGTTCACGCTGTTTGCGGGAGGAGCCTTCGGCTGGGATCTTTCTGCCCAGGCAGAAATAACGGGCTGGGACGAGAAAAACACAGGCTCCGATACAAGTGCTGCGGTCATTGGGCAAAACTACCAGATAACTGGATTTTACCGTCATGGTATACAAAATGAACATATAAAATTTTTCGTGGCTCCCGGGCTCCAGGACGAATATGGAAATGCACTTGCCGCCTTAGAAAACTATGGCACCATGCTAATTTCGCAACAGATCTTTTCCCTGAACATGCCCGTCATGTTTCAGTTTCCGGTAGCGGGAAACAAAGAACTCACGCTTATCGGCGGAATCGAAAATAATTTTGTGCTCTACGATACCGGCATAAGCAGCAAAACAGAGCCCGATTCCGGTGCAGCTTTCCAGTCGCTTGAGCGTGATACCGGATTGGGAAGCACAGAAATTGCGTACAATGCGGGATTTTCTTACCAGTCTATGACCTCACCGTTTGCCGTGCATGGAGCGTATCTCGCAAACCCTTCCGCGAATGCATGGGAAGTTCAGATTTCAGCAGATTTCTTTTTGAGCCAAATGGCCCCGCAGGCGCCCGAGAGCGAGCCCGAAAAAACGACAGATAAGGTTGATACCAAAAAACCGGATAAGGAAGAGACAGAGCCCGAAGAAAAAGCAGAGAAACAAGAAGAGAGAATAGAACAGGGCGATAGAATTCCCACTGTGCGCGATGTCATAGGGAATTAAGAGCCACGGCCGCACGGCGGCTCTGGTTTTGTGGCCGGGATATTATTCTAAGTAAGCTCTGAAAAAGTTTTGCCTTCGGCTCGCTTCGCGTTCAGAGCTTA
>DYKF01000025.1 GCA_020722745.1 Caldithrix sp.
CGGAAAAATATCGAACCGCTCCCCTGCTTGACTTGCCCTGACTGAGTTTACATCGAGTAGCTTGCCTTTGGCAAGCGTATCGAGATGAAGTGCACGTAGTTGATTAAGGGGTAGTGCTCAACGCCTTCACGAGCATTGCATTAATTTCCCTATGGAAAAAGCTCATGCGTATTGCATAAATGCCGATGAACAGAGCATGAAAACGAGAATTCTATTATTGATATCCGCCATTCTTCTGGCTTCTTGCACTGCACCCCAGAAAAAACAGGAGTCAGCTCTTCCTTCTGCTCCCGCAGAAACTGATTTTTTTGCGGAAGAGTCGGCACAGCAAACCGCTGTTGCGGACAGAGCCGTTGAGACGAAAGCTGATACGCCCGTTCAGGAAAAAAAGAGTGAATTTGCCGACGTGAATGACGTTTCCATTGGCTATGCTTCCTGGTATGGTCGCGAGCTCCACGGAAAGCCTACGGCCAGCGGGGAAGTCTTTGACATGTACGACTATACGGCAGCGCATCGCAAGTACCCGATGGGTTCTATTGTTCTCGTTAAGAATCTCGAGAACAATAAAAAGCAACTGGTGCGCATTAACGATCGCGGTCCCTTTGTAGATGGCCGTGTGATTGACGTTTCATTTGCAACTGCGCGTGATCTCGGCTTTGCCGAGCAGGGTGTTGTCAAGGTTCAGATTGAACTGGTAGAAGCCGGCAAAGATGAGTTCATGAAAAAATCAGAAGCCACGGTTCCGGTGCAGACAGAACCCGTAAAAACGGAAGAGCCGTTAGACGAAGAGTCTCTGTTTGCTGACGAAGAGGAAATTCTTGAAAGCGAAGGAATCCAGAAGGCGAGCAGCGAATATGTTTACGCAGATGGTTTATCTCCCGAAGGTTATACGGTTCAGATTGGCGCCTTTAAAAAGAGAAGTAATGCGGAAAAGTACCGCCGTGATATGCAGGCCCGTTACAACCAGCGCGCATTTATTGCTTCGCGCGAAGACTGGCATTTTGTCTGGATTGGTGACTTTGAAACCGTAGAAGACGCACGCGCATTTTATCGCAAGCTTCGGGACGACGGAGTGGATGTAATGTATCGGGGAAAAGTATCCTGATGGCTTCTGTCGATTATCGCAGCGCCGGTGTAGATACAAAAAAAGCGGCCTCTCTCATAGGTTCTCTTAAAGATGAGATTCACAAAACCGCAACCGTTCCGGGGGTAGGAAAATTGGCAGAGGGCATTGGCGGCTTTGCTGGTGCTTTTCAGCACGATCAATTATCGTACGATGTTGTATCTACCACGGATGGGGTTGGCACTAAAATTCAACTCCAGAAAAAATATAACCGCCTGCCTGGAGTGGGTTATGATCTGGTTGCCATGTGCGTGAACGATCTGTACTGCGCTGGTGCGGTTCCCGCCTTTTTTCTCGATTACGTGGCTTGCGGAAAACTGGATGAATCCTGGTACAATCCTGTTGTAACCTCGATTGCCCAGGCTTGCGGTTCTGTTCCCATGGCTCTCATGGGTGGGGAAACTGCAGAGCATCCCGGGGTAATGAAAGATGACGATTTTGACCTGGCAGGATTTGCAACGGGTTTTAGAGCCAGAGGAAAAGCGTGGCCCCGATTGACTGAAATGAAAGCAGAGCATGTTCTCATTTCGATCCCTTCGTCTGGTCTTCACAGCAATGGTTTTTCTCTCGTCCGCCGCATTCTATCGCTGCTGGAAGAACAAGATTCCGGCCGCTTTGCGGCTTTAACGGCAGATTCGGATTTCATGGATGCGTTGCTTGCTCCCACGCGCATATACCGTGGAATTGAAAAACTGTTTGACAACGAAAATATTTTTGGCGCCGCTCATATTACTGGGGGGGGGATTTATGAAAATCTGCCGCGCGTTATACCGGAAAACCTGAAGGCTGTTTTTACGGACGTTCGCGTTCCAGAAAATTCCGTGTACAGTCTGCTGCGCGAATTCACGGATTTAGAAGATCTGTTTCACACGTTTAATATGGGGCATGGAATGATACTGGTAGCCGAAGAGACGGCTTTGCCTTTTGTCCAGACTGTATTTCCGGATGCATGGATCAGTGGTGTATTGCAGGCCGGAAACCGCAGCATAGAAATACAGGGGATTTAAGTTGACAGGCAGGCGGCGGCTTTTAGTTAGAAACGATGGCAGATAAAAAAACTGGCCCTTCCATGGATTCAAGGCCACTGAAAATTGCTGGAGGAAGGCCCATTAGCGAGGCTTATCTCAATGTATTTTTTAAGGTGTTTTCGGTAGATCAGATTTATTTTTTTGAAGATCTTTATGAAGAATTGTCTCCCAAATTGCGTGTTATGGGCATGAGTGGAGAACAGTTTATGGAAAAAATCAAGGACGCCTATACGCGTTTCCAGGAAAGCCGCAATATTGATCCTTTTACCCCCATGGATAAAAAAGGACAAAAATACGTGGAAGATTTTTTACGCAAATCGATAGACCAGGTTTACGAAATGATCATTAAAACAGGTAAAGCCAAAGGATAAACAATGAAAAAAACTCTAATAATCACAATTCTGTTCGCCATTTTTGCAGCAGGCATCCAGGCAGAGGAATACAAGGCCTATCCCAATCCCTTCCAGCCGGAAACCACGTTTTTAACTATTAGTCCCGTTTCTGGAAATTTCCCTGCTGTTGGAACTACTGTGCGCTATACCGTGTACGATTACAACCGCCGGGAAATTACTTCGGGAGAGGTGTTTAATCCAACTGCTGGATTTGAGTGGAATGGCCGGGATGGGCTGGGTAATGTCGTTTCGCCGGGATTGTACTATATCCGGTTGATTGTATCTGACACGGTTGCTGACACCGTTCGCAGAGAAACTATTAAGGTACTGGTAAAATAATCATGAAAAAGACAGCAATTCTATTTATACTATCCGCATTGTTTACATTCGCTTTTGCTGGCACTACGGCGGGAGCATTTCTGAAAACAGGCATTGGTGCAAAGGCTGCCGGTCTTGGTCGCTCTTACTCTGTTTCTGTTTCTGATCCCTCCGCCTTGTACTGGAATCCCGCCGGCCTCGCCAAAATGAATGGCGAGCGCAAAGTGGTTAAGAAGGTAGAGGTAGACGCAGGTGATTTTGACGATGAATTCCAGCAGGAACTCGAGGAATCCATTGGAGAAGACTTTGCCGCTACTGAATCCCAAAACCCGGAAAGCACGGTTGAAGTTATTGAGCGCGGTTTTGAAATGAGACTTTTTACTACGTATTCCATGCTCGCAGGCGACAGAGATCTTGGAATGGCAGCGCTCGCGTTTACGGGTCCTGGCGGCACGTATGGGCTTGGCGTTCTTGGCACCCAGGTGAGAGGCATAACTGGTTACGATGAAACGGGAGCAGCGACAGGGGATCTCGCTTACAATGCCTATGCAGGTTATCTTGGCTTTGGTTCTGCTCTTCGCGATGGAGGCATTCGGTATGGCTTTTCCTTAATGGGTATGCAGGAAACCATTGATACGTCTTCTGTTACCGGTGGTGGGCTCAATGCCGGTATTCAAATTTCTGCCATTCCTTTTGTGTTTCTGGGAGCCAGCGTGCAGAACCTTGCCGGGATTGTTGCCGTTCGCTCTGACAACACGGAAAAATATGAAAAACTCGATACGATACTCAATCTGGGGATGGGGATAGACGTGCCGAATGCAGATGTTCGCGTCCACATGGGCGTGCAGTCCAACTTTGACGAACCTGAAGATGAGCCCATTCTGCCGAGCGCCGGCGTTTCGCTGGGCATTGCTCCTATGACCTATATAATGGCCGGGATGACGGGCTCGCGCCCATCGGCGGGGCTGGGTTTCAGCAGCCAGTATTTTAAGTTTGCCTATTCCGTGAATACGGAGGCCATAGAAGGAGAAGTCCAGCATATGGCAGAAATCGAAGTTGGATTCTGACGTTCTTCCCGAAGTCTGGGGTATTCTCAATCTTACTCCAGATTCTTTTTACGCGGGTTCCCGGGTAGATGCGTTTAGCGCTGTCGCTCAGTGCAGACAAATGCTCTCGGAAGGAGCCGATGTTATAGACATAGGGGCAGAGAGCACTCGCCCCGGTTCTGCGAGCGTCTCTGCGGAAGAAGAGTGGGAAAGATTGAAGCCAGCCTTAGAACAGATTTCTTTGCAATGTCCCGAAGTACTCAACCGGAAAATTTCTGTCGACACGCGGCATGCTGCGACGGCTCGCAAAGCGTTTGATTTTGGAATTTCAATCATCAATGATGTATCGGCAGGTTCCGATGCAGCCATGTTTGACGCAGTTGCGGGTGCAGGTGCACGCATTGTGTTAATGCACTCTAAGGGAACGCCTGCCGATATGCAGATTTCTCCGAGTTACAGCGATGTCGTAGCAGAGGTTTATTCTTTTTTGTTAAAAAGGACAGAAAATGCTGTTGAGAAAGGTATAAAAAAGGATAATATTATTTGGGATTATGGAATAGGCTTTGGGAAAACGGATCAGCATAACCGCGACTTGCTTGCTTCCTCGCATTTTTTTGCCAGCCAGGGTTTTCAACTTATGGCGGGGGTTTCCAGAAAATCTTTTTTGGGACGCGTGTTGAACCAGCCCCAGCCAGAGGAAAGAAAGTTTTCTACCCATGCCATGCATATGTATTTGGCTTTACAGGGTGTGCAAATTCTGAGAGTCCATGACGTTAAAGAGGCAGTGGAAATACGCAGTCTTCTGGCGTATTTAAGGAGCGGTAGTGCTGGCGAATCTTAGGCTCATTGAATTTCAGTTCCGGGATGCTCTGGATATCGTCATTGTCGCTTTTTTTCTGTACCAGATATACAGATTGATTGCGCGTTCCCGGGCGCTGCCCGTTATCTGGGGTCTCGTTATCGTTCTATTGCTCATTCCTCTTGCCAATATTCTCCAGCTTCGCACTCTCAACTGGATTTTTGATATAGTGGCGGATTTCATCGTTATTGCGGTTATAGTGTCATTGCAACCAGAACTGCGCCGCATGTTCTATCGCCTGGGACAAATGAACTGGTATAGAGCCATGGTTCCGGTACAGGCTGTTCCCACAGACGAAATTCACCAGGCGGTTACCCTTCTGATGCAGGAAAAAACCGGTGCTCTCATTGTCCTCGTCAATCGAATTGGCTTGCGACAGATTATGGAGTCGGGGATTATGCTGCGCGCGCAGGTGAGCAGAGAACTCATCAGCTCCGTCTTTTACGGCAAGAATCCGCTGCACGACGGAGCTTTACTCATCGAGGGCAACATGGCTTTGGCAGCCGCCTGTTATCTGCCTATGTCTTCCTCTTCCCAGCTTAAAAAAACGCATGGAGCGAGACACAGGGCCGGTCTTGGAATTTCCGAAGAATCCGATGCCTTTGTGATTGTGGTCTCCGAAGAAAATGCCGAGATTTCGGTTGCTTTTCAGGGGGAGCTTATTGAAAAACTGGAACCACAGGATTTGAAGCGCCTACTCACCATTTTTAACAGCAATAAGCTGGAAGCAGAATGGTCAGACTTTGTTGCTGGATGGCGTGCGGGTGGAAAAAAGAAGTAACATTATGAAACAGTTTTTGCGACAAATCATTGTAGAGAATTATCAGGCAAAACTGATTTCTCTTCTGCTGGCAACTCTTGTCTGGTTTATTCACCAGATGGCGTCTATCCAGAGACATACGGTTCACATTCCTCTGGAAGTTCGCGATCTGCCGGCGTCCATGTCCATCGTAAAAAAGCTTCCATCGTATCTTCCTCTCCAGATTGCAGGGCGCGAAGATCTAACCGATATCCCAGTAAACAGCCTGCGGTACAGGCTGACTTTGGCATCTGCCGCACCGGGAACCGCCAGTTATCCGATTACGCTGGTAGGTCTGGAGGAAGGGCAGGAAGCCTTTATTCTGGAGCGCAGGCAGGGCGTGAGCGTTACGATAGCGGAAGACATTGATAAACTGGTGGAGGTTAAACCACAGATCGAAGGTAAACCTGCCACTGTGCATCTCGTCAAAATAACGAGTATACCGCCTCAAATAAAAGTGCGGGGAAGTTCAGAGATATTAAAAGATTCACTGGAAATAAAGACTGAGCCATTGGATATTTCCAAGCTGAATGGAAACAGGATAGTAAAACTGGCTGTCCAGTTGCCAGAAGGCATCAACTCCGACACGAAGACAGTTCTGGTGGTTATCGATACTGACTCCCCCGATAAAGCCTATTGGCGGGCATTTAACCGTCCCGTCGTTTTTCCGGGTTTGCCCCTTGAGTATGCGGCAAGATCAGAACCAGCCTTTGTGAATCTTGTTTTAAAAGGGGAGCGCGGGAGACTGCTTGAAATTTCAGAGAATACCATTGTCGCAGCCATTGAGGATTTCACTTATGATCAGGTTGACGCGAGCGAGTTTCGCTTTACAGCGTCCGTGCGCACAGAGGAAATTCCGGGACTGGAGACTGATTCCATATCTCCCGATAAGGTAGATGTGTTTTTAACACAAGATAAAAAAATATTGCATGAGCAGGAAAACGACGATGAATGAAATCCGACTTGGTGTGAATATCGATCATATTGCTACTCTGCGCAATGCGCGCGGAGAAAACGATCCCTCTCTGCTCGAAATGGCTTTTGAGGTAATAGACGGTGGTGCAGATTCTCTCACGATGCATTTACGGGAAGACCGTCGCCATATACGCGATGAAGATGTTCACGAAATTAGAAAGCATTCAAAAGTTCCGCTCAATCTGGAAATGGCTGTCACCGACGAAATGATCCGCTTTGCACTCGGCTTGAGGCCCAAAAGCGTTTGTCTGGTGCCAGAGAATCGGGAAGAAATTACTACCGAGGGTGGTCTCGATGTCTCATCGATGAGCAGCAAAATAAAGGATGCTGTTCGACTGTTTAAAGCCGAAGACATAAAAGTGTTTCTGTTTGTGGAACCAGATCGCGAAACGTTGAAAATTTCGGCGGATACACAGGCGAATGGAGTAGAGCTGCACACGGGTTCTTATGCGCGAAATTTTCTACACGAAGCAGCCAGACAAAGAGAGCTACATCGATTAGAAGATGCAGCTCACGCTGCCAAATCGCAGGGACTAGAACTGCATGCCGGCCATGGTCTCAATTATGTGAACACGGTATCCATGAAGCACATTGTAGGCTTAACCGAGGTAAATACAGGCCATGCGATTATCAGCAGGGCTTTGAAAACAGGTCTTTCGCGCGCGGTGAGCGAAATGAAGGAGCTGCTTCGGTGATCCTGGGTGTAGGTACAGATCTCATTGAAAATGGCCGCGTGCGCCGCGCTTTGGAAAAATTTGGCGATCGTTTTTTAAGACGAATCTATTCGGAACACGAAATTGAATATTCTCTTTCGCAGAAAGATCCAGTTCCTTATCTGGCTGCCCGGTTTGCTCTAAAAGAGGCATTTATAAAAGCCTTAGGACTTCCCCGAACTTTTTCATTATCTTACGCAGATGTGCATATTTCCGGTAATCCTGGTAAAAAAACAATTTCTGTGCAGGGAACTCTGCGCAATCTGTTAGAAGAAAAAGGTGGGAAATCCGTGCAGTTCTCTATTTCCCACACCAGAGAACATTCTGTAGCCTTTGTGATTATTCTTTCGGAGCAAGATGCAATTTGAAGATATTTTATCTACGCGCGAAATGGATGGAGATTTGTCTCTTCGTCCAGAATCCTTATCAGATTTTATAGGCCAAAAAGATATAGTTCGCAATCTGGAAGTATTTCTCACTGCGGCAAGACTGCGCTCGGAGCCTCTCGATCATATTCTGTTTTCTGGTCCGCCCGGACTGGGCAAGACATCGCTTGCCAGAATAATTTCCAAAGTACAGGGCGGGGGATTTTACCAGGTTTCGGGATCCAATCTTAAAAGGCCGGGCGATATAGCCAGGCTTCTCACGGGGTTATCAAAAGGCGACGTACTGTTTATTGATGAGATTCACAGCATGCCGTCGCCCGTAGAAGAAATTTTATACCCAGCCATGGAAGACAACCAGATAGATATTACCATCGGAGAGGGAAATGCGGCGACTGTCATGAATCTGGATATCCCTCCGTTTACGCTGGTTGGTGCTACAACCCGGCCTGGAGCCCTGTCGAATCCCCTTGCCGATAGATTTGGCATAAAGCTTCGTCTGGAATACTATCCGCCCGATGAACTTTCTGAAATTTTGCGTCGAGCGTCTACACTGTGGAACATTGAAATAGAACAGGGAGCCCTAATGAGCATCGCTGTAAGAGCGCGCATGACTCCTCGCGTTGCGCTGCGCCTGCTGCGGCGAATCTGGGATTTTGCCATATATGGCGAGCATAAGGGAGAGCAAAAAGGAACGGTGATTTCCGAGGAGACCGCCAGCCGCGCATTTGATTTATTGAGTATAGACGAACATGGTTTGACAAAGCTGGATAGGGATTTTATCTCTGTCGTTGCAAGGCATTACGACGGAGGGCCCGTTGGCCTTAAGCCATTGTCTGCTGTTCTTTCGGAAGACACGGTAACTCTGGAGGATTATGTTGAGCCATTTCTTGTAAGAACTGGATTTGTAGTAAGGACGCCGCGTGGCCGCATGCTTACGCAGAGTGGTTGGGAATTGTCCGGCGTAAAGCGCAGCGAAAATACGTTCTTCCGAGAGTCTATATAAGCGGACTTTTTCAGATACATAAGATAAGGCAGGTTGTAGCGTTATGAAAAAAATTATCCTTCTATTCGTTTTTACTTTTTCACTGATTTCTCCGCAGCAAACTGAGGGGCCTCTGCGGCGCGGCGACATAGTATTCTTTTTGTCTTTTCCATTCACAGTTCTCGCGGGCTTTACGGGAGCGTATCTCGCGCATTATGCCATAGAGGGCTCGGGCCCATCTGGCAGTTTGCCTGCGCCTTATCTCGGTGGTGCTTTCGGTTTTGCTGCGGCATCTTCTTTGGGGATCGCGGTGTTCGATTATTACCAAACGAAAGAAGAGTCGAGAACGGAGTTAAAGTTTCAAAGCAGATTTTAGCTTGCTGCTTACGTACCTGCGGGACCAATAGAACAGTTTTCCTTTATGGCAATATGCTCAATAGCGATTTGTTTCCAGCGCGCAGCGCCAAAATCCTATGCATTAATGAAACGGCGACGGTTTATATTGAGCAGAATGCCCAGAGCCGCAAAATTGGCAAGCATGCTGGAATTTCCGTGGCTTACAAAAATTAGAGGAATTCCAGTGACCGGAAAAAGGCCAATTGCAATCCCCACATTGATCACAATCTGAGAGAAAAAGAGAAAACTGATTCCAGCGGCAAGAATTCCGCCATAATCGTCTTTGGAAGCGAGCGCGATTGAAATTCCTCTAAAGACAATTCCAAAAAGAAGAAAAAGAGTAAAAAGATTACCGAAAAAACCAAGCTGTTCACCAATGACAGAAAAGATGAAGTCATTGTGCCATTCTGGCAGAAATGGCGTTTTGCCGCGCGTCATATCGCCCTGGTATAAGCCTTTGCCAAAGGCTCCTCCTGATCCGAGAGTAATCAGAGAATGGCGCAACTGGTATCCGGCTCCCTGCGGAAATTTATCGGGATTGGCAAAGGAGACAATGCGAACTACCTGGTGGGGTTTAAAGTCTGCGGCGCGCGAAAGCAGAAAACCGCCAGAGAGACTGAGAGTAATAATCAGCATGATCGTGGACATGGATTTCATGGCTCTTATTTTAATAAAAAGATAACTGAACTGGCCAACAATATACAATACCAGACTGATTCCTATTGTAATGAGCATGGCCGTATTGGAATTTAAAAAATCGCGCAAAAAATCAGGGTTTGCCTTTCGTGCTTCTTCCGCAGCGGCCAGAAAAATAGTGCGATTTTCTTCTGTCGTCAGAGTTTTCACAGCCCAGGCTTGCAGAGAAGAATCTTCCATTGATTTTTGTGCATCGGCTGCGTGTTCGAGAAAATGCCAGACCTCAAATTTCAATATTCGGACGGCATCGGCCACTTTGAACTGTGTGTCCTTTAGTAACTCAATCACGTCGTACACGCGGATATAACGTTCATACTCAATATAGAGAGGAATAAAAATGCTGAAAAAACCTACAATGGCTCCACCAAACAACACAGACTGGTTTGCCCCGCCAATAAACAGCAGAATGAACAGCAGAATAAAGAGAATCATGGACGAACCGAGGTCTGGCTGAAGAGCGACAAAAAATGCTGGAATAATGGTGAGAATGCCTGGAATTACGAGCTCTTTGAGTTTGCCAATCTCTGTTTCGCGCAGGATTAGATAGCGGCTCATGGCGATCACAAAGGCGACCTTGAAAAATTCAATCGGTTGAAGACCAAGCGGGCCAATCCGTATCCACGAACGGGCACCATTAATTTTAGTGCCAATAAAAGGGAGAAGAGTAATCGCGAGAAAGAATAGAGCAACGGAATAAATTACTGGTGCAAATGCCCCCAGTTTTTGATAGTTTAAAAAAGCGAGGCCGATCATGATGGCAATCCCGGGAATCATGAGCACGAGCTTGCGCAATGCATAAGATTCACCGGCTTCACCACCAGAGTGCAATACGAGAACTCCCATGAGAACGCTTAGAATGCTGAAGAGAATGAGCACCCAGTCCAGTCTCCATGGATTCATAGTTTTTTCCTCCCTGCTTCTTTTTCACGCAGCAGCTTTGACCAGTATAAAAAAACGTCGCGCGCTACAGGGGCGGCACCCACGCTTCCGCCAATTCCCCGCTCTACAAACACGCCCACGACAATCATGTCTTCTATGGGTCCGTCGAACGGTCCATAACCAATGAACCAAGCGTGTTGTGTTGCGTTGGCAAAACGATCGGCGGAACGGGTTTGAACGGTTCCCGTTTTCCCTGCGATGGGAATCAAAGCCGGGTTTGCAAATACTGCGCGGGCAGTACCCGTGGTAACTACGCGTCGAATCCCCTCTTTAACAACTTCCAGGTTGACCGGTGAAATGGGGAGTTCGTAGAGTACCTGTGGTTCTATGGTTGCTTTTACCTGATCGTTTTCTGCAAACCGGATTTCGCGAATGAGATGCGGAGTGTATACGACCCCGTTGTTCGCAATCGCTGCAAAAAAATGGATCATGCCAATCAGGGTTGTTTCAATGAATCCCTGTCCAATACTCAGGTTAACCGTATCGCCGTCAAACCAGCGCTGGTTGAATTCTTTTTCTTTCCAAAGAGGCGAAGGAACAAATCCGGCGATTTCGTTGGGAAGATCAATTCCCGTTTTCTGATCCAGATGAAAATAGCGCGAGTATTTAATAATAGGGGATGGGCCTATTTCGTAACCGAGATTGTAAAAATACACGGAACAGCTATTGGCAATAGCACCGATCATGTCTTGCGTGCCGTGAACGTCCCAGTCGTAAAATACGGCATCACTGTGTCCGCCGTACGTAGACTTGAGCACAAACTTGCCAGGACAATTGTACGTTTGCGAAGGAGTGGAGCGGTTTTCTTCGAGGGCGGCCAAAGCGACGAGAGGTTTAAATGTAGAGGCTGGAGGGAATTTAGCCGAAATGGCGCGATTAAGCTCCGACTTATTTTCGCGCATGAATGTGATTAATCGACTGCGCAGTTCTTTATCTCCGGAAACGAGAATATTGGGATCATACGATGGACGCGAGACCATAGCAACAATCTCTCCATTGGCAGGACGTATCGCGACGATCGCCCCTCTTTTCTCTCCCAGCGATTTATAGGCTATTTTTTGAAGTTCAGCATCTATTGTAAGAATGAGATTATTTCCGGGAATAAATTCGCGGAATATTCTCTGTTCTTCAATTTCGCCTTTCGCCGTTCGCACCTGCACTACTTCCCCGTCTTCTCCGTGCAGAATGCTTTCGTATTGGGATTCCAGACCGTTCTTACCGATCATCTGGTAGCTTAAAACGCCGGATTCAAGATCTTCCCGTGTGGGTGGGCCAATGTAGCCGGTTACATGAGCTGCCGCAGGACCATAGTGGTACACTCGAGTGCTGTTTTGTCGTACAATAAAACGCGAAAAAGAAAGGTAATAATCGGATATAATAGTATGGTCTCTTTCTGATATGTTTTCTATAAGTACTATTTCTTCGTTATTGGCAAGTTTTTGTGGGGTAACGGCAGACTGAATGGATTGCGGAGGTCTGCCGAGTGCTTTTTCGAGATCTGCGATTGTTTTCTCTAACTCTCCCTTGGGAAAATGGGATGGAATGGCGATCAGGTCCAATCTGGTCTTATTGGTAACGAGGGGAGTCGATTTTTCTATGCTTTCATAGTAACGGTCAAACATTTCTCCGCGAGGAGCAATCAAAGGGGTCACTTTGCGAATAACGCGCTGGGATTTTTCGTAATACTCCGATCCTTTCACAAGCTGTATGTAAACAAGTCTTCCCGTAAAAATCAGCAGAATGACTGAAACAAAGATAGTACTGCCTATAAGGCGGCTGCGAAGCCTGCTCCACAGATGAAACTGTTGTCTGCTTTCTTTCATACTCTCCTGCCGGGAACGGGCGGCATTGCCCAGCTCAGTAATCGAAACCAGATTGTTGCGAGAACAGCCGTATAGATTGTTTCCGGAAAAAGAATCGTGAGAATTGTTTGCGGAGAAATACCTGTATGGAATATCGCAATCTCAAGAAAGGTGATGATTCCTTTCGCAAAACCGGTAGCAAGCAAAAGAACAAAAACAATGAGTGGGGAACGATGTTCCAGCTCGTGCGACATTTTACCTACTGTATAGCCAATCAGCGCTTTGGGCAGGGCATGCGTACCAATAAAAAAATTGATTGTTTCGTTTTGAGCAATTCCACCCAGATTAATATCCTGGAGGAGTCCTCCAAGAAAGCCTACCCATAAGCCTGCAAAGGTCCCGCGCGTGAGTGAAAAGTAAATCGTGAGAATGAGTAAAAAATCGGGGTTAATGTCCCACAAGCGAAAAAAGTCTACGGAACTCTGCAGGAAATATGAAACGAGAATGGCAACCAGAGTGATAAGTTTTTCAAGACTCATGGAGTTTCTCCCTTTGTTTGTTCGACGGAATTAGCAGGTGCCGCCGCTTCTGGATTCGATCCACTACTATTTGTGGTGGGTATAGTAGCAGGTGCGGACGACGAAGCGCCTTCTGGTTTTAACCCCGGATCTTCTTCAAATACGAAAGGTACTTCCTGTTCGGGCATTGGATTCACTGGTGGTGCAGGCGGGCCAGAAGGTGGTTCCAGGACGCTCTCCCGCGACAAAGGCATGAATTCAGAGAGAGAGGCGTCGGGCTCTTTCTGCATGACGAGTACGTAATTGAGTTTTTTAAAATCGATGGAAGGTTCCAGCTCGGCGGTTTGAAACGTTCCCTGGCGTGAAATTTCCTTGCGCAGTATTCCCACGGGCAGGCCCTTAGGGAAAATGCCATCTCCGCCAGAGGTAATCACAGTATCGCCTTTTTGGAGCAGAACATTCAGGCTGATATATTTTAAGATGGGATAACGGCTTTGAGGGTTTCTGCCAATCAACAGGCCCCAGTGTCCGCTTTTTTCCACCATAATCCCGATTCGCGAAAACTGATCGAGAATGGGCAGAATGCGGGCAGAATACGGATTGACCTGGATTATTTTCCCGACCACGCCATAGACCACGCGCGGCTGATCGCCTTCTTTTTCGGGAGGTATGGTTTGCACGGCGAGAACGGGCATATAGGGAGCCAGCCCATGCTTTGAGCCTTTATTGATAATGATCGTTCTAAACCAGTTATCGGGATCCTGGGAGATCACCTCGGCAGCGACGAGAGAAGAGGAGGAAGCCGCAGGCATGCTTAGAAGTTGCCGCATGCTCTCGTTTTCTCTTTTTAAACGCTGCAGTTCAATATGGGCCGTGAGAGCGTTCTGGAGCTGGGATCGCAGGGCGTCCCTTTCGTTCTGGAGGGCGGAGTAGCTGCGGTAGCTGTCAAAGAATCGCGTGAATGCCGTTCCAAGAGAGTGAAACGTTTCCGTAAAGAAATCGAGAATGATGATAGTGCGGGCTCCCGCCTGGGCAATAATGTTGGATTGCCAGATCAGGGAGCTCAGACTGAACAGAATAACAAATGTGAGAGAAGCGCCGCTCTTATGCCGAAAAAGATAAGAAAGCATGGGACATCACTCAGCGGGACTGTTCAATAAATTTTAGCTCTTCGAGATATTTCCCTGCACCAAGTACGACAGAATTGAGCGGGTTTTCGGCCCGTATTACCGGGACTCCCGTTTCTTTGGAAATAAACTTATCGAGACCCTTGAGAAGGGAACCGCCACCCGTCATCACGATTCCGCGCTCTACGATATCTGCGGAGAGTTCGGGAGGTGTCTTTTCGAGAACGTGCATGGTCCCTTCTAGGATGGCATCAATCGGTTCCTTGAGGGCCTTGCGCACTTCGTTGGAATCAATGACGACAGTTCTCGGCAGACCAGATGCAGCATCGCGCCCTTTGAGTTCATGGCTTTCTACCGATTTTTCAGGGAAGGCGTTGCCAATTGCCATTTTGACCTCTTCGGCTGTGCGCTCCCCAATGATCAGGTTGTACTGGGTTCTAAGATGCTTGATGATGGCTTCATCGAATTCGTCTCCGCCTACACGGATGGATTCAGCAATTACCATGCCGCCAAGAGAAATAACGGCAATCTCGGTGGTTCCCCCGCCAATGTCGATAATCATGTTACCGGCTGGTTCGTTGATGGGAATATTGGCTCCAATGGCAGCAGCCATTGCCTCTTCTATCATGTACACATCGCGGGCACCTGCCTGTTCAGCAGATTCGCGAACGGCGCGGCGCTCTACTTCTGTGATACCAGATGGAACGCCAATGACAATGCGTGGTTTTACGAGAGGCCGCTGGCTGTGAACCTTATTGATAAAATAACGGATCATTTTTTCGACTGTTTCGAAATCTGCTATTACACCGTCTTTCATGGGGCGTATCGCTACAATCTCGCCCGGAGTTCGTCCGAGCATTCTTTTAGCTTCCTGGCCAACGGCGAGAACTTTACCTGTGCTTGCATTTACGGCAACAACAGATGGTTCTGATAAAACAATGCCCTGTCCCTTTACGTATACCAGGGTATTCGCAGTACCCAGGTCAATGCCCATGTCGTTTGAAAATAGTGAGTGGATCCAGTCAAAAATCATAGATTAGCCTCAATGGAGAATTACAGAATAGGAAAGCATTCTGGCACGGCAAGTAATTTATTTACGGAGGCGATTAAAATTAAAAACTGCGCCATGCAGGATACCTTACAACTTGGTCCGTTAGAATTGCAGTGCAGGTTGATTGTCGGCACCGGGAAATATCCGGACCTTGAAACCATGAAAAAATCGCACGAGGAGTCCGGAACGCAAATGGTAACCGTCGCTCTTCGCAAGATTCCACTTTCAGGCAAGGGATTAAAATCCATTATCGATTACATAGACCAAAGCCGCATTACGCTTCTGCCAAACACGGCGGGAGCGCATTCCGGAAAAGAAGCGCTCAAAATTGCAGACATTGCCGTATCTCTCGGTATGCAATTTCTAAAAATAGAAGTTATGGGAGACGCGTTTACTCTTCTTCCAGATCCTGTAGAGACATTGCGCGCTGTAGAATTGATGCGCGAAAAATACAGCAGCGATACATTGTTTCTGATGGTTTATACGAGCGATGACCCCGTAGTAGCAGATAAACTCGTTCGTGCAGGGGCCGACGCGGTAATGCCTGCCGGTTCACCGATTGGGTCCGGGCGGGGCATTGCCAATCCGGGAAATATTCTTCTTCTAAAAGAGCTTGTCGATCATCGCGTTCCCATTATTCTCGATGCCGGGGTAGGTGTCCCCTCCGATGCGTCGCGCGCGATGGAAATGGGGCTCGATGCCGTGCTCATGAACTCGGCCATTGCGGGAGCCGGCGATCCTGTTCTCATGGCCAGAGCAATGAAGGGAGCCGTCCAGGCAGGCAGACTTGCTTACAGGGCTGGTCCCATTCCGCAAAAGCTGCACGCAACGGCATCTTCTCCCTCTTTTTTTTAATTGACCGGAGCGCTCCAAAGCGGCAACGAGGATGGCGATGAAACGGGACAGCTCAGATATCCTGGAATTGCTCATGAAAAAGGGCGTTCACGGCGATGCAGCGACAATGCATAACTGGTTAGAGCTAGTAGCGCGTCTCATCGAAAATCCTCTGCCGGGTCCTCTCAGCGATTTTCATGAACAGTATTTGTACGATGTCTCTCATTACTATGGCACCAATGCCGACGTGTTTCGCTCTGCCAGCAGAGACGAAACCGAGAGGATTCTCAAAAAATTTGTGGAATCGGGGCGGGTCATTCAGGTGGCTCCTTACAATGAATACCGATGGCACGATCTTGCCGAAACAACGCTGGCAGACCATAACGCAGAAACATTTTTTGCGGGAATATGGCTGGAGCTCAATCCGCTGCAGTATGTTCGTTCCCGAATTGCTAATTTCTGCCAGTATAGAAAAGTTTCAGAAAAGGATCTCGAAGAACTCATTATATCCATTACCGAAGCCACGGAAAACGCTGTAAAATATTCCGGCGATCCCGTGTTTGCAGTGCGGCAGACAATAGAAAACAACGAGTGCCATATCTCCATGTTCAACAGCCTGCGCGATGGAACTCTTCAGGAAGAAATCGATCGCGGAAAATTCTCGGAAGATGTTTCGCTCATGCGAGGCGTACTGGTAATGACAAAACTTTTAGATGATCTTACAATAGATCGGGACGAAGAAAAGTCCCGGGTCTGCTTTAAGGGAAAAAAGCGGGTCTCGTTCCATACTCTGTAATAAATCCCGTTGCACCGTTCTGTTCAAGATAGTCCAGCCATAAACGCGCACGCGAAAACGGTGGTTCCTCTTTGCGAACCGGTGTGCCATCTTTTTGTACAATAGCAAATGTCTTAAAATTGCCTATAGATATAAGTCTTAATTTAGATATTTCCGCCTCTTTTTTGAGATACTCTCTCAGTCTGTCCGAATAGCCCGGCAGAGATACGTTTTTTATTGCCATCAGATTCCGAGCCATCTCGGGAACCAGTCGCAGGTTGGCTGGCAAAACAAAATCAGCATTGCGTGCGGAGAAAAAGCGCAAATCATCGCCCGCCGGGAATCGCGCCGTGTCGGCAACCACGAGTTCTGTTGTAAGCGAAGGCCGCATGGTAACGTGCAGGGCAAGGTAAGGAAGGAGAAACGGTACGAGAAAGCCCGAAGTGAACACAAGGCGGCTGTTTTTTGAATCCAGAGCAAACAGGGCATACGGCAGGTAGCCCAAAAACAAAAACATCAGATCGCCGCCAATAACTGCCAGTAGTCCCATCGCCAAAGGCCACCACAGCCACCGTGCCCAATTTCGTGCAATGAACATCAGTGCCAGCGATGATACCGCGAGAATACCACCCGCTGCGAGAATGAGCGGATGGACAAGCTGTATCATCCCAAAGAAGCTGCGCGCATAAACGACGCGCCGGATCTCAATCAATAAAAATAAATCGAGCAGGGAAAAAAGACCCGGTGATGCGACCAGCATGGCAAGCATGGCCGCAACGGGAAATAACAGAGCGGCATATTTCTGTTTGCCACCATTAAACAAACTATGAATTAGAAGCGGGAGGGATACAGCGGGCGCCATGGCAGAGAAGACAATGCCAGCCCCAATGCCGACACGTGGATTCTTTTGCTGAATTAAAAGAGACAAAAAGAAGAGAACTGTTAAAAAAGAAAACTCTCCGCTGTGGAGAGCAAAAAAAGGAGACAGGAGAGCAGCGGTTATCCACCATTCTCTGCGGCGTGCCAACGCCAAAACTAATGTTAGCATGGTGGCCCAAAACATTTTGGGTAAAGGAATGGCAAACATCCACAACCCGGTTGGAAAAAAAGGATGGGCTTTCCAGTCGGTCAGCGAGGCAAGGCGAAACTCATGGAAAAGAAAGTCGAGAGCAAAGGCTTTGTCGCGGGCCGCCAGCCAGAGGTAATCGTCGCGCCATCCGGTGGCCACCGGCAGCAGAGCCATGGCCAGTATAAAGAATAGCGACAAGAATCGAATCATCGACCAGTCAGCTCCCGCAGCCTGGAAACGGGATCGTCAGATTCCATGAAAGCAGTGCCGATCAGCAGCGCATCGATATCAGGCGGCAGCAGCTCTAGATCGCTCCGCCGTGAAATTCCGGATTCAGCCACGGTGACAAGCTTTGTCCTCAAGTCCGGTGGAAGCAAATCGAGCAGGCGACGGGTGGTGGAAAGATCAATCGTGAGATCGTGCAGATTGCGGTTATTGACGCCCAGAATTTCAATGTCGTGACGCAGAGCAGCTTCGAGTTCTTTTTCATTGTGCACTTCTATAAGGGCGGGCATTCCGTATTCTCTTCCAACGGCAAGCAGTTCATTCATTTGGGGGTAATCCAGGGCGGCTACTATCAAAAGATACAGGGATGCTCCGGCCTGTCGGGCCTCGAGAACCTGTTCAGGGATTGTGATAAAATCTTTGCGGAGGAGAGGAATTTGAGTCAGGGTAGAAGCCTGTTGCAGATCGGCCAGGGATCCGCCAAAATAATTTTCTTCTGTGAGAATAGAAATGGCAGAGGCAAAAGGAGTGTATAAATCAATTCCTTCAGAAATAGAGAGCGTTGGCCTTAAGGATCCGCGCGAAGGCGAACTGCGCTTAATTTCTGCAATCAGCGATGCGCCATTGTTTTTGCGGCGCAGTTTTTCGACAACGCCGGGAGCAGCTTTAGGCAGATCGCGCGGAATGCTGCCTGGCTTGGGCAGACTCTCTTTTTTTCTTTCAATAATGGTGTTCAGTATACTCATAAATGGAAGCAAGCTTACTTTTGTAACATCTGAAATATATCGCTCAAACAGCAATATATTGCAGTAAGAGGGTTGCAAGACCGAGAAAGGACGTAAACCCAAAAATATCTGTCATTGTGGTGACAAGAGGTCCAGAAGCAAGCGCGGGATCAATTTTCATTTTTTTAAGCGTAAGAGGAACAAGAGTGCCGGCAAACCCGGCTAACAGCATGTTCGCAGTCATGGCAGAAAATAAAACAAGCGATAAAACTATATTTCCTTTGTAAAGATAAACCAATACACCTATAAAAATACCATTTAACACTCCTGCAATGCCGCCAATCAAAGCCTGGCGCAGAACAGCGTGGAAGGCATTAGCATACTGCAATGCTCCTGTCGCAAGGGATCGAACAATAACAGAAATCGATTGAACAGCGGTATTGCCGCCCTGGCCAGATACAATTGTCATGAGCGGAGCCAGCAGAACAAGGGAAGAAAGAGCAGGTTCAAAAAAAGTTACAATCCAGGCAGATAGAGCCTGCATGGATAAGTTGATGGCGAGCCACGGCATGCGGCGCCGCACCGAAGTAAGGGCAGGGGTGGTCACGTCTTCGTCGCCATGTACACCACCAAGATGGAGCAGGTCTTCCGAGGCCTCGTCAGAGAGAACATCGACAACGTCATCAATGGTAATGCGACCGAGCATGGTGTCATCCTCATTCACGACGGGCAGGGTAATAAGGTCGTAATCGCGGAAAATGCGACCAACCTCTTCCTGGTCAATATCCGGAGTAACAGTCACAATGGGCGGCTTCATCACTTCAAAGGCAGTTTTTTCTGGAGGCTGTAAAATGAGAACGCGTAGAGGAATATAACCAGTGAGCTTAAACTGTTTGTCTACGACATAGATAAAATGAATGTCGTCAAGTTTTTCGGTTTCTATAGCGCGCCTGAACTGTCGAATAATCGTCTCCAGCTTCGTATTTTCACGAACAGCCAGAAAGTCAGTCGTCATGAGAGAACCCGCAGTTCCCTCTTTGTAATTCAGAAGCTTCTTAATTTTTTCCGAATACTCTTTATCAAATTTGCGGATAATAAAATTCGCTTCCTGTTCATTAAGGCTTTTTAATATGTCTACAATATCATCAGAGTCAAGTTCTTCGAGTCGATCTAAAATCCACTGGGTATTTTTAGATTTAAAAATTTCACTGCGGTCATCGTCATCGAGTTCGGTTAAAAAGAGCGCGGATTGTTCTGGAGACATTTCTCCCAGAATAATTTCCTGCTCATGTTCCGAAAAAATGGGCCACAGCATGGCCAGGCTTGCCGGAAAAATATTGGAGACGAGAGCGGAGAGCCACTTTGTTCGACGCTGAAAAATCAGTTTTTTCAGGATGCGAATGACCTGCTCCCGGTTGTCGTCAGAAATGTAAATGTAGCGGGGAGCTTTTTCGCGCATATACCACAGTTAAAGAGAAAGACTGCTTTTCCAGTAATAAAGCGGCGCAGCATTTTCGAGGCTGCTATTTCGTTCAGGCCAAGTTCGGGGCGGCCAAGCAGATGCGTATTATGTCTCATAGGTTTGGTTAAGTAGATATTTAAAATTGGCGTATTATGTCTCATAGGTTTGGTTAGGTAGATATTTAAAATTGGCGTATTATGTCACATAGGTTTGGTTGAGTAGATATTTAAAATTGGCGTATTATGTCACATAGGTTTGGTTAAGTAGATATTTAAAATCGGCGTATTATGTCACATAGGTTTGGTTAAGTAGATATTTAAAATTGGCGTATTATGTCTCATAGGTTTGGTTAGGTAGATATTTAAAATTGGCGTATTATGTCTCATAGGTTTGGTTAAGTAGATATTTAAAATCGGCGTATTATGTCTCATAGGTTTGGTTGAGTAGATATTTAAAATTGGCGTATTATGTCTCATAGGTTTGGTTAAGTAGATATTTAAAATTGGCGTATTATGTCTCATAGGTTTGGTTAGGTAGATATTTAAAATTGGCGTATTATGTCTCATAGGTTTGGTTGAGTAGATATTTAAAATAGCCGCATTATGTCTCATAGGTTTGGTTAAGTAGATATTT
>DYKF01000026.1:0-19378 GCA_020722745.1 Caldithrix sp.
TGTTTTGTACCCGTAGGGTAAATGCGTAGCAAGCCGCAGGCAAAAAGTCCACGGATGGACTTTTTGCCTGCGGCTCGTTGCACGTTCAGAGGTTACTTAAATAAGAGACTTTCGCTTTGCCACTTTGCGAAGAAAAAATTGCCAGCGGAAGAATACTGTAGTGGTTAAAAATAAGCACTAAAAATGTATGCTGTCAAGAGAAGCTCAATAGAGCGGTTGCCTCTCTGGCGTTTTGCTTTGTCTTTCGGCAATCAATATCCGCCCGAAGGGCATTTGTCCTTTCCGCCTCACAGACTTACGACTTTTTATTCTGGTTTTACTCATAGTTCCGAATCAATTGCCTTTGGATTGACGCACAGCAAGCGGGGCCGGGGGTGAGCCCGCGTCAATTGCCTTTTTTGTTTACGCAGAAAAGGGATAAATCTCTGTATCCCATGAGTAAAAGCAAGCAGCCATCCTTTGAAGAAGCGCTTGAAGAATTGGAACAAATCACGCGCTCACTCGAATCCGGAAAAGAATCCCTGGAGAAATCCATGGAATTGTACGAACGCGGTACGGAGCTTCGAAAAATCTGCGAAGCCAAATTAAAAGAAGCCGAAGGCAAATGGGTTGTGTTGCGCAAAGATGGTTCCGGAAAAACAGTCGCTAAGGAAATCTCCGCAGAAGAACTCACCGGAGATGCCCACAAGAGCAGACCCCAAAAAGCTCCCGTCGATAAAATGTTCGACGACGAATCCTTTTAGCATGAACCAGACCATTCAACATATACGCGATACTCTCTCGGCAGAAATAGAATCTCTTGAGCTAAATCTCCGAAACGAAAACTTTTTGTCTTCGGTCTATGAGGCGGCCAGGCTAATGAAACAGTCGAGCAACCGTGTCATTACCACGGGCCTCGGAAAATCGGGAATTATAGCGCGCAAGGTGGCCGCAACTCTCACTTCTGTGGGAGTGCCTTCTTTTTATTTGCACCCTGCCGACGCCCTGCACGGAGATATGGGAAACATCCGCAAAGGCGAAGTTGTCCTGGCGTTTTCCAACTCTGGTGAAACCCGTGAAGTGCTGGAATTGTTGCCACACATAAAACTGTTCATGGCTAAACTCATTGGAGTTACTCAAAAAGCAGAAAGCACTCTGGCCAGACACAGCGATATCCCCATCATTTTTTCTATCCGCAGGGAAGGCTGCCCGCTCAACCTGGCGCCCATGGCGTCTACGACAGTCTCGCTCGCCATTGGCGATGCCCTTGCTTCTGCCCTCATTGCAGAGAATAAATTTGAGCCAAAAGATTTCTCGCGATTTCACCCGTCGGGGGCACTCGGTAGAAAGCTGCTCACCAGAGCGCGCGATCTCATGCAAAGTGCCGACAACGCTCTCATCCGCAAAACGGATTCCTTTAAGGAGACTCTTGCAGCCATGGCGCGTTCCAACCTGGGCTGCGTTCTCGTGGTCGGTTCGCAGGGTCATCTGCGCGGAATTCTGACCGATGGAGATCTCAAGCGCATTCTCGAAGGCGTAGACGAAAGCAACGCCGCCATCTGGAAAAAAACCGCTGCCGAAATCATGACAGCTAATCCCGTTACCGTCGCCGAGGACGCTCTTGCCGAGGAGGCCATTGCCCTGATGCACGAAAAGCGCACCTACACTCTTCCCGTGATCGACAAATCTAAAAAGCCCGTGGGTGTTTTGCGCATGCACGAGCTGATTGGTTTTGCATGAGAAAAGATATTTTTATATATTTTAATGACCTCTGAACATGCAACGAGCCGCAGGCAAAAAGTCCCTTTATTTATCGAATGAACTGCTTAAAATTTGAGAATTTTCCATTGTTCGTCTGGAAGCCCTACCCGATTTATTGCGTCACGCAGTGGACGCAGTTGTAGCGAAGCGTACTTGTGTTGAGCCTATCGAAACATCGAGGTGAGGGGCAGGGAACGGGGAAGATTCAATCCAGGCAGAAGCGAGGAGCCCTACCCGGGCAGGGCATATTCGCCAGTTTACATTTAGTAGCCCGCAAAGCGGGCACATCAAACCGACAAAATTATTTTATCCCCAGAACGGGAGCCGTTCTATTGGGCTTTGTTGTCGGGTTGAGCGAAAAAACAATTCCCGTTAGGCAATAAAGCGCTGCCTGCGTAAGGCCCCCCTAACTCGGCTGGTAAGAATCGCGAAAGTCTAACGTGGCAATCAATTGAAAGCGAACCATCTCTTTTAAACGGGAAAGTATCCGACCCTCGAATAAAGTGCCGTATTGCTCCGGGGGAGAATTAGACGTAAGTATTGTCGGTTTTTCGGACTCATAACGGGCATCAATGAGATCATAGAGCATGCGCTTTTCCCACTCGCTGTCTGCCTGTACGCCCAGATCGTCAATGACGAGAACCTCTGCGTTTGCGTATTCCTGGAAAATGTTGTCACCCTCGCCATAGGTTTCGCCGCCCTGCGAAAATGTGGCCCGGATTCGCCCGTAAAAATCGCGCGTGATTTTGAGATACTTCACCTGCGCGGCATAGCGAAAAATCATTTCATTTAGTATAAGGCTGGCAAGCATGGTTTTGCCCGTACCAGGCGGACCAAAAAAATAAATCCCTTTCCAGGCCTCCAGGTTGTCCCTGAACTGTTCTACAAACCACATGGCAATATCGAGCGCAGCGCTCAGCTCTACCACGGATTGCCCATTGTTAGCATCCGTTTTAAAATCTGTAATTCTTCTAAAGCGGTATTTGCGCGGAATATTAGATTTGTCAAAAATATCGTTGAGCCTTTCTACGCGGCGCCTTCCCGGAAGGCAGGCACACGGATGCAGCTTACGCTCTTCCACGTCGTAAAAATTCCATGGTGGAGTTTTGTCCCCCTTGCAGGTTGCGCAGTGGCTGGTAAAACAATCGCACACGATGAGCGCAAGTTGACCTTTTTTAGATTGGGAGACGCGATAGCCCATCCCCTGGCAAATGGGGCACGTTGAAATCTGTTTAAGTATCTGCATGTAAAAAGTATTTATTGAGCTTCACTGCACGCGCGCGGAAAGGATTCCCGAGTGAGTAGCAGCCACCGCAGGGAGAGTCCCGCCTTGATACATGGCGTCAAGTCGGTAAAAAATATTTGCTTTCCTGTGTTCCATTCTTCTTTATGCAAACAGTGGAGCCAACCATGCCAGAAAACAAGCCTAAAAAAAATCCAGTCACCGGAATCATTAACTTTTTTAAAAACCTGTGGAACGAGGACCTTTCCGATCCTGGAAAATCCGCTTCAAAAGGTTTTAAGCAGATAACCCGTTTTCTGATCGTCTCTTACGATAAATTCATGCGCGACGAAGCCATTCTTCGTGGGACGGGAATCAGCTATTCTCTCATCGTAAGTTTTGTCCCCACGTTTATCGTCATAATGCTTTTTTCTGCCGGCTTTATCGACCTGGAAGCCTACCTGGCACTGGGCAGCGAATGGGTGCGCAAAAATGGAATTCCCATTGATCCCGAACCCTATATCCAGATTATCCGGGATCTCGATAAAAACAAAGGGAAAATTGGAGGGATTGGTGCCCTCGTCATTCTCTTCTCTGCCACTACGGTTCTGCGCAATACCGAAAACGCTCTCAACCGCATTTGGCGCGTTTCGCAGGATCGCCCCATGCTCCAAAAAATTTCCGGTTTTCTCATGGTCATGATTTTTGGTCCCGTTCTTCTTACGCTCGGAATTAGTTACGGCCAGCTGCTGCTCAATAAATTTGCCTCACCCCATTTGCGCAGTATTTCCATCACAGCCGATTCCATAGCCATCACCGGAGAAAAAAACGTATTCGATTTGTCCGACAAAAAAAGCCCATGGAAGCCCGTACACGCCGTCGCGCTCACCGATTTCTCTTTTGATAACCAGACCATTATTTTATCCCGCCGCGACAATGTAGTACTCTCCCGCGAGCAGATCAACAATGCTATCACCCATATCCCAAAACTGGATGCTAAAATTCTTTCTACCGAAACCTTTGTCGATTACGCAACCACTTCCGAACGCCGCTTTCTGTTAGGGGAATCTGGCAGCCTGCTCGTTTCTGCCGACGATGGAAAATCCTGGCGCGCCCGCAATTTCCTCACGGAAGAAAACGGGGCCCTCCAGGGAGTTCGCTTTACGAAAATTCTATTCTCGGGCAATACTGGAATCATAGTCGGCGCAAGGGGACTGCTCCTTGTTTCCCGCGATGGGGGCGCTACCTGGGCTCCTTCGTTCCAGCGGGCAGACAATGACATCCACGACATTGCGGATCTTGGCAACGGTCGCTTTGCTGTCGTTGGCGACGCCCTTACTGCACTCATTTCTGAAGACGGGGGATCTACCTGGGCCAACTGGACTTCCTTGCGTTCCTCCTGGTTAGAGAAGCCCGTCAACCTGCGCGGCATCAGCGTAAATGGTAAACTTCTTCTCGTTGCCGGTGAATCCGGATTTTTGCTGACCTCTGCTGACGGCGGAGCCACGTGGAAACAGCATGTCATGGATCAATCTTTTGATTTTCGCTCCTCTGTCATTATATCCGAGGACAATTACATTGTCGCCGGAGAGCGCGGGGAGGTGCGCGTTTCCAAACGCAATACGGACGGGAGCCTGCAATGGTATAAAATCCGCAATGCCACCAAATCTGATATTACAGAAATTGCATTGGATTCTGCGCGGAATAAAGTTTATATGGTCGGGAAAAACTACAGCATTCTGGCAAACCACAATCCCATCCAAAACGGCAATCTTCAAAACCTGTCTCTGGAAATTGTCCAGAAATCCCCTTTCTGGAGAAAACTCATTTCTGCTACAGGCAACGTAATTCTTCCCTTTATTGTAATCTGGATTCTCTTTTTCCTGATGTATCGCATTCTGCCTTATACGCATGTCACGTATAAGGCAGCTGCCATGGGTGCCGCTACAACGTCCATTATCTGGGTTGTTTTCATAGTCGCGTTCCGCTACTATGTCGAAGGTTTTTCTTCAGGAACTTTTGCCCTGTACGGAACGCTCGCGGCCATTCCACTCGTTCTACTGCTCGTCTATACGTCGATTCTCATTATGCTGTATGGTGCGGTCGTCGCTTTTCTCGTTCAGTATCCTGGTGTAATCCGCCTGTCTGCCAGGAAACTCGAAAATGAAATCGCGAAAAAGCAAATCTGGTACGGATTCCATATAGTGTACACTCTCGCGTCTTCCTTTGTGAAGGGGAAAGGCGAAGTCGCAGAAAAAGAATTACTTAAAATCTGCAATAACGACCACGAAGAACTCGATTACATAATGGAAAAACTGACCGCTCTTAAATTCGCCATTGTCACTGACAAAAAAGAATACATTCTCGGAAAACCACCGCAGGAGATCACTCTCAAAACTCTCATAGAGAAATTTGATCCATCCGATTACGAGATCCCCGCCTATTCTGAAAAAAATATTTTCATGAAAGAAACAAAAAAGATTTTTGATTCTATCGTTTCCGCTCGTCGCAAAGTGTATGACGGCATCACAATGGCTGATCTCATGAAGGGTGATTAATTTGGATAAAGAAATAAAACACGAGAGTTATTTTAACAAAGCTGAAAACGCTCTTTCACAGATGCGGATCCTCGTTGTAGAAGACGATGAGGATTCCGTAATGATTCTGCAGGCCATGCTGGGTAAAAAAGCCAAAGAAATTATTGTGGCCGTAGACGGCATCGATGGTCTCCAGAAATTCCGGGAAACAAAGCCAGACATGGTGATTACCGATATTGACATGCCCGGCCTCGATGGCCTGCAGTTGTCCGCCGAAATTCGCCAGCACGATTCCCAGATTCCCGTTATTATCTCTACCGCCCATACTAACGAAGAATTTATGCTCAAAGCTATCAATATTGGGATTAACGACTATATTGTAAAACCCTTCCACAAAAATGAACTTCTCATGGTTGTTTCGCGCTTTGCCCGCATTGTTTACCAGAACCGCGAAATTGAACACCAGCGGATTCTTATCCAGCTGATGCTCGACAAGAATCCGACGTATATTGTCATTTCGGACGGGATTTCTCCGTTATACATGAACCGTTCATTCCTCAATTTTTTGAATCTTGAGTCGTATGAACAGTTTCGATCCATGCACGAAACTCTCGATTCAATTTTTGTGCCAATTAGCCATGGCATAGACTCTCTGCCCTTTACCTTTACTGAATGGTTTGATGCCCGCAAAGATGATTACGACGAAGAACATTATATACAGCTTAAAATACATTGCGGCCCGGAAGAAAAAACGACAACCTTTCGGATTCACTTTTTTCCTATACCTGATGAAGATCGCTACATTTTATTTTTTACTGACGTTACGTATCTGATTGCTGAAAAAGAACATTATCGCTCCCTGGCTACTACGGATGCTCTCACTGGAATTACCAATCGAGCGTTTTATGAACAGGAATTGTCCATGGAGATTGCCAAGCATGAGCACTATGGCATCCCCCTGACAATGATCATTTTTGACATAGATCATTTTAAACTGGTAAACGATACATATGGCCATTCCGCAGGCGATTCGGTTCTCGTAGAGCTTACCCGCCTGGTTCGCGACCACATCCGTAAAACGGATATTTTTGCCCGCTTTGGCGGAGAGGAATTTATTGTGCTCACTCCCGATTGCGATATGGACTGCGCACGCAATCTCGCAGAAAAAATTCGAAAAAAAATGGCGGGGCATACCTTTGCGTTTGTAAAGAGCATCACTTGCTCGTTTGGCATAGCCACGCACAGAAAAGGAGAAAGTGCACAGTCCATGTTTGAAAGAGCCGACGCTGCTCTGTACCTTGCAAAAGCAAAGGGAAAAAATCGCGTTGAGGTAGAAAATGTCTGAACCAGACTTTTCGCAGAAATCCGTTCTGTACGTCGAAGATGATGAGGATATTCGCATCAGCATGAATCGGTTTCTGACCCGAAGATTCCGGGAAGTGCACCTCGCCGAAAACGGCAAAATTGCTCTGGAGATGTACGATCAGTTTCATCCCGATATCATTATCACAGACGTGCACATGCCCGAAATGAACGGGCTGGAGCTTACCAGGAGAATACGCGAAAAGGACGCAAAGACATCTATTATTGTCATGAGTGCTTTTTCTGATTCCGAATATTTTGATGGAGCAAAATCCGTCGGCGCGTCTGGGTATGTGAGTAAACCGGTACAGCGCGAAGATCTGTTGAGAGCTTTAACAGAAGCTGTATCATAATTTTTTCTTGACGACTTCTCCCCGTAGTAGATACGCCTATCAATACGCTGAAAAATTCCTGCAGAGAATTTAGAGTGCTTAGAATAGGGAGACAGCCATGACAAATTACCAGACACTTTCAGAAATTATCTACAAAAGCTTTGACCGCTTCCCCAACCAAACTGCCATTCAATTCCGTGCTGGCAAAGATAAAGATTTTACTAAACTATCTTTCGCAGAATTCAAAGCAGACACAATAGCTCTTGCTTCCGCCTTCATTTCTCTGGGTATAAAACCCAAAGATAAAATAGCACTCATCGAAGACGTTGGTTACCACTGGCTGCTCAGCGACTTTGCCATTCAGCTCATAGGGGCCATAGATGTACCCCGTGGTACAGACAGCACCGGCGACGAACTCGGCTTTATTATTGCTCACTCCGAAAGCCACCGCGCGATCGTGGCAACTGCAGAAGAAATCGAAAAAATAAAAACAGGTCTCAAAAAGCACAAGGTAAAAATCAACGAATGGATAGTACTCGATCAAAACCTTAGCGCAAAAAAAACGCGCGGGGTTTATACCCTGGGTGATCTGCTTGCGAAAGGCCGCGAGCTCGTTTCTAAAAACGATAAAGAATACAAAGAAATTGAAAAGCGCATTGCCAAAGTGAAACCTTCCGATATAGCCACAATAGTCTACACTTCTGGTACAACTGGCGAACCCAAAGGTGTCGTTCTCACGCAGGCCAACTTTGCTTCCCAACTCAATATACTGCCGGAATTTCTTCAAGCCGGCGAAACAGACCGGGGCTTGACCCTGCTTCCACCCTGGCATGTGTTTGGTCGAATCATTGAATATGTTTTCTTTGTCGCGGGTGCCTCTATTACGTACACTGACATAAAAAATATTGGAGAAGATCTCCGCAATGTAAAGCCAACCTTTGTGCCCGCCGTTCCACGAATCTGGGAAGGTGTTTACAACAAAATTGTTGCCGGCGTAAAGAAATCTGGCAAAGAGAAATTGTTTCTCTTTTTTAAAGACATTGCAATTAAATTCACAAAAGCCAAAAAAACTCTCATTGGAAAAGAAAGAGTATTTGTTCCACTCTCGCCTCTTGTAGCCTTAGTGCACAAGTCTGTATCGGCTTTTATTTTTGCTGCTCTCTACATCCCATACCTGCTTGGCGACATTCTCGTCTTCAAAAATGTACGGGCTGCCACAGGTGGATCCATGCGCGGTTCTATTTCTGGAGGAGGAGCCCTGCCCGCTTATATAGACGAATTCTTTTCTGCCGTTGGCGTGAATATCCTTGAGGGATACGGGCTTACGGAAACTACGCCCGTTCTTTCGGTAAGGCAGCAACACAACATAGTTCCTGGAACGGTGGGCCACCTGATCCCTCTCACAGAAGGGAAAATCATAGACGCAGATGGGAACGACGTGACAGCAATTCCCGGAGGGCGCGGTACTCTTTGGGTGCGCGGCCCTCAGATTATGCAGGGTTACTACAAAAACCCGAAAAAAACGGCCGAGGTATTAGACAAGGAAGGCTGGCTCAATACGGGGGACCTGGTGCAGTTTACTGATAAGGGAATGATGTCTATTGTCGGGCGGAGCAAGGACACCATTGTTCTTCTTGGTGGCGAGAATATTGAGCCAAACCCTATAGAGGACAAACTTAAGGAGCATCCGTTAATTGATCACGTGATGCTGGTAGGCCAGGACAAAAAAACGCTCGGCGCTCTCCTCGTGCCTAACGAAGAAGAATTGCGCGCATTCTGCCAGGCCAACAATCTTCCATCGGATTCTCTCGCTCAGATGACAGCCAACGAAACGGTTCTTGCTCATTATAAAAAGATCGTACAGCAGCTCATTTCCACTGCTAATAGTTTTAAGAATTATGAAAAAATAACGGCCATTCATTTGCTTACCAAGCCCTTCGAAAAAGGCGAAGAGCTGAATAACACGATGAAGCTCAAAAGGCATGTCGTGCAGGACATGTACGCCAAAATAATAGACGAAATGTTGGGCTAAAATGACCACAATTATTGTCGACAGGGTTGGCAACACGAATGTATTTAACATTATTGAAAATAATTCAGTTTCCAATCCTGTACTCGTTGCAGACGAAAGTTTGTATTCCCAGACCGATGATGATTTAATTGCAGAATTTCTCGAAGAACTCCAAAGCATTGCAGGTGATATATATTCCGTTGCCGAAATGCGCTCAGGTTTTGATGAAACACCTTTTACTGGACTATCCTTTCCGCATTCTGCAAGGCTTCGCCAGGCGGGGTATTCCTTCTATCGACAGTTCTTTCCAGAATCTATCCAGTCTTACATCCGAGAAACCACAGATTCTTCTGTCCTCTTTCACGTAGCCCCTCCTCTCTCTGTTATTCCCTATGAATTACTCCACGATGGCACAAGCTTTCTTCTCGAAAAATTTTCTGTAGGTAAAATAATTAAAGGACAAATGGTTCGAGACACGGAAATATTGGTACCAACAAGACTTAACGTTCTCATCATCGCAGATCCCGCAGAGAACCTGGAATGGGCCCGCCGCGAAGGAGAAACTTTATTTGAGTATTTAAACGAAGAAGCAACAACCAATAAAATAAACGTGGAACTGATTGGTGGAAAGTCAGCAACAAAACTCGCTCTTCTCAATGCTCTTCCAGACAAAGATATTATTCACTATGCCGGGCATTTTCATTTTTCTGGTACACCCGGAGAGAACGGCTGGGTTCTCTATGGCGATAAAATTCTCCATGCGCGTGAAATTCACAACAGTGGATCTACCCCTCTTCTCTATTTTACCAATTCCTGCTCAAGTGCTGTTACAACAAGTTCTGCTGCGGGACAGTGGCACACCCATTTTGCTGCGGCATTCATACAATCGGGAAAGACAAGTTATATTGGTACAAACTGGGACATACCAGACTCTCGTGAAACCCTGGCATTTACAATGGATATTTATCGCAATATTCTCAAAGGCATGTCTATTGGCAACGCGCTTAAAAAGGCGAGATTAAACAGGCATGAGAACCATAAGCCAAACGATCTCCTGTGGGCAAGCTATATGCTGCTTGGCAGCCCCGATAATAAACTAGTTGAAAAAGACAGCGTGCCAGATCTGAATTCCAGCATAATAGATACAGAAATGGTATTATCGCGCTACCCATACCCTATAGCGCGTAGTTATGCAAACTTGACTTCTCTACCTGTACAAGATGGCGAAGAAAATTTTCGCGATAAAGCAAATGCTCTATTCCATCTATTTTCATCCATCCTTGCCTACCTCGGATCCCTGATTCTTGCGAATTACCGCTTCATGAAATTTCCGCGCAACCTCCTGTTTGACAGGCGAGATACGTTTTCCCTCCTTGAAAATACATTTTCTGCTCTGGCATCCATTCGAGCCTTAAAAGCCTTTCCCCTGGCTCCCAATCTCGCGGAAGTCTTGTATAGGCACAAAGACAATCTGTATCGAATTTACGAGTTTGAAAAGAAATATACAGAAGACCAGCTGCAAAGTGCCGATCACGAAAGTCTGATTATTTCGCTGGAATTTTTTCTCGAAAGCATTTTGATCGATCTCGATTTTTTAAAACATTATGGATTCTATTTTATCACGGAACCGGGACACAGGCAGCTATCTCTGTCCGGAACAGAAGTTTTTCACACCATTACAGATATTCTTTTGCCTACCCAGATGCACAGCGATACAATTCACGAACTACTCGATAAAACCCAGCCCCTTGTTGGCCACTGTGTATTCTACAATCCTGTCAAAAAAACATTTCTCGATTTAAGTCCATTTCTTGATCTACAGATTACGCAGGATGAGTCGGGAAAGAATAATTACCGACTCGTTTTCCGTGACATTCCTGTTCCTGTGTAAAAATACCAGCGGTGTATCCCCAAAAAAACGGAAAAAGAAAAGAACAATAAAATTGTCGAAGAATAGAATGAGAGAGAATACTGATAGAACGTTTTTTTCTGTGCATCTTCCTGTAAGAAAAAATTTTTCTTCCCCATGAAATACCCAGCAATAGAAGCCCTCTCGCGATTTTCAATGCCCGGCAAAAGTCTGTATTTGCCTGTCCCAATTTCTTCCCTTTTTAGTATCGTCAAAGGTTGAATATCGGGGCGGGCCGGTCGCAGTGTCTCAAGCAAAGAAACCTCGCCACCATAATAATCTCCCACAACTGGAAAAGCAATGGAAAGAAAATCAGAAATTCCCTGCTCAAGCGTTTGCCGCCTGGCGAAAATCCCTTTGGCTCGTTCCAGTTTTAGCCAGTATAGATTTTCCTTGACATAAAGATTTTCGCCATTTTTTTTCCAGCCAGCGGGAGAATCCCACGAAACCGTAAGCGACGGCTTTTGTCCCCTCAAAGCGGGAGACCGTTCTGACACCAGAAAATCGGCTGTGGCCCCCGGTCGGATTCCAAACTCTTCGGCAACGTTAAAAAAATTCCAGAGAGCAGTGCCCTCTACTGTTGGATGCGTGAAATATTCGTTTTTTCGTATTAAAAGAATTGCTTTCAAATCCGTCCATACGGAAGACTCACCGCTTACAGTGAGTACGACATTGCCTTCCTGTATGTTTTTGGTATCGACATGGAATATTTCGAAGCCATTTCCGCGTATCTCTTTCTCTGACTGCAGGATGCCATTGAGAGTTACCCGCATTCGCTGCGGCTTTTGCACGACATGGGAAAATGCCAAAGTACACCGGCCATAACAGGACGAAGGCACGTGCAAATCATAAAACACGGCTCCCGGTGCTTTAATCGCTGCTTTTGTTTCTCCCTGCCCTGTACTGTCAGAAAAATCAGTCTTCCCTAGTTCCCCCGGATACACGCATAAATCTGCCTGGTTCCACGGTAGACCCGATGCGGTTACCCGTGGAACAGCAGGATTCTGTTGCGGCAGGGATTCCCGCAGAAGAGTCATGGAACAAGAATTGTCTAAAACAAAGCCAAATGCTTTCGAGTTAGACTTTTGGAAACGAAGGCCCGGGCCCACAGCAAACAAAAATCCCAGTACAAGGAAAATTCCGTAATGAAGATTTCTGTGAAATACAAAAAGAACGGCAGAGAGAGCAAGAGCAATAAAAACAGATACGGGAGCTAAATCCCAGTAGATTTCAACCATGGGGGTAGAGCAGGCTGCGGGCATGCTCCAGGGCAGACTGGCTGACTTCTTCTCCGGCTATCATTCTTGCGACTTCTGCCAGCCTCTGGTCGGGTGTTAACCTTGCAATGCGCGTACCTTCCGAATCTTTGGAGACCTTAAAATGGGTGGAGGCGCCGGGCAAAGCCGCAATCTGGTGAAGATGTGTTATCACAATTACCTGAGCTTTAAGCGACAATAGAGCCAGCTTTTTCCCGACAGCCTCTGCAACGGCTCCGCCTACGCCTGCGTCTACTTCATCAAAAATCATTGTATAAACAGGATCCGACTCAATGATCACTTTTTTCAGGGCCAGCATGATGCGGCTCATCTCTCCGCCAGAGGCAATTTTCCGCAAAGGCCGCAAGGTTTCACCAGAAGAGGAAGCCAGCAGAAATTCCACGAGATCAAGCCCCTGTGAATGGATCACATAACGCCTCGCAGACCCCTCCGGATCCGGAAAAATTCCATTCTCAGCGTACTCCCATTTAATGGAAAGGCGCAGACGAGTATCTTTCATCGAGAGATCTGCCAGTTCGCGCTGCACTGCTTCTTCCAGCTCTTTTGCTCTGCTTCTACGGGTTTTAGAAATATCGAGAGCACGATCAATGAGTTCCTTTTCAAGTTCTGCGATTCTCTTTTTGAGTTTTTCTTCTTCTTCGCCAGAGAGTTCAATGCCTTCTATCTCGCGGCGCGCCTTCTCGAGGTACTCGCGAATGTCAGAAATGCGCGGGCCATATTTCCGAAGCAAAGAATTGAGCAAATCAATTCTATCGCGAACTATGGACAGAGATTCAGGATCGACAAGAACCCGATCCGCACGACTTCGCGCGCCGCTGGCAGTTTCTTCCAACTGGTAATAGGCCTCGCGCAAAGAATTCAACAGAGGGCTCAAAGAAGGATCGCTTTCAACGGCAGATTCCAGCAGTCTTTCCACGCGGGACAACTGAAAAAGAATACTCTCCTCGTTTTCCTGGAGAGCGCCATAGACTGTAGACAATTCTTTCAGAATAGATTCCGCGTTATCAAGAGCCTTTTCCTGTTCCGTAAGTTCTTCGAGTTCTCTGTCGTCCGCAAGCTCTGCTTTTTCAATTTCCCGAATTTCATGCGTCAGGATTTCCAACCTGCGGTTTTTTTCTGTCTCATCTAATGTGACAGACTCAAGTTTTTCGAGAGTCTCTTCTCTCTCTCTGTGGAGCCGAGAAAGACTTTTCACTTCGGCAGCTATTCCGGCGTAACGGTCTAATATGGCTCTGTGCGTGTCTACCTGCAAAATGCTCTGGTGTTCATTCTGACCATGAATATCGACGAGATAGCGCCCAACGTCGCGCAATACGGCAGAAGAAACAGAACGTGAATTGACAAAGGAACGTCCCTTGCCTTCGATCGTGATTTCCCGCCGAATCGTCAACAGCTCTTCTTCTTCGTCGTAGAGTCCATGCTGTTCCAGAACCATTTTAATTTGTTCTGAATCAGGAAGATTAAAAACGGCTTCTACGACAGAACGCGGCGCACCGGAGCGAATAAGATCTGTCGTAGCGCGGGACCCCAACACGAGAGCGAGAGCGCCAAGAATAACGGACTTGCCTGCCCCCGTCTCGCCCGTTATAATGTTGAGCCCGGGCCCAAAGCTGATGCGCTGTTCGCGGATCAGCGCAAAATCTTTAATGAAGATTTCCTGGAGCATCCTTAAAAAATATGGTTGAAGTTAATGTACAAACCAGAACCTTCTTCCGAAACCCCATAATCCACCATAATAATCACGGACTGGTTCCATGCTATGCGCAGTCCAGCACCCTGTCCCTGCTTCCAGCCGTATAGATTAAATTCGGAGGGTGCATCGAACACGCGGCCAAAATCGACAAAGGGCACCAGAATAAAAGCGAACGACTGGCTTCCCGGAGTGAGTGTAAACATGGTCCAGCGGGCTTCAAAGTTCAGCATGCTCTTGGTTCTGCCCACAAAGCGATCCTGGGCGTATCCTCGGAGAGTGCGGTACCCACCCAAACCATTTTTATTGCCGTCTGTAAAGCCAATTTCATTGTACGCAAAAAATGGCGCTTTGCCGTCTATAGTGGAATATACAAATCTGCCCGCAAAGACGAGATCGACGAGCGATGCCATGGGCGAAAAGTAAAAGCGCGGCGAAACTGTATAACGCTGAAAGTCATAATCTGAACCAAGACTTCTTCCCGATACTTCTGCAACTGCGTCGACAAAAACGCCATTGTTGGGATCTGGTTCAAAATCGCGCGTATCAAAGGCAATCCCTGCTTTGGCCGTATTGACAAAGCCACCGTGATATCCAAGGGGCTTTGTAAGGTTGAGCAGTGTAGGCGCCGAAGTGGCTTCCTCTTTTCCTGTGGCGGGGTTTTGGGCAGAAGGAATAGTCCCTCCCGAATAATCGTGGATTGTCGTGTGTGTAATCATGACGCCTAACTGGGGTCTCAACAAACCGCCTAAGAATTCCCGCTCCACGGAAAATTTACCGAGGGGCTTTTCGTAGTCATACTCATTGTAGTACGAGTTGGCCATGCCACCGTTAACTTTGCGCAGCGATTCATTGTAGTCTGAAATTTTTTCGTATGTTTGGCCATCGGTTGGGCTCACGAGATTTTTCATGGTGTCTGCGCCCACTCCATAATAATTGGCTGACTTATTGCGATCGTAAGCAACAGACGCGCGCAGGCGGTACAGGGTTCCCTGAAAATAGGGAGCATCCCAGTCTGCCACATGGTACTGGATTCCATTGGTTGTAGCAAAATACTGAATATAAATCTGGTGGAGGTAGGGAGAATAGGCAAAGAACGGATTTGATTTTTCTCCGTTTACGGTCCAGTAAGCGCGCACGCCATAACCAAAGCCCATATCGGTGTCATAACTGACCAGAGGAAGCCCTCCAGGAAAAGACCCTTCTTTCTTTTTTGCGAGATCTTCTTCGGACATTCTCGTTTTGCCCTCTAAACCGGGCGGCACTGCTTTATTTTCACTGGATACTACTTCTACGTCGTCCCCGAGCATGCTCTCATTAAGATCTTGAGCAAAAGCAATACTGGTTGCCAGTGCTGCCGCCACGACTAACATTCTTTTCAACATAATTTTCTCCTTAAAGTTTGTTCTATAAAAGCTCCTCTGTGGACTTTTACAGGCCTTCAATAACCAACAGTTCTGTCTATAAGTCAACAGGTTCTTTTTAATAACCCGCTGGTTACGGTTTCATCAGTTTTACAATTCTGGCTGCTGCCTCTCTGGCTGAACAGTCAGAAACATCCACCATGGCATGGGCAACCTTGCGGTAAAGAGGTTTTCTTCTCTCCAGAATTTCCTGCAGACCGGCATCCCCTCCCGGTAAATCCGGACGAGAACGATTTTTTTTAGAAGCCTTTAAGCGGGAAAAAATCTCTTCATCAGGTGCATACAGATAAATACAAAAAAAATTTTTGCGCAATGCGTCAATCTTTTCCGCATCTTCACCCTCTACAACGCCACCACCGGTATCAAGAATAAAGGACTGCTGTTTTTCGGCAAACTGGAGCAGCATTTTTTTTTCGCGTGCACGGAATCCTTCCCAACCCTCCGAATTCACAATGTCGTCAATTCTCTGCCCTGCTTCTTTTTCAATCTCTTCATCGAGAGAAAAAAAATCAGCCGAGAAAAGTGCAGCCAGCTCGCGGGCAAGAGTGGATTTTCCGATTCCGCGAAAGCCGATCAGCGCAACCTTGCGCGTCAACTTGCGTTTCTCCTTTTTTATTTTACGAGCCATGACGTTCCTTTAACTGGCGCAGCAGCGCTGATTCCATGGCTTGTACGGGAGCCGTGAGCCCGGTAAAAAGTTCAAACTGCGCTACACCCTGGTACAGCAGCATTCTATCTCCGTACACGACGTGGACATTCCGCGCGAGGGCAGCCCGGATGAGCGGAGTTTCGTGGGGATTGTACACTATGTCAAATAAAACCTGGCCCCCTCGAAGTGTATTCACGGGAATCACGATTTCATCCGGAGCGGGGCCACCCTTCATTCCTGCGGGAGTCGTGTGAATAAGAATATCGCTGTCGGCAAAACCTTCGGAAAAGCCGGTATACCGAAGACTGGTCGATTTTGCCAAACCAGAAAAGCTTCGCAACAGAGCGCGCGCTGCCTGTTCGCGACGAGCCGCTACCATTATTTCTTGCGGTGACTCGGCAAGCAGGGCCGCTACAATCGCGCGGGCAGATCCACCGGCCCCTAACACAGCAATTTTTTTACCCTTGATCTCAACGCCATCTTTTACTAAGGAGAGAACAGCACCAGAGCCATCCGTATTGGTCGCTCGCAATATACCGGCAGAATCCCGGTACAAAGTATTGGCTGCCCCGGAGAGCTTTGCCTGCGGATCGACAGCCTTGGCTATTTTAAGGGCATGCACTTTCCAAGGGATGGTGACAGAGGCACCAGCAATAGAAAGCTGATCGAGTGCATGGCCAAGGCGGGAAGGATTGATTACCGGCAAAGGCACGTATACGCCATTAAAACCGGTTGCCTCAAACGCGGCATTGTGCATCGCGGGAGAAAAAGAATGGCTCACGGGATTTCCGATGATGCCATATACTTTTGTGTTGCCGTCAATTCTCATGGTTGGTGGCCTTTTTTAGTACGGCTGCAACCCAGCCAACCGTTTCATTGGTGCTTTCAGAAAGAACGGGGAGAATACGGCGCACCATGGCTTCGTCTACCCTCTCCTCAAAGCGCATAACGGGAGAGCGCTTAACGCCGAGACCACGGCTACCTTCATCAAAACAACCCGTGCTGATATGGCCATTGCGGTATTCAATGGCGTCATTTTTCCAGGAAATCTGGAAACGCTCGGCCTCCGGCCCTTCCCCTTTAAGCCAAACATGCAAAAAAAAATCTCTAAAAGAGTCGTGAAACAATCGAGGTTTTTCATCCGGATTTTTTTTATTCAGCAGGTCGGAGCGAATTTCCATGAGCGCCATCAGCGTTCCCGTGACTCTTCCTGCAGCAGTTCTTCCAACATGTATTCTATGATTTCGTAGTGCACGCCGGGAAAAAGCCTGCCATTCACGACAAGAGTTGGAGTTCCGTGAACGGGAACATTCGCAGCCTGAGCAAGATTTTCTTCTACGGCTCTCTTTGCAGAAGAAGAATCCAGACAGCGCGCGAAGGAACCCGGATTCAGAGATTTAGAAACGGCGAGAGATTTGAGATCTTCGCGGGAATGGCGCAGAGCATAAAATTCCTGGTTCTCGTACAGAGCCGTCGCATAAGGCCAGAAATGGTTCTGCTCTCCGGCGCACCACATGGACCGGGAAATAAGACAGGCTCCTTCGTGAAGCTGCCGAGACATCAGCTTGTTGCAATCCATGTCTAACGGGAAATGGGCGTAGACAAGGCGAACTGTTTCCGGATGCTTTTCCGTAAAAGAATGCAGGCGCAGGGACATTTTGGAACAATGGGGACAAAGCGGATCCGCAAACTCTACTATTTCGAGAACAGGTTCACTGGCACCAAACGATTCCATGGAGGCCGTGTGCAAGGATAATTCAGGAGAGGCCTTATAGCGAGCGTAGATCTCCTCGAACGCCTGTTTAAATCTTGCATCGAGATTTTGTCCGCTTTCCGTTTTTTCCATGCCCGGCTGGGAAAGCGTAGAGGCAAAAATAAAACCTCCGGAAACCGGAACTAGAACAATCCCCGCGAGAAGGCCGGTAAGCAATAAGGGCTTTTTGGTGTTCCATGAAAAATCAGGAATCAGATGCCGCAAATCAAAGGCAAACTGGCGATGGTAAACCGTACTGGCACTGACGAGAATGAGAATGGTAGAAAGATAACTCATATTGCAGAGCGGACAAAACACTTTGAGACCAAACCAGGCGATGCCGGCCAGAACAACGTCGGCCACGAGGGCAGTAAAGGCGCCATAGAGCGCAACCTGCAACAGAATTTTTTCGCGCGTGAGAGCATAGAACAGGGAGCTTATGAATATGAAACCATAGAGGACGTACCCGTACAGAGCCGTCGGTAGAGAGAAAATTTCAGATGCCTTGGACTTGTTCACGACATTGCAGGGAGAATTTTCTCCTGTCCCGCAAAACTGGTCAGCGAGAGTCTCCTGGCCAATCGCGCTGTTGTGGTGTTCAATCATCATTCCGGATAAAAACAATCCGGACAGTGCTGCAAGAATGAGCAGCCATAAACTGCCTGACAATGCGTTTTCGGTCTTCGTCTTCATACTCCGTGCTGTTCTTTCTCCGTGGTTTGTCAAACCTTTCTGTCTGCATGGGCACCGGTAACGCCGGGGGAAAAGGGGGAAAGATTTGCGGAGTCAACGCCAGGGAAAAAGAAAATATCGATTGGAAAACCTTTGTGCCTAAACGGGCGCTGCGCGCAGGGTACTTCGCCTCCAGGCTCCCAGAATATTCAAAGTCGGCAAAGGCCAAAACATCGAGTGAGCAAAAAAGTTTTGTCGCCGGAGCGGCTACCGATCCTTTTTCCATTCACATGCTTAAACGAACAGTTCTCATGGAATCCCGGTTCAAACGCTGCCCACTCCAGGCGGGTTCAAAGGCTAAGCCAGATCAATTCCGTCGGCACTCAATCCGTCTACCTTCTTTTTGAACGTTCAAGGGCTTAATCCTTGAAAATCCGATTTCAGTGGAAAGTTTTTCGGCATAGTGAACCGCTAAGCCTATCGGCGCTCTCCACAGTCGGCACCAGCCGTTTTATTCTACTGCAATACCACCATTTGTCAACTACTTTTTCGATATTATGTCTCATAACAAAGCACTTGGTAGATAACAAAAAATGCCACATTATGTCTCATAACAAAGCACTTGGTAGATAACAAAAAATGCCACATTATGTCTCATAACAAAGCACTTGGTAGATAACAAAAAATGCCACATTATGTCTCATAACAAACCCCTGGTAGATAACAAAAAATGCCATATTATGTCTCATAACAAACCCCTGGTAGATAACAAAAAATGCCACATTATGTCTCATAACAAA
>DYKF01000026.1:19478-20824 GCA_020722745.1 Caldithrix sp.
ACAAAAAATGCCATATTATGTCTCATAACAAACCCCTGGTAGATAACAAAAAATGACATATTATGTCTCATACTAACGATTCTTGGTTCCTGACAAGCACCCGCATGAGACATAATTCGCCGAGCGGTTTCCCCTCAGGAGAAATAGCGGCCCCATATTCCGGTTGACAAAGAGCAAAGAGAAACCAGGCTTTCTTCAATGAAAACGGTTATCTCGGCCAGCCAATTCACCAAAGAAGATCTCGTTAGACTCCTCGAAGCATCGCGAAAAATAGAAGAAGCTCTAAAATCCAGAAGGCAACTCCCTCTACTCGACGAATACGTGCTCGCGACTCTCTTTTTTGAACCTTCCACGCGCACACGGCTGTCCTTCGAATCTGCCATGCACCGACTGGGCGGGCGCGTCATCACGACGGTGGGCGTCCAGTTTTCGTCGCTGGCCAAAGGAGAATCTCTGTTCGATACCATGAAAATGGTGGAGTCCTATGCGGACATTGTGGCCATACGGCACCCACTCGAAGGGGCATCCCATATAGCCGCCAAAACCGTGAGTATTCCGGTCATCAATGCGGGAGATGGCGCGGGAGAGCACCCCACGCAGGCCCTTCTCGATCTATACACCATCAATAAGCACAAAGATTTGTCGCGCAATATACGCCTGGCATTTATCGGAGACATTCGCAACGGGAGAACCATCCATTCACTGCTTCAGCTTATGTCGCACTTTCCTTCCGAACTCATTTTTATTTCGCCCGCTGAATTGTCTCTGCCAGATAAATACAAAGATATGCTGAAACAGTCTGGCATTCCCTTCCAAGAAACAGAGAATATAGAAGCCCTGCTCGACAGCGACGTAGCCTATGTCACGCGCATCCAGGAAGAGCGCTTTACGGATAGATCCGAATACGAAAAATTCAAGGACTACTACAGCGTGGATCGCGAACTCATCGAAAAAAGTCGGCGCGGCACCATCGTAATGCACCCTCTTCCGCGCCTCAGCGAAGTTTCCACGGATCTCGATAACCATCCATCGGCGGTGTACTTTGAACAGGCTACCAACGGTCTCTATACGCGCATGGCTCTCTTGTTAGAATTATTAGATGTTCCTTTACAAATTTCATAACTGAGTACATAAGGAGGCTTAGCAATCCGCAATCAAGTTTTTCGCCAAAGCCAAAACCTGCCAGCATGGGCCAACAGATCATTTTAAGGGATCCTCTAAAAATTATTTTTTTATTCTTGCCTAGCGCGGTATATAACTAAGTAAGCTCTGAAAAAGGTTCAGAGCTTACTTCCGGTCTATGGACCCTTCGACTCCGCTCAGGGTAAATTCACCGGCATTTTGCG
>DYKF01000251.1 GCA_020722745.1 Caldithrix sp.
GTGTTAGGCATGCCGCCAGCGTTAATTCTGAGCCAGGATCAAACTCTCCAGTTAAACTGGAATCTTCTCCCGCACTCGGACTCACTATTTAGTTTTCAAAGAGCAAAATTCGGTATTTTAATTATAACCACTTTCTTTTGGCTGTCAATAGGGTTTTTTTTATATTATTCCCTTCCTGACCAGCGAAGTTCTTTTTAACCCAGACCTCCTGGCCTGTCAAGACCCCCGGTAAAAAAAGTTTTCAGTTTTCGCTGTAAATTAACCGCCCCCGGTTGTCTTGTCATAAAAAAATGTGGCACCGGCGCCCTCGCCGCTGTACCCGCGTTGCCAACTTTGAACTCGGAACCCGGAACTTTTCAAAGCCGCCCCCCCGGCCCCCTGCCCTCTCCCCTGACCTCATCCTCCGCCCAGGGTTTCTTCTCCTGCGCAACCACCCCCGGCCCTAACTTTATCGAAAAAAAGCCCGGGAAGATAATTTTTTTGGGTTTGTGGCCGGGAGAAACACGAGTCGCACCTGATCTCAGTTCAATATTTTGTACTTTTCATCAAAATATGTTTCATTTAGTGAACATATTTATATGAGAAATATCAATCACTTCCCTAATAAGGCTCAAAAAGATTACAAAATATTGTACCTCAGCCAAGAGAACAGATTGGATATTATGATTTTAATCAATATGTTATAAGTTGGTTTTTTTTGCAATAATGATATGGGACACCGGCGGGGAAAAAGGTCTGGCCCCATTAACACCATTATTAAGGAGAATAATATCATGAAAAAAACCTTGTTTCTGTTTCTGGCCGCAGTGCTCGCAGTGGGTGCCATCAGCCCGGCCATGGCCGTGGTCCTCGACTTTGAGGATCTTTTGGGTGACGGTCCCATGCCGGATCCTTACCAGGGCATCATTGATTGGGAAAATGACGTCTGGTTTCATTACGATACGGAGCAATTTCCTTATACCCCTCATTCCGGAAGCCAGAGAATTTATGAGTACACCATGGATTATACTCCCAGCTGGAGCTTTTCAACGCCGGTTTATTTTTCCGGAGCCTGGTTTTCAGGTTTTTCTTATGCTACTGTGCAGATGGACCTGTATTATCTTGGTGCTCTGGTGCACAGCACCGGCACCCTGGCGCCCACCGATGTCCCTGCCTTTCTGGCCGGCGGCTATGCCGGCCTGGTGGACGCAGTCATCATCAACACCCCTGAACCCGATCTTTGGGTCATGGATGACCTCACCTACAACCCCGTTCCTTTGCCGGGGGCGGTTTGGCTTCTCGGTTCCGGCTTGCTCGCCCTGGCTGGCCGTCGCTTCATAAAATAGCTGCTGAAATTATGGGGGTGGAATTGTGAGATAGGGTGAAAAAAGGGACATTCGTGAAACATTGACCTTCTCCCCCCTTGAACCCGCCAAACATAAAAGGGGCAGACGGCCCTTTCCTCGCTCGTCTGTCCCTCTCTTTTGCCCTGATCTGTTTACCTTATCAGCACCACGATCATAGCCACCGCCTTCACCCTGGCCAGGCTGGCCGTGCCCACGTTACCTGCCACCCATTTGATAATCCAGCCTTTAACCTTCCTCATCATCCTCGGGGGTGAGGCATCAAACGGATCATGAGCGTTTAGTCGGACTAATCTCGATATTTCAGTGCCTTCCCAATTTTAACAATTTCAATTTTTCAAGGGTATCGGCTTGGATAAGCCAGGAGCCCGCCAGCACCTATGAGCCTGTCCTTATTCCCGACGATACACTTCTTTCCGGTGTCCCACGGAAAAAACCTCGATTATTTGCTGGCTTTCATCGACCCCGTACAATATGCGGTACTGGCCCACCCGGATTCGATATCGTTCTCCTCCCAGGAGTTTTTTCGCACCAGGTATGTGGGGATGGTCTTTGAGTGAAAAAAGCCGCTTGACAATTTTGTCATGAATCTCTTTGGGTAAACGCTCCAGTTCCTTCTCTGCCGATCTCTTGAGATTGACCTGGTAAGTCATCAGGTCCTACTATCGAGCTTTTTTTGCCAGGTAATCTTCCAGGGGCCGGGAGGGCTCATACTGACGTTGTTCAATGATGGCAATATCAATCAGGTCTTCCAGGAAAACCTTGTCCTTTAGCAATTTCTCCACCACCATTTGCCGTTCCTGCTTGGACAAACTCTGAAAGGCCAGCCAGAATACTTCGGCCCTTGCTTCACTGGTAATCATCTGTGAACTCCCTCTTTCATTATTGCCGGCGGCCTGACAGTCGAAGGCAAACCCAAGCTTATTCAATTTCCTGACGACTTCTCGATAACCGAAACCCGCCAATCTACCCATTTAAAGAGGCACGACCAGCGGGTAATCAAATTTTTCAGCCAAGGAAGAGAGCTGAGGGGCTTCTTGGCGTTCTGCCTGTGCTTCCATTAAACGGCGGGCCACACCCCGGGCTATCTCTAATGTTTCAGTAACGGTGCCGCCCTGGGCCACCAGGCCCTGGATCTCCTCGGAAGTTGCCAGGTAGAAACCCCCGGGCAATTTCTCCACCCTGATCTTGACAATCTGTTCCACGCGGTTTTCCTTAAAGAGGTATTGAGTTAACGCCTCGGGAGGCTTGTAATAATGGTAAACCATTATGCCCCAAGCCTCAAGCCCAAACATTATTCCCGATTCGCCCCCAACTCCTTTGACCTTATTCATCTACCCGCCCTTCTTTTCCTTCGCCACCCACCCCCGGCCCTAACTTTATCGGAAAAAAAAGCCCGGGAAGATAATTTTTTTGGGTTTGTGGCTGGGGAATATGAGTTGCACTTGATTTCAGTTCAGAAATTTGTACTTTTCGTAAAAATTTGTTTCATTTAGTGAACATATTTACATATGAAATATCAATTGCTTGCATAAAAAGGCTCAAAAAAAAGTACAATATTTTGTACCTCAATGAAAAGGATGATGAATTATATAATGAATATAATCAACATTTTATAAGTTGGTTTTTTTGCATTAGTGGTATGGGAAAGCCCGTTACGGCAAACGGAGATAACGGGGTCTGCCCCCAAATAACCTTATAAAATCAGGAGGATTAGAAGATGACCACGATTTCTAATTTCGTCGTTTTGCTCCTGTTGGTTATGCTGCCTACGTTCAGCTGGTTTGGTCTACAATACTTTTGGACACCAAATAGGGTAAAATAGGATATCCCAG
>DYKF01000252.1 GCA_020722745.1 Caldithrix sp.
TTGTGCCTCTAAGGCTTCTACCATTGGGCTCTGTTGTAGTACCTGATCGACAAGCAGCTCCAGACTCCAGGATTCAGAGGATTCTTCTGCGAAGAGGGGAATCCATGCAATTCCAGAAAGAGCAAATATTATTGCTGCTTTTTTCACGATGCCAGCATGAATCTGGACGGAACTCAGTAAACTCTTTTCTTCCTTTGATTTACCGAAAAAACTAAGTAAGCTCTGAAAAAGTTTGCCTTCCCCTCGATAAACCATTGCTTCGCAATGGCACTCGGGGCGGGCTCGCTCGCTTCGCGTTCAGAGCTTACTTCCGGTACATGGACCCCTCGGCTGCGCTCGGGGTAAATTCACCGGCATTTTGCGAAGAAAACGCACGTTTTTGCAGCAAAATGGAGCAGGCTTTGCCTGGGTTTTGCGGTCTGCCTGTACCCGCAGGGTGAATGCGCAGCAAGCAGGCAAAAGTCGACGGAGGGACTTTTTGCCTGCGGCTCGATGCACGTTCAGAGCTTACTTAGGTAAGAAATGAAAAAGGCACTATTCTACGCGAACTTCATTTACCCGCATCGATTGCACGCGAACGGCCTGGCGTATGGGTATTACGGCTCCTTCGACACTGCGGGGAACAGGGCGGCCCGTTACGGTTTCTGGAACATACAGCTCTAAATAGTGAGCAGACACAGGAAATTCTTTGGGGGAAAGCAGATTGTATTCCGGGGTTACGGTAATCCAGCCAATGGGTGGAATATGGACTTGCAGGAGTTCTAAAACGCTCTTTTCTCGCAGGTCCAGAAACGCGGCGGTCCGGGCGGGGATGCCAAGTTCCCGCAAAAAGTACACCTGAGCTTCTTTTTCCAGTCCTAACGATTGAACACGGGCAACGGCAAAAACCGGATGGGAATTGCTTCGTTCGTTCTCCCAGGTTTTGAGCGGAATGGCAAGCTCTTTTGACCATTTTTCCCTCAGCGTTTGTCTGTTTGTAAAAGGGAGCACGGAATCCGGTATTTCGTTCTTTTGATAATATTGTTCCATGTTGGCTTTGTGAAACAGATAAATCGTAGACCACGATTCAGAACGAAAGCGAAGAGTGATAGTTTCGCTGCCATTGTCGTTCCAGATTATGCCAAAGCCGGCTTCCCCGCGACGCAGGCGCGCACGATCTATGACAGGATTGATAATGCGGACGCGCTCGTCCATTCGCAGAGCAGAAAAAGAAATGCTGCGCGCCGGGTTATCTTTTTTCTGGGTTTCGCTCCAGAGAGAGTTAAAGCCAATATCGACTTCTGCTTCCCAGGTTTGGCGGTCAGAGGCCGTATAATTTTCTGTGCTGATGAAATTGACTTCGCGGATTCCCTCGGGGTTGGCAGCGTGCAGCAGTCCATCTATGAACGTAAGGCTGTAAGAGTTGGGTGGCAGTGGCAGAAAAGAAATCACTTCGCCCGTATCGGGTTGTATTTTATAGGCTCTGCCGTCTTTTGCAGCCATCCATAAAAAATCGTTGCGCCAGGTCATTCCCCGGAATTCCTGCGCGGGCAGTTGCACACTTCCCGTCTCCGCAAATCCGGAGAGAGTAAATCGAAAAAGTCTGCCAGTTTCGCGATCATATATGTAGAGCAGGTGTTTGTTTACAGCGATAGAAACGGGATCGTTTACGCGTATGGGATGGCGCTCAACAATGTTCGCATTGACAGGATTGATTTCGATAATATATCCGGGGATCACGCCAATAAGTACGGGGTGCAAAAAGGTAAAGCCGCGTAGACGGGGGGTCTGAATCATCTGGACGGGAAGCCAGCGTTTTTCCTGCGTGTCGTATCCGTGCAGCTCTCTTGTTCGTGCGTCTCCAAGCCATAGAACTCTGCCGTCAAAGCTGAGTCCAAGAGGAACCTCAGTTGGGTGTGGGAGGTCTATGGCTAACACAACTGTGGCCAGTAGAAGATAAAGAAAAGTCCGCCGCATGTAGTACAGTGAATGGTTTTACCGAAACGTCAAGTCGTTTGCGGTTTATGGCGCAAATAAACCCAGAGAGAATAAAAAAGCCAGCGAATCACGAGGATGAGGCGATGCCATCTCCAGGGTCGATTAATGGAACGCCAAAGCCAGGTATAGCCGCGCTCTGCAAAATAGTCGGGTGCTTTCTTTTTTTCTCCCGCAAGAGTATCGAGAGCTCCAGAAATATTGAGAACAATGGCGTTGCGCAGCCTGTCTCTGTTCTCCAGAGTCCAGCGCAAACCCGCATGGTGTCCAAGACCAATAAAAATGATATGGGGATCTGTTTTGCGAATGGCCTGCAATACTCTTTCGCGGGCTTCGCCTTTCATAAAGCCATGGTGTTTGCCGACAATGCGCAGAGCAGGAAAGGAGCGGCGCAGATTGGCAGCCAGCTTTTCAAGAGTTTTGTCTTTTCCGCCAACAATAAAAAGGCTGTAATTCTTGGCCTGAGCCAGGCGGATAAGGTTCATACCGTAGCTTGCCACGCTAATCTGTGCCGGCAGCTCGCTGCGGTAACGGCGAGACATCCAGAGCATGCCGCCGCCATCTGGCAGGTTGATAAAACTTTCGCGAAGAAAGGCAAGATAGCGCTTGTGGCGCTGCAGCCAGGTAATGCGGTAGGGATCTAACGGTTGAACAAACAATGCGGGAGGTTTTTCGGAGGAAGAATGGCCCTCGCGCATGGCCTCCAGTTTTTTCATGGAAAGAGCCAAAAGCTCCTGCCCGTTTGCAACGTAAAAAGGTACGTTCGCAATGACCGTTTTTTCGAGAGATTCCGTGGGAATTGTTTTTAATTCCAGAATGGGATCGTCGTCGTTTTTGTTGGTTATGGCAGAAGTGCGGTAGGCCATGTGTCAGAGCGTTATTCTGATTGGCTTCGTCAAGTGCGTTTATTCTTCTGTGTTATGCAACCCAGAAGATATCTGACAGATTTTTAGGGGATTTTGCTTGAAAAGTAAAGTCCCTTTCAGGTTTTGCGCTGCAAAATTTAAACACAAGGAGAAAGGGACATGGAATAGGCAACATAGCGACATACCTTCGGCTGTGCGGGCAGTACATCTGGCTGTATTTAAAAGATTTTGAGCATTTTGATGTTCTGCCGCAGAGAGCCCGCATTGCTGCCCGGGCGGGGCTGTTATAAATAGCTTGCCGTCGCGTTGCCGCGATTTAGTGTGGCTGCATGGT
>DYKF01000253.1 GCA_020722745.1 Caldithrix sp.
ACTTTTCAAGCAAAATCCCCTAAAAATCTGTCAGATATCTCTCTGGGTTGCATAGCTTGGCACCAAAAAATGGTTGTCACATTATGTCGCATTCCTAAGAGACATAATATGCTGACGAACCTGTCGACTCAAAAGAATAGCCAGATCGCTTTTCTCAAACCCACCCTTACCCGTAACGAACTAAAATCCGTTCTCGAAACGCTCATTCTCGATGGCGTGGACAATGGCGAAGCCGTCCGCAATTACGAAAAAGAATTCGCAACAGCGTTCGATTACCAGAAAGCACTTGCTGTTACTTCCGTTACATCGGCGTATCATCTTGCCTTTCTTGCCGCAGGAGCAGAAGAAGGAAGCGAAGTAATTCTACCCTCGACAGCGCCCGTCTCTGCACTCGATGCCCTGGGCTTAACCGGTGCAACACCCGTCCTCACCGATATCGGAAGAGATTCGTTTCACCCGACCATGGAGCAGATTGCAGAAAAAATGACGGCGCGAACCAGAGCTATCGTTCTGCCCTATACATTTGGATCGTTCCAAGACTTTGAATCGCTCCGAGATAGAATTCCCTCGTCCGATAAAAAGAATATTAAATTTATTGAAGATATTTCCTACATGGCCGGGGCAGAATACCAGAATCATTTTGCCGGTGGGAATGCAGACATAGCCATTGTTGGCCTTAACCCGGATATGATTATGACAATTGGTAAAGGTGCGATAGTACTCACAGACCAGAACACTACCTATGCCACCATGAAAGATCTTCGCATGCACGGCGGTTCTCGCCCCTACCGCATGCGCTTTGATTATTCCATTACGGACTACCAGGCTGCCATGGGCATGGAACAGCTCAGCCTGCTGCCTACAGTTCTCGAAAGGCGCCAGAAAATTGGTTCTCTGTATTTAGATGCGATTCGAAACAGTCGCCTCAAGACATATTTTTTCTCACCCGGAACCGACGCCTTTGGAACATTTCCCGTTCTTTTTGAAACAGATATGGAGCATGCCACGCGCTACTTCCAGTCTCAAGGAATTGAAGTCCGAAAAATATTTGGACAGGATCCTCTCCACGTCCTGCTCGATCTCCACGGATCAGAATTTCCCAACACGCAGAGATTGCAGGACAGGGGCCTTTTACTCCCGCTGTATCCATATCTCACCAAATTAAATGTTGAACGAATTACCTCTGCCATTAAAGGCTTCTACTGAACCACCCATAGGAGCCGTCTTTACTCCCGTCCCCTATGTACGTTGGGTAATCGATAAATGGCATTTATCAGAGGCATGGGCCTCTGGAGCTTCGTTTCTGGACCCGACTGCGGGAGAGGGAGTTTTCCTTACAACACTGATAGAGATGACTCTGGAACGCGGCTTCCCCGTAACTGAGTCCATGTTTGCGTCTCTGTACGCGACAGAAATCCATCCACCATTTTTTCAGAGAATGCGAGACAGACTGCTCCAGCTATTTGAGCGCGCCCGCCTGGTTCGTTTCCCGGAAGAAAACTTTCGCCGAGAGGATTATCTTCTCGCCCAAAATCTTCCCCGCGTTGATTATATTTTAGGTAACCCGCCATGGAAAAGTTTTTCCGAACTGCCAGAGAAATATCTCGACAACGAGCTGTACAAAGAGACCGTAAAAACGGGGTTTTTGTACTATGGTTTGGTACCAGAAAAATCGAATATGCTTTTAGGAAATTCCCGCATGGATATTGCAAGCCTCATTACCATGCGGGCTCTGTACGAACACTTAAAGCCATCCGGGGCGGCCCTGCTGTATCTCCCTATGTCACTGTTTCTGAATTCCGGAGCGCATTCCAGTATACAACAGTGTTCCGTGCTCGGTAGAAACTATGCGGTCGAAACCTTTTACGATTTTAATCGAGAGCGCGTTTTTCCGGGTGTCTCTACCCGTTATGTGCTCGCCGCTTTCCGGGCAGATGAACAATGTAGATATCCCGTAAAAGCGCACCACCATAATGGCAACCACTGGGAAAAAAAGGTACTGTCTCGTTCCTTTTCCGGCAAAGGGCCACTCGTTCTCACAAATCCGCTCAGCCATACGCACACGCGCATTGGAGAACTCAAAAAAATGGAAATTTACAGAGAAGAGCTTCCAAGACAGGGAGCAAACACTGCTGGTGCCAATAAACTTTTTCATTTCTCGCAGGATTTGTATGGGAACTTTGTTTCAGGAAATGGACAAATCTACCAGGGAAGCACAATCCTCTTATATCCCCTGGCTCCAAACAAAATAATCCCATTTTCAAGATGGGAAAGAGAAAGATTTATTCTTTTACCATACGACCATAAGGGAAAACCTTTGCCCGCAGATATACTTAGCACGCTTGGAGCCCTGGAATATTTTGAGAACAACAAAGAAATTCTTCAAAAAAGAAAAGGCGTGTATATAAGGAACCAGATACAGAGAGGCAACTACTGGGCTATGCTGGGAGTAGGACCCTACTCTTTTTCGCACTGTAAAATATTCTGGACTGCCCTTGGAAGCAGCCGCTTCTATCCCGAACCCCTTTACCCATCCGCAAACGAAATCTGGCAGGGCAACCAGGCCCACCATGTAACCATGTCTTTTCAAGACCCAGAGCGCTGCGAAAATATTCTTTCCTATTTAAAGTCAGATCAGGTTCGCGCGTATATGGAGTCTTCTGCCATCGCCGGAACAAGAAGTTTTGCCCAACCGGGTAGAATTCGTGAATTGTTCCAGATCATACGCTTTGTGGCGGATCGTTAGAATAGAACGCCTGCAAACAATCAGACTTAAGCATGCCGTTTCATCAACCGGAAATCTATAACCTCTAAAAAGTTTGCCTTCGGTTCGCTTCCCCTCATCTGCATACGATGTAAACTCTCTACAGCATCCACTTCTCGTTTAGATTGCAATACATTCTTGGATGCGAGCAGGTGATCCTATCTGCCTACATGGAGGAAGGAGTGCACTTCGTGCGGATTTTTCTTGCTGACCCTTCGGGTCGCGTATCGTTACAAGGGCTTGCCGTTCTATTGCTCTTTGTCCCTTCCCTGTAAATTATTGCTACAATAGAATGGAAATTTTCAAAATTGGGTAACCTCTGAAAAAGTTTGCAGATCTATTTGGGGTGTGTATTATGTCCCATGAA
>DYKF01000027.1 GCA_020722745.1 Caldithrix sp.
AGTAAGCTCTGAACGCGAAGCGAGCCTCAGGCAAACTTTTTCAGAGCTTACTTAAGTATTTCTTGCGCAACATATAATAAGATGAATTTAAAATATTTTGAAAATTTTGAAAAAATAGAGGCTTCCTGAATCTTTTTTTGATTGACGTTAAAAAAAAGAAAAAATAACGTGGGATAAAGGACGCTATCCAACTGCTGAGAAACGGAGATAAACATGGAAATCAGCCAAAGAGAAAAAGATTCAATTGTTCTGCTTGATATACAGGGAGAAATTGACCTGTACAACGCCCCCGAGATAAAAGACACCATCCAGAAACTGATCGATGCCCAGAAGTACAATATCATCATCAATCTGGAGAAAGTATCGTATATCGATTCATCTGGTATTGGAGCTCTCATTTCGAGTCTCTCCAACCTTAAAAAATACCAGGGTGGATTGAAAATTATAAATGTCTATGCATCGGTGAAGAAAGTATTTGAACTTACCAAGCTCACTTCCTTCTTTGAAATTTATGATTCCGAAGAAGAAGCCCTGGCTAAGTTTCGATAACAGACGGGTGAAAGGCCCGCAAATTTAAAACAGAGGATAAAACATGAACATTGTAAAGACAAAAGCAGCGCAATTTTCCTTGGTTGCTGCACTGGTATTGTTTGCTGCCTACTGCGGTGACCCCGTTCCGGCAGAAAGACTGACCACAGCAAAAACCAAAATCACGCGCGCGCAGGCCGTGAAAGCGGAACTCTATGCGCCCGAACAATATGCAGAGGCCAGAACCCTGCTTCTCCAATCGCACGAGAAAATATCCGAAGGCAAAATGAAGGATGCGTCTGATTCTGCATTCAATGCAGCGGAAAAAGCGGATGAAGCCTATAACATTGCTCTCCCCAAACTGGCAGAGGCTACTCGCTCCGAGGCCGAGCAGGCTCTTCGCGATGCAGAAGATACCAATGCGGAAGAATTTGCGGCAGCCGAATACGAATCTGCGCAGACAGCCATGACAGAAGGCAACGGCTTCTATGAAAAGCAGGATTATCTGACTGCCTACCATTCTTTTGAAGACGCCCGCGAAAAAGCGAATGAAGCGCGCGATATTTCCGAAGCGCAGGCAGAGACCATGACGCGCCGTCTCGCTACCATAGAAAGCCAGATTGAAGAGGCAGAAGAAGTAGGTGCAGCCGATTATTCACCAGACGCTCTTAACGAAGCCAAGAAATGGGCTGCGATTGCGTCTCAGAACATTGACGAACTCCACCTGAAAACAGCACAGGAAGCCCTGGACAATGCAGAAGCCAATGCAGAGAGCGCTCTCAATAACTCTTTGAGCGATTATGCCCGCAGCCGTTATTCCGAGGCAGAACAAAAAGTCGCCGAATCAGAAGCAAAGCTGAACCGTTCACTCGAAGGTACAGACAGCGACGCATTCCAGTCTGCTCTCTCTGACGATCCCGATGCGCGTTCTTCCATCGAAGAGGCTCGTGAAACTCTTGCAGCAGCCAAAGAAGCGTTGCAGGAATCCGATACGCAGTACAATAAGGAAGACTACCGCCGCTCTTACGATTACGCAGATGAGGCATTGCGCCTTGCTACCATTCTCGATGAGATGATTCCTGAAACCGAGCTCCTCGTCGCGGATGTCAAAAAGCGTGCCGATACGTCAGACACAGATACCTCAGACACAGATGATACACAAGAGGGTGACTGGAAGACCTACAAGGTTCGCCTGATTCCAGAGCGCCGCGATTGTCTGTGGAGAATTGCCGAGTATGACTATATTTACGATAACGCAAGACTCTGGCCACAGATTTACAAAGCTAACAAGGATCAGATAAAAAACCCGGACCTTATATATCCAGGTCAGGTTTTCAAGATTCCTCCAAAATCAAATTGATCCCTTCCGTTCCATCCAATCCGGATGCCTTTCAAGGTATCCGGGTTCTTTTGTTTGCCATGCAAACTAAATCTCCTATTTTAACAGGTACGTCCATGTCATCCGATAAATCTTATGATGAAATTGAATCCGGAAATGTTGCTCCGGAATTTTCCGACGAAAACAACGACTCAAGAAAGCGCGTAAAAATACGTAGAAAAGAGACCGAGAAAATCCCAGAGCCCGACGGTGAGCCGCGTGCAAAAAAACCACTCCCCAAAAAGAAGAGCCATGAGTTAGAAAAACTGATGCACAATAAAAAGCTCGAGATTTCAGAGCTGAAAATGAAAAGTATGAGCGAACTCGTACAGCTCGCTGAATCCCTGGGTGTAGAAAACCCCGGCGATCTGAAAAAACCTGCCCTTATTTTTTCTATTTTGCAGGCAGAATCCGGCGACGAAGCCGGACAGGTATTTGCCGAGGGCACGCTCGAAGTCCTTCCCGATGGATATGGATTCTTGCGCAGCGCCAATTACAATTATCTTGCCGGTCCCGACGACATATATGTGGCTCCTAATCAGATCCGCAATTATGGTCTTCGTAAGGGGGATAACGTGTATGGCCAGATTCGCATGCCACGGGATAATGAGCGATTCTTTGCCATACTGAAAATTCAGACAATCAATGGTGCTTCCGCTGAAGAGGCCCATCGTCGTCTCCATTTTGACAATCTTACTCCTCTGTATCCGGATTCCCGTATTGTACTGGAAACCAGTCCCGACCGGATGAGTCCGCGCATTGTGGATCTTGTTGCTCCTGTTGGAAAAGGCCAGCGTGCGCTGATTGTTGCGCCACCAAGAACCGGTAAAACTATGCTCATGCAGGATATTGCCAATTCTATTACGACCAATCATCCGGAAATTGTTCTGATTGTTCTATTAATAGACGAAAGACCGGAAGAAGTTACGGATATGGCCAGAAGTGTAAAAGGTGAAGTTCTCGCCTCTACATTCGACGAACCGGCTCATCGCCATGTTCAGGTCGCAGAAATGGTCATCGAAAAAGCAAAGCGCCTTGTAGAACAGAAAAAGGATGTTGTAATTCTCCTCGATTCTATTACTCGTTTGGCCAGAGCCTATAACCAGGTGATTCCTTCCTCTGGCAAGGTTTTGTCCGGAGGTGTTGACTCCAATGCTCTCCATAAGCCAAAGCGTTTTTTTGGGGCTGCCCGGAACATAGAAGAAGGCGGTTCGCTTACCATAATCGCTACTGCTCTTGTCGATACCGGCTCTAAAATGGATGAAGTCATCTTTGAAGAGTTTAAGGGCACGGGCAATATGGAAATCCATTTGGACCGTAAACTCGTAGAAAAGCGCATTTTCCCGGCCATCGATATTAATAAATCGGGCACGCGTCGTGAAGACCTCATTCTGGATCCCGATGATATCAATCGCATCTGGGTTTTGCGCAAAGTTCTTTCGCCCCTTTCTTCTGTGGAAAGCATGGAAATTCTATTGAGCAAAATGCGCGGCACCAAGAACAACAAAGCGTTTCTGGATTCCATGAATGCGGGCTAAATTTCTTGCACCTCTGTTAATGCTGGCCGCATGCAGTGCTCCACCCGTTAAGCAGGGCACCGGCTTTATTTCCCGCAGCGAATACCGCGCCGTTTGTATTGCCGGCAGTGATTTAGAAAGAGAAATAGTGTTAGAGGGGTGCAGAGAACAGACGGCATGGGAGCTTATGCAGTTCAGGGCCGATCTGGAACATTTTCGCCACAGCCACAATAAAAAGGCTTTGATACAAAGAGACGAAAAACATCTTGCCATGGCGAAGAGCACGTTTGCCCCATTTTTTCCCGGAAAAATTTTAGCAGAAGAAACAGAGGCAGCCAGCTTGAAACTGGTGTATTCTTTGCGTCGCGATGATCTCAAAAATCAAATTGAGCGCATAGCCCTGCCTGCGGAAATTGTAGAAGAGCTCAAAAAAGAGCGACAGAATGCCGATACTGTGTATTGGTGAATCCAGCAAAGAAAAGAAGAACCAAAAAAAAAGAACCTCACCTGATTCCAGTTTTGTTTACAATGGGAGTAATCGGTTGGGGTTTTTTTGCCATTGATCGAATCACCAGAGCTGAATCTGGCGGTGAAACCGTGCGCGAATCTTCCAGAGAAAGGCGGGAACTGCCGGAATGGCGCCGCAAATTAGGTGATTACCTGGATTCTCTTACGGATACTCGGAAAAAACTGGTCGAAGTGGATTCCCTCGCCGTAGCGGGAGATGAACTGCCCGTTGTCGAAGATACATTTTTGAATTTTCAACCAGAAAAAACTGTTCGCGATGCCACTGTTACCATTAAGATGTTTTCCCTCGATGAACAGGGGGATCCTGTTCTGGTTCCAGTTCAAAGACGCCTTAAGCTGGACGATGAAAATTCGGTCTTTCCCGTTTTTTCTGCCATTCTTGAAGGCCCGGATTCAACTGAACAGGCGAGTGGATTTATCGATGCATTTACAGATAAACCGCGATTGATTTCGGCACGCCAGTCTGGTGAAATTCTTACTCTGGATTTTTCCCGCGAATTTGGATCCCGCACGAGTCGCCACATATTTATTTACCAGCTGCAGCAGTTGCTGGCCAATGGAAAAATGTTTCCAGGGGTGCAGCAGATTAAAATTCTCATCGAGGGAAAATCTGTCAACTATCTCGGCGGTGACGGATTTCATCTCCCTGAAATCATAGACGAAGCAACTATTTCCCGCCTTCAGGAATGAAGGGAATAACCTCATCTCCGGGGCGAATTGAGTACAGGAGTTCTGCTCGTTGGGGCTTTGCTGTGGAAATATAGGAATCGCTTTCTAATTTTTCCATAACAGCCAATTCCTGTCCATTGCGCAAAATTTTGAACTGTTTAACCGAGGCAGGCAGATTCTTTGTGCCAAGATTTACAGTGATATGCGTCGCTCCCACGCGCAATACCCGGCCAGACCAGGGGATGGCTGGTGTAAGTTTTTGCGCTGCAATTTCTGTGGCACGTCGGAGATATCCACGACCATCTGAAATAGCCTGGACGGTGGCGAGATTTTTTCCCGTAGACAGATCCTTCAGCTGGGCCTGTATTTCTACCCCATTTTGCCTGTAAACATAACTGCCGGTAACTACAAAGCGTAGAGGCTTTTCGTTTGCATGCTCCCGTTTGTGCCAGTTGCGTATAGCCGCCGCCGATGCCGGAGAGTAAAACCCTCCAATCCCAAGCTGCGGAATCTGTTTGAGCAGGGTAAGTGCTTCTGCTCTTTGTTTGTCTGTTACAGAGGAGATATTGGGTTCCTGGTTGAGTCTTTCCGAAAGGGTATCTGCTATGCTTCTGCCAGCATCAGGGATTTCAGGAATAGATTTGTCTGCCGTAAAATTGAAGACGTAGACGGGGGTTTGGCTTTGTTCCTGCAGTGGATTTTGTATTTTCTCGCGATAGTACAGCCAGGATGATCTCGCGTGCATCATTATCTCATATTGATCTGAATAGTTTTCTCCCGGATATTTTTTTCTGAGTATGTCGAGAACCTGGCTGTATTCAAAAAAGTTCTTTTCTGCCCTGTAATGATCCAACAGAATTTTCCAGAGAGCCTCGGATTCTGCTACCAGTCGGAGAGATATTTTTGTCTCTTGAATACTCTGCGTATAAAAATTATTTCTTCGCAGGGAGCGTGCTTCCTCCGCATGGTAATCTGCCGCAGATAGAAGATGCGGATGAAGAGTTCCAGCGTATTTTTCTGAGACTGCTTTTTCCCATGCATGCCGAAGGAGGTCATTGCCGGGATCCTGTTTGAGCATGGCCGCGTAATCCATTATGGCCTGAACAGGGTTACAGTAACCACGGTAGTACAGTGCGGAAAAATGATTTGGGTTTACATACAGGACACTCTCGAGATAGGGAATGGCTTCATCACAGATATTTAATTGCGCATACAGCTGCCCCAAAGCTAAATTAGCAGAGACGTTCAAATTGTCATAATTTTTAGCGTTCAGTAGATGCTGGATGGTTTCTTCAAAATCGGACGGTTGGGGAGGAGCCGCAAACACGCCGTCCGGATGATCCAGCATTGTCTGTTCCAGAGAAATTTGCGAAAGTTTTACATAGGTTTCCGGGACTTCGGGGCGAATAAGCCTTGCTGTTTCAAAAGAGTTTTTGGCAGAATTGTATTGCCTTCTTTTGAGCAGAAGTTCCCCACGCGCTAAATGAGAAGGATAGTGGTTTGGATGGAGCTTTAGGTTGTGATCGATTTTTTTTGATGCCAGAGAATATTGTTTGCGTTGTATATAGAGACGCGCCTGCAGATAATTAAAGTCTGCATCGTATGCAGATAATTTAAGACCTTTTTCAATGTACTCTTTCGCTTTGTCTGCATTGCCGGTTTCCAGATATAAACGGGAGAGTTCATAGAGAATTCCTCTGTTGCCTGGTTTTTTCTTTTCTGCGGCGATGAGCAAGACTTCGGATTCCTGAAACTGCCCTGTATTAATTAACAGGGCAGACAACCTTTCTGTTGCGGGCAGATAATCAGGATTAGCTCCGATACTTTTCCTGTACTCTTCTATTGCTTCGAGAGTTTTATTTTCATCTTCTGCGAGTACTCCCCGCGTAAAATACTCTTCCGCTTTGGAGGCTGAGAAAAGTGGAGCTGTTAGAAAAACAAAAAAGACTATGGAATAAAATATCCGGTTTGTTCTCGTCCTTTTCTGCCCTGAAAGTTTACTATGACTTCTATATCCATGTACTGATGGTGCCATTCCTTTTTTCCTCCGCTTGCGTAATTGAGGAGATACCTGACCTCCTTCTGGTTTCTGAGAACTTCTGCAAATCCATTTAGTCCATCGAATGCTCTGTAATATTTTCCTCCTGTTTCTTCTGCAAGGGTTTGAGCTTCTCCCGCGTTCTGAACATCCGGATTTTCATAATTGATAACGTGGATGGGAATATGATTCACTTTTGCGTATCGGGCAATTCTCTCTGCCGAAAGTTCTGTGAATGCGTTTGCTGTGTCTCCTTCTGTAATGAGTACCACAGATCTTTTCCCGGACATGGTGAGCAGAGTTGTAATGCTCTGGTAAAGGGCTTCGTCGAGAGCAGGGGATCCCTGCACGCTGTAATCTGATTTATCCGCACGCCTCGCGGCTTCTAAGATGCGAAGGCGGGAAGAAGTAAACTCTGTATCCTGTCTATATTCGGTGGAGTAACTGTCCAGTCGAAGGCGATCTTTTTCGCGAATGTCTTTTAGAAAAAAATCAAGCGTCCAGGGGAGTGTCTCGAGGAAGGGTTCCATTCCGGCAGAGCGTGAAAGGAGAATGATTACAGTGTTCTGGTCCTGGTAAGGTTGCAGATTGTCCGTATTGAGCCAGTCTGTATGAGAACCGTTTTCGTTCAGGAGAAAGTTTTCAGCAGAGAGGTTGGTAATGTAGTTTCCCTGGTCGTCGCGCACGGTAACGTATAAGCCCACATTTGGAAAACTGTCCGGTATAATGCGCTCTACATATACATCATAATTGCTGTAGAGTTGTTTTTCGGGAACAAAGCGCAGAAGCGAATGTGCTGCAAAATCTGCCGCATAAAGATTTCCATACTGATCTAAAGTCGCGCTATAGGCTCGGTTAAATTCCTGGTCGTTTTCTCCCACTGTAAAGTTTTTGAGAGACTGAGAATATCCGGAAGCTGTATCCAGCGTGATAATACCATTGTACTCATCTGCTACAATTATTTCTTTCTCTGTTTTTCCAAAAGATAAATGTCTTGGTTTAGAGAGAATGCCATCGCCGTGGTAAGCAATAAAGTTTCCGTATCTGTCGTACTCGGCAAGTCTGCCCTGTTCTGGAATGGACACATAGATGGAATTTTTTTGGCACAGCAGGCCAAATGGCCGAACGAGTTCCATGGAGTCAGCTACTTCTCTGGTTTCGCGGACTATCGCCCCTGAATCATCGAGAAAGACAATGCGGTTGTTGCCAGAATCTGCTACGGCGAATGTATTTTCAAAGCGGCAAATTCCGGCGGGGCCGCGCAGGCCGGGTTTCAGGGTTTTTTCGGAGCGAACAAATCCATCGAGAGAAGAGATGCGAAGTCGGTGTATGGAGTCGCTTTCAAAGTCGGTAATCCAGAGACTGTCTTCCCATTGTGCTGCCCCCATGGGCATCCGCAGAGGTCCGTTGATGCGGCGGACAATTTTTTTGTAGGAGCCTCCGGGGGTTAGTGTAATCAAGGCGGGACCTGCTTCCTTTCCCGTTGTCAGAAAAAAGAGAGAATTGTCTGCAAGCATTCCGGTAAATACGGGGAAGGAAAAACGAAACCCACGCTGTTGGGGTAACGTCGACTGAAAATGCCAGTCCAGTCCCTCTGTGCCGAGAGTAATGGATTGCAGATTTTGCAGGTGCAGAGTAAGAGGAAGGTCGAGAGATCCCTGGGAAAGCGCCAGGCTCCATTCGTTGATGGCTTCCTCTGTTTGACCGGTGAAGTAGAGAGCCTGCCCAAGAGTGCGCCGCGCCTGAACAAAATCCGGGTTCTCTGCCAGAGATTCACGAAAGACATCTATGGAAGCGTCGTATTTTCCGGCGCTGTACAATAGAAGTCCTCTGCGGAAGAGATCTTCTGCACGGGTTTCCTGGACGCTGATAGTGGGCGAAAGAAAAGCAAAGGCCAGCCCGGCACCAGAAAGAAAAATTAGAACGGCTAAATGTTTACGGGAAAAGCGCATAATAATAAGGAGACATAATCCCAAGACTATGGGAGATTTGATTTTACTGTTGTCAACTGGTTTTCATTTTTGTTCTGTGTCTATTTGAGGGGCAATATCTATCGACTGAATCTCGACATGGAGAGGCTGGATATGTCGATAGGAAGATACAGTTTAACTGCCATTAACTGGTGGTTAGTTCTATGTAAGGACCCGTTCGTTAAGCGCAATGTTATTATGAGGTAAAAAATGCGGAAAATTTTTGTCTTGATTGCAGTAATTTTCTCTGGCTGTTCAGCGGACAAGGCTCCGGTACAGGTCCCTCCGATCTCTGACTGGTTGGGCAGCGGGGCAGGATACAAAATAGCAGAAAAACCGGTTCCGTTTGTGTTTCCGCGCGACCACGGTTCACACCCCGATTACGAATCCGAGTGGTGGTATTTTACGGGTAATTTGAAAACAACGGAAGGCGAAGAACTCGGCTACCAGTTTACCGTGTTCAGGCGGGCCTGGCAAAAACAGGATACAGAAAATATTTGGAACAGCCCCGATGTCTACATGTCTCATTTGGCTGTCAGCAATGCCAAAACAAAAAAGCATTATTCGGCTCACGCGGTTTCTCGGGCCATGCCTGGAATAGCAGAGGCTGGAACAAATCCTGTGCGGTTTAAGGCGGGAAGCGCCGTGGCCGTTGCAGAGGGAGACAATTTTTTTCCGATGAGACTAAAAGGCAGCGGAGAGGCATTCTCTTTTGATTTGTCTTTGTCACAGGGGCAACTTGTACTGCATGGCGATCGCGGTCTTTCCGAAAAAACCCCCGGCCATGCATCCTATTATTATTCGTTTGTGCGCATACCCGTGCAGGGCCAAATCACCATAGAGGGCCGCAAATACAGCGTAAGCGGAACGGGCTGGTTTGATCATGAATATTTTTCGGGAGGAATTGGCACTACAGGAACCGGCTGGGACTGGTTTGCTCTCCAGCAAAATGGTACCGCATTGATGCTGTTTCGGGTAAGATCGCCACAGGGGAATTTCATGGCGGGGACGCATCTTTCCCAGGACAACGTTCAAACGATGCTGTCTGGCCAGGATATTCTGCTGACCGAAAATTCTTATGCAGAAATCGAAACGCGGCGCTATCCCACTTCCTGGAATATACAAATTCCGAGACTTGGCCTGCAATTAGAGACCGAGGCCCTGTTTTCAGATCAGGAAATGAATGTCGGAATTCGGTACTGGGAAGGAATGATTCGCGTTCGAGAATACGGCCAAAAGGACTGGTCTGGTCGAGGGTATCTGGAAATGACCGGTTATGGAGGATCCCATTAATATTTTTCAGGTTTACAGAGGCCAATACGCACTGGCTCCCGACGGATCTTTTCGCAGCGATCCGTGGTTTATTGTCGGCGGCTCGGAAGTTCTTGAAATGGGATTTGGAAAGCCGCCGTCGGGGTTTTCCTCTCTCGTTCTCGAAGAAGGTGCTCTCATACCGGCTTTGGTCAACTCACATACCCACATTGAATTGTCCTGGATGAAGGGATTGCTCAAGGGCGGTCACGGCGTTCACGAAATGGCCAAAGAAATGAAAGGGTTGCAACCGCCTTCCGCCCCGGAAAAGCGAAGGCTTGCGCTCTCTGCCTTAAAAGAAGCGCGATCGCAGGGAACTTGGTTTTATACAGATACATCCAACGATCCTGATTTCCCCGGCTTTTTGCGCGATTCGATTTACTTTGATGGCAAAAACTATTTTGAAATACTGGGCTTTTCTTCAGAGCGTTCTGCGGAGCGCATTGCGACAGCGCGCAAAATTATGAAAGAGGACAGTTATTTGCTGCCCACCATCCACTCTCCCTACGGAAGTTCTCCATCCATTATGAAATTTGTGCGCGAGCACGAAAGAGACAATTCTATTTCGATTCATCTTTTTGAAGCTTCGGAAGAAGCCATGCTGCCAATGGAGCGGGGCAGGACATATCGTTTTTTACAGGAAATAGGGCAGTACGAAAGGCACGAAGAAATGTTTCAAAGGCCTTTGCTCGAATATTTGTTTGAGCAGGGTATGCTTTCTTTTAAAAAAATTCTGCTGGTTCATTTGACCTATGCGGGCGTTTCCGAAATTGAGCTTTTGAGCAACCAGATTCCAGATGCAGCCTGGGTATTGACACAGCGTTCCAATGAATTTTTGGGGCAGAATAGAAAAAACTGGAATGATCTATTAAATTCCCCGCTGACGTTGCTGCTTGGTACGGATTCGCTGGCAACAGCTCCCGATTTATCTATCTTGAATGAAATGCTGCATATTCGCGAAAGAGATCTTATCAGCGAAGAAAGGCTTTGGAAGGCAGCTACATACGACGCCTATAATTACCTTGAGATTCATCCCTCGCGGATTCCCTGGTTTTTCTTTGCCGGGGCCAAACCGGATTTGTCTTCTATGGCGGCAGCAGAAAAAATATTTGTTCTGCGGGATTGATTCAGTTTTTTTTTGGGGGGCAACGATTAGAATCGTCCGAGCAGCCTGTTTTCCCGGCGTGCCGCGAACAAACAGGCCACCTGGGCGGGGAGAGCTTATTCTTCTTCGTCCATTTCTACAGGTTGTTTACCTTTTTGTCCTTTACCATTTTTGCGATCTTCCTTCATTTTCTCGCGCATTTCATTGCGTTTTTTGTCGGCTTCTTCTTTGGTGATTTTGCCGTCACTATTGGCGTCGAGTTCTTTGTAGCGCTCTGCATGGAAGGCATCCCATTCGGCACGGGTGACCTCTTTATTTTTGTCTTTGTCCATGGCTTCGAGGAAGTTGTGTCCCCTTGGAGGTACGGCACTGAGTGCTCCTATCAGGGCGGCGAGTGCGATTACTGGCAATGTTTTTTCCATTTTTAAGCTCCTTTCTGCGGTGCAGATGTGAATTAGACCTTTTGAATGAAAAAAGGTTCCACTTTTTTTACAAGACCAGATGAATAAAAGATTCGGGAAAAGCCAGGCACAGGGCACTCTTTTGGGGGTACACAGAGGGAACCCCTGCTTAAAAACGAAATGTATATAAAAAAACTGATTCTTTTGGTGTCAAATAAAATGAAATTTTTTCCCAGCCCTGCAGATGCTGGTACAGAGCGAAAAGGGAAAAACTCCCCAAAACGACCGTGCCAATTCCAGCTCCTGTTGCGAGATTCTGGTAGAACGTGTAATCGCTTTGTGCTGTCCCGGTGCTCTGTCCCCGCGACTCTGCCAGAGAGATTTCTTCGTTGGCGCGCTCCATGGCAACGAGAGACCATGCCGTTGTGCCTGCTCCAATGGCCGTAAGGATGAGCCCCGCCTGGTAGGACCGTTCCCACGTAAACACGGGCTGGGCCTGCTTTTCTGGTGGCCGAAGTTTTGCGTTAAGTTTCAAGGTGTCGTCACCGTGAATGACAATGTCAGAGAGTTTGTCGCTGTAGCCTTCTTTTTGCCATCGGATGCGGTGGAACCCCGGCTGCACATTTTCTATGGTGACCGGCGTTTTACCAGCGTATTCGGGCCCTCTGAAAACGCTCGCACCAGGGGGATTAGACGTGACATATAGTTTGGCGTTTCCTATGATCGGCTTTAAAGAGGCGTTAATTGTAGTGGTTGCATTGCTTTGCAGCGTAAGGCGCAGGTTTTCGTGCTGGTATCCGGTTTTTCTGACAGTGAAGGAATGTTCACCAGCAGGAAGCGTAAGGGTGAGCGGAGTTCTGCCGAGATAGTGGTCGCCCAGATACACGGATGCTTCTGGTACAGATTCTATTTGCGCGCGGCCAGATGGCCCGGAAAGAATAAGCTTTACAAGCTCTGTTCCTTCCCTTGCAAGCTGCTCAGTGTTTTTGTTTTGTCCACGCCATAAAATAAGTCTTTTATTATTCTCTTTTAGTTCCAGCTCCAGAGTGACGATCTCTCCGCTTTTTTGTACCGCTGAATGTAAAGAATAATCCGCGAACGCGTCCGCATTTGTTTTTTCCTGGACAACGGTTAGCGGGAAAACTTTTTCTTTTGAATCTGTTTGGGGCGGGTAGGGGTCTTCTTTAGTGTTGTTTTCGCTGTATTCAATTTTGATCGGGACCGGATTGTTTTTGTACACAGTCGTTTGCGTAGAGAGAAAATCGTACAAATATGCATTTACCTGGGCCGCCTCGCTTTGCGCCCCATAGTCGTACAAGGTGGACTGAATCTGCAAGGTGTATTCCTGTTTGTATTGAACGCTGTCCTGTGCATATATTTTTCCCGCGAGTAGTGTGATCAGTACCAGAGTGCGGAGTTTCATACTTTCCTGCTGTTTTTTTCTTTTGGAGCGGTCAAGGTCTTTTGTTTTTAGGGCTGGCTGCTTTTTTCCTCAGAACGGATAGCGAACCGATAAACGGGCAACCGTTTATGCCCGACTAAAAAGTACAATAGATCGGTAGCCACCTTGGCCAGCAAACCTGCCGGCAGGAAATTCCCCGCGCGCAAGCGCCATCCCGTATTTCGTGATCTACCGAAAAGATGTTGACTCAAGTGCGGGAAATTTACTTAAAGCTACCATGGAAGAAAATGAATACCAGGAAGACCAACTAACCGATCGCGATCACTCTTTATTGGAAGATGTAGAAGTTACGGACAAACCAGTAGCCGTTGGCATTGACGAGGCGGAACTGTATAAGCCGGAGAATTTTATCAATCGAGAAATTTCCTGGCAGCATTTTAACCGGCGCGTGCTGGAAGAGGCCCAAGATGAGACAAATCCTCTTCTCGAAAGAATCCGCTTTTTAACGATCTGTGAAAGCAATCTCGACGAATATTTTATGGTTCGCATCGCGAGCTTAAAACAGAAAATTGCAAACTTTATTGAAGATGCAGGCGCCGACGGAATGACTCCGCGCGAACAACTCACCCGAGTGCAGCAGTATCTCGTTGGGTTCTATGGCGATCTGTACGCAACGCTCAATAATGCACTGTTGCCAGAGCTTGACAAAATTGGCATTAAATTTCCAGAATGGAAAAGTCTTGATGAACAGGACTTTGCGGCAATTACTGCCTATTTCAATAACGACGTATATCCCATTCTCACTCCGCTGGCCATTGATCCGGGGCATCCGTTCCCGCGCCTGGCTAACCGCAGCCTCAACATAAGCGTTTTGCTCAAGCGTAAAAAAAATCCGGAGAGCACGCCGCTGTTTGCCGTGGTACAGGTTCCCTCAATTCTGCCGAGACTGTATCGCCTGCCGGGCAGCCCCGATGGAATCAGCCGCTATCTGTGGCTGGAAGATATTATCATACACCACCTTGGGGATCTGTTTCCCGGCTTTGCCGTTGTCGATGTAGCGCCCTTTAAGGTTACTCGCGACTCTGACATAATAATAGAGGAGGACGAGGTAGACAATCTGCTGCTTACCATACAGGCGGAACTTCGCCGCCGCGAAAAAGGTTCGCCCGTGCGCCTAGAAGTGCGCTCTGGAATCAGCAGCGAGATGTCAGAGAGGCTGCGCAATGCTTTTGCGCTTGCTCCTTCCGAAGTGTTCTATCTAAACGGAGCGGTTCCGTTGTCCGGCTATAAAGAACTGTTTGACGACGAACTTTTGTCGCCCCTTTCTTATTCTCCGTTTACTGCTCTCACTTCTGTGGAGTACGAGCACCCAAGTCAGATTTTTTCTCTGATTAAAAAGAAAGATATTTTTCTGCACCATCCGTATGAATCTTTTTCCATGACAGAGGATTTTATTTCTTCTGCCGCCGATGATCCCAATGTACTCGCCATTAAAATTACGTTGTACAGAACGGGCAGCAAGTCCCGCATTTTAGACGCTCTCATTCGCGCTGCGCGAAACGGCAAACAGGTGACAGCTCTTGTTGAGCTCAAGGCGCGATTTGATGAAGAGACAAATATACAGTGGGCCAAAAAACTGGAGGCCGAGGGAATCCACGTTGTCTATGGGCTCATGGGATTTAAGACGCATTCCAAGGTTGCCCTGGTGATTCGTCGCGAAGAGGGAGGAATCCAGCGCTATATCCATTTGTCCACAGGGAACTACAACGCCATAACTTCGCGCATTTACACAGACACGGCGATTTTAACAGCTGACAATAAAATAGGGGAAGACGTTTCTCACCTGTTTAATTCTATCACAGGATATGCCAAGCTTCCCAAAATGAATAAGCTGGCTACTTCTCCGGGCAGCCTCAAGCGCAAAGTGGTAGAAAAAATTCGCATAGAGGCCCAAAACGCAAGGGCTGGAAAAAAGGCTTATATATTTGCCAAAATGAACTCGCTTGTAGATACTGACGTGATACGGGAATTGTATATTGCATCCGCTGCCGGCGTGAAGATAGATATCGTGGTGCGTGGTATCAGTTGTCTGCGTCCCGGCATTCCCGGCGTATCTGAGAACATTCGCCTGACGTCCATTGTTGGGCGCTTTCTGGAACACAGTAGAATTTTTGTTTTTGAGAACGAAGGCAGTCCCCGAATTTATTTTTCGAGCGCGGACTGGATGCCCAGAAACTTTAATCGCAGAATTGAGATCATGTTCCCGATTGAAGACGAGCAGATTCGCGAAAAAGTCCTGAAAGAAATAGTGCCCACGTATTTATCGGACAATACAAAGGCGCGCATTCTTCTAAGCACAGGCGAGTATATTCGCACAGTGCGCACAGAAGGAGACAAAGCGGTCAGCGTTCAGCAGATTTTTGTAGACGGAGCCAGGGCGGAGCTGGAACGCCGCGAAAAAAGCAATGGCGAGAAAAAGTCTATCAGCGAAAAGGGCAAAAAACTGTTTGAGGATTAAAGCCTTTTTCTGAGATTGCAAACTGGATGGCTTTCGCCAGTGCGGCCATCCAGAGCTTTTTTAAGGTTCTACCTGTATGACTGGTGCGTCTGTTTTATCGGACAGAGAAGCGGGACCAGCGACTATGATACCAAAATTTTCCGGGGCATACAATGCCGCCACTCTCTTTACGTCTTCAATCGTGACGGCATCGATTCTCTCTAAAAATGTTTCGAGAAAGTCTTCTGGAAGCCCCTCCCATTGCAGTGTATTGCGCAGAGCTAAATAATCGGATGGGGTCTCTGCAATAAAGACAAATCTGTTTCTAATTGATTTTTTAGCGCGGGCGATTTCTTCTTCCGTAATGAGAGAGTTTCTTTCTGCCAGTATTTCTCGGATTGTGCGGAGTACGTCGGGTACATTGGCGTTTGCCGTTTGTATAAAAACTCCGGCTGTGCCAGTGTATCCATCGGAAGATAAATAGGAATAGGCCGTGTAGGCCCAACCGTTCTGCGTGCGAATTCGGTTGGTGAGAACCGAAGTGAAAGAGTCTCCCCCGAGAAGAAAATCAAAAATTTTCCAAGCATGATAGTCTTTGCTGCCATGCGGAAGTCCCCGGGCCTTCATGAGAATGGTGGACTGCGGGACATCTTTCTCGGCTATCCAGATTTTTCCGCCTGGCACGGCGCAGCTGTTTTGCATGGCGGCGACAGAAACTTTGTCTCCCCGCTCCAGTTTTCCCAGATGCGCATTCAGGATTTTCACGATCTGTTCTATGTTGAAATCTCCGCTTACCAGAACGGTATAGCGATTCGCGTTCTGGTTCTTGCGTTGCCAGTCACGCAAATCTTCGTCCTCAATGGATTTAACAGAGGAAAGCCTTGCACGCATTCCGCGAACATTGTCTGGGCAGAGATAATCGTCCGAAGCAGCAGAGGCCACTTTAGAAGGAGAGTCAAACGAGTTCTGCATGGACTGCAGAATCTGTTTTCGTATGAGCTGGATGTCTTCTGTTTCAAAGCGCGGATTCATCAGGACTTCGAGTATCATTTCGAGATCCTGTTCAAAGTAAGTGCTGAGCGCATTGAGCGTAAACGCAGAACGTTCAAGACCTCCAGAAAAAGAAAAGGTGGAAGCGTGCTCTTCCAGATTTGCAGCGAGTGCATCGCGGGGAGTTTTGTTGGAACCAGAGAGGACTATGGATTCTCCCCACATTGTGTTGAGCCCGGCTTTTTCCTTTGATTCCTCGAACTTTCCGGAATGGACGAGAATAGTGATGGAAGCATGCGGGATAGCGTGGTTCTCCAGATATTCCACGCGAATAGAATTGCTTAAGTTGACAGCATGAACTTTGGGCAGGTGGACGGGAACTTCTCTGGTTTCGCGAATTTTTTCGTAATAGGGTACAGAGAGCAGGGTGGTGATAGACAGACTCAGAAAAATAAAAAGCAGGCGCATGCGCAATAGAAAAATTTCCATCGGAAAGGTCAACCACAATGAGAGAGCAAAACCTGTTGACACTCCGTTTCGCAGATTAAATTTTTCGGAAGTGGAACAAAACAGTTATTATGTAAAAATATGTGGATTAACGCGCCCGGAAGATGCCGTTCTCGCAGAAAATCTTGGAGCAAAATTTCTGGGTATTGTATTTCATAAATATTCTCCGCGCAGGGCAACAGTGGAACAGGCGCGTGAAATTCTTTTGGCTGTTAATGCCCCTATAGTATTTGTTTTTGGTTATGACGATGCATCCGATATTCTTTCTGTCTGGTCGCAGCTTTCTACACCGCACACATTTTTGCAGATTCCGTTTATGCATCTAGATTTTGAGGAAATAGAAATGCGGCTTACGGCAGCTAAAATTTTTCCATCTCTTTCTATTGATCATTTTGACGAAAGAACAGAGCAAAGCCTTGAACGCTTTCCGCTGTTTCTGCTCGACTCCGCCGTGGGCACGGGGATCGATGGCAGACCCATGGCTGGAGGCACGGGAAAAACATTTGAATGGGAAAAGGCAAAACATGTCCGCCTGCCGTATCTACTTGCGGGGGGCTTAAATCCGGATAATCTGTGCGAAGCACTGCGAACTCTGGAGCCTCTCGGAGTGGACGTATCATCCGGGGTGGAATCTGCACCGGGAATGAAAGATCCGGAAAAGCTTGCTCTGTTTATACGCACGGCCATAAAACCGCAGGAGTACTGCCGTGGACGATAATGCACTCTCGTTAGATACGCCCATGATGCGGCAGTTCATGGAGATTAAGCGCCGCTATCCGGAAGAAATTCTCTTTTTCCGCATGGGCGATTTTTACGAAATGTTTCTGGACGATGCAGTTTACGCGTCGAAAATTCTCGACATTGCTCTCACGCGCAGGCAGGATAACATTCCTATGTGCGGAGTACCGCATCACTCCGTGCAAAATTATATTCATCCCATTTTAGAAGCCGGAAGAAGAATTGCAGTTTGCGAACAGGTAGAAGATCCCAAAACAGTGAGCGGAAGAATTGTGCGGCGCGAGGTCATGCGCATTTTAACTCCGGGTACTCTTTTTGAAGAAGAGCTGCTCGAAAAAAGTGAATCCAGACTTCTTGCGGCCATTGTACAAACGGGAGACAAAACTTTACTCATTGCCTCAGCTGATATTTCCACTGGTTCGCTGTATGTAGAAGAGGCGTCTTCGGATATTCTCTCTGGATTTTTGCCGGCGCGGGGAATTCGCGAAGTACTGTTAGAGAAAGATTTTGCAGGCGAGGCACCCTCGCAGGTTCCCGTCGTATTTATGAATTCCATGCGGCCGGGCGAAATTTTAGCACTGCTCTCCGAACGCATTCCATCTTACGCTGCTTCACGGCAGGAAAAAGAGCCTCGCGTTCTGGCTATGCTGTTTGCGTATCTTTCCGAGGTGGCACCCGCTGTAAAAATAGACTGGAAAAATCCCGTTTACCAGTTCAGGCGCGAAACCATGGTGCTCGACGATGCAGCCCTGCGCACACTCGAAATTCTGCAGGATTACGATGGCAGCAGAAAACATTCTCTGCTTGGAATTTTGTCAGACACGGTATCTCCAGGAGGAAGAAGACTCGTTCAGGATTTTCTCGTGAGGCCATCCATGTCCGTGCAGACCATCCATGACCGGCAGGATGTCGTGGATTTTTTTCTGAAATCAGATGTGCTGCGCTCTAAGGTGCGAGACTGGATTGCCGTATCGGGAGATCCCGCGAGGCTTGTCTCACGGCTTGCGGTTTCTGCGCAGGTAAGACATTTGCAGGAATTGAGGGAAATGCTGCGCGCTGTTTATGCTCTGCACGGAATTCTGTCCGGACAGAATCTGCCGCCTTTACTGGCCAAAAACTGGGGAGGCAATCTGCCCGATACGCTGTTAAATTATCTTTCAGAGGTCCTCTGCGAAGGCGATCTTCCTCCCCTGCTCGACGAAAGGCGATTTGTTAAAAAGGGATACAGCGAAAAATTAGACGAATATTTTGAGCTGAATGAATCTGCCCAGGAAGTGTTGCGCAAGTTTGAAGAAGAAGAAAAGCAGCGACACAACCTTCCCAACCTGAAAATCCGCTATAATAAAATTATCGGTTATTATTTTGAAATCTCTAAGGGCCAGGCGGAGCGCTCCCCGGCAGAATATTCTCGCAGACAGACTCTTGTCAATGCAGAGCGCTATGTTTCGGAGCGATTGAAAGACTTAGAAGAGAAAATTTTTTCTGCGCGCGATCAGGTAGTAGAACTGCAGAGAAAAATTTTCGGACAAATACTAGAGCATATACTGAAGCATACGGATCTTATTCGCGCGTGGGGAGACCGCCTTGCCATGTTAGACGTTCTGGCGGGATTTGCCAGTGTGGCCAGAAAGCGCCATTACAGCAGGCCAGAGATCCGGGAACAGGGACCCATGCAGATAGAAAAAGGCAGGCATCCCGTCGTGGAGGCAAGGCTTGCCGATGAACCATTTGTACCCAACGATGTGCAACTCGACAATGAAAGCTCTCACCTTGTAATTCTTACGGGTCCTAATATGTCAGGAAAATCTACTTATATTCGCCAGATAGGATTGCTCCAGATTATGGCCCAAGCAGGTTCGTTTGTTCCGGCTTCTCGGGCCGTGTTTCCACTCACGGATCGCATTTTTACGCGCATTGGAGCGTACGACAGGCTTACGCGCGGAGAATCTACATTCTTTGTGGAAATGGTTGAGTGCGCTCATATTTTTCAGAATTTTACGAGCCGCAGCCTGGTATTGCTCGACGAAGTAGGCAGGGGAACCTCTACCTACGATGGAATCAGTATAGCGCGGGCTATGGTGGAGTATCTCAATAAAGATGGATTTGGCAGGCCGCGCACATTGTTTGCGACCCATTATGCGGAACTCGCTGGGCTTATATCGCATAAGCGCGGGATTGTCGGTAAAACCGTGGAAGTTGTGGAAGAAAACGGGAAGGTTGTATTCCTGCGAAAAATAGTCGATGGGGTGGCCGATAAATCGTACGGAATCTACGTGGCTGCCATGGCCGGCATCCCTGCTGAGATTGTAGCGCGGGCGGGCGCATTACTTCTGGAGCTCGAGGGCGAAGGCCTCTGGAAAATGGAGCCGCAGAAAGGGAAGCCCGCAGAAGAAGCCCAACTGAGCATGTTTTAGCGGCCTGTCTGATTTCACCGTATGTTAAGGAAGGTTTAGCATGCTGCTGGCAGAAGTTATTTTGTCGCCACAACGGCTACCGATCGATTGTCCCTGGCAGGATTGTTGAGCGTATAGCCAATATAGGAGAGGGCGCCTCCTTTCGATACACCTTTGGCTACAAGGTAAACTGAGCTCGCGAGCCACCCCTCCCCGAGGGATTATGTCACATTCTTGGGAAAACTTGTTATCTACCAAAGGCTTTGTTATGTGACATAATGCGGTTATTTTTGTTATCTACCAAGCGTTTGTTATGAGACATAATATGGGAATTTTTGTTATCTACCAAGCGTTTGTTATGAGACATAATATGGGAATTTTTGTTATCTACCCAAAGTTTGTTATGAGACATAATATGGGAATTTTTGTTATCTACCAAGCGTTTGTTATGAGACATAATATGGGAATTTTTGTTATCTACCCAAAGTTTG
>DYKF01000254.1 GCA_020722745.1 Caldithrix sp.
CAAGCTTTTTTGCCCCTTTCTCAGAATAGGTAACCCCGTATTCCCAGTGAGAGGGTCCCAACATCCCATCGGCGATATGTTTGAGTCCGGCGTAAAAGGAAGGCAGCGTAACAGAAACCAGGATAGAAATGGCCTTGGCATTGATATCCAAATCGGCCATCTGTCTCGCCAAAAGCATTCCGTCCGGTTCATGACCTCCGCCGAGTACGATATCCGGCTTAGTCCCTTTCATATCGGAGAGAATGGGCGTAAGGTCTGCGGTACCTTCGGGATACGTGCGTTGAAAGACGATGTTAAAGCCGGTTTTCTTGGCGTATTTCTCTGCGCCTTTCATGACGTCCCTCGAAAACTCCGCATCCTTATATATGAGGGCGAGTCTGTTCGATTTCGGATCAAGCTTGCGAACCATATTTAATGTCCCCAGATGATAGCTACTACCGGGACCAATGGTCTGAACCACATATTTGAATCCCTGCTGGAAAATCCGGTCGCTGGCCCCGCCGTGATCCATAAAAAGCTTCCGGTATTTCTCGGCGACGGGTGCGCCTGCCAGCGTCAGAGGAGAGCTGTACGGAGCCAGGATAAAGTCCACCTTGTCTACGGTGATAAGCCGCTCTATCAAGCTGGTCACAACCTCTTTCTTGGATTCGCAGTCATAAAGTTTGTATTCAAGGGGAATCTTCTTCCCATCGACCTTGACACCGCCATAAACCTCATTGACCCATTTTACAGTCGCCTTGATCCCACCCACCGCCTGTTCTCCGGCTTTGGAAAATTTCCCGGAGAGACATTCGGGGTTGCCAATCACGATTTTCGTGGCCGCAAAGGCCCCCGTGACAAAAAGAAACCCCGAGACTACGATGATACCTAAAGCAGCTAAAACCGTTCTTTTTCTCATAGCATCCTCCTTATAAGATTTTGCCTGATAAAAATTGCTTACTGGGGAAACAACAGTTCGATCCGGGAACGGTGGATGGCCGGGGAAAACCACTCCACTACCCGCTGAATTTTTTCCCCGTATCGTAAAATCTTATAAAAAAGTCAAGTCTTTTTTATACCCTGTTTTCTGAAAGCGGATCTGGCTCTAAAGGTTTCAGGATTCACCCCATATTTTACGGGCAACGGGGAGGATGCGGGGCTATCCCCTGGCCTTGTTATAGGTTTATCACTGCGAAAGTCTATCACGCGATCAGTCGATGCCTTGACAGACAGATTATAATATAACTGGAAAATTAAAAAATTTTATGAAATTATCGAAGATAGGAGCTAGAAAATGAAATGCAAAAACCACCCGGATCAAGAGGCGATTGCGATCTGTCAGAAACATCAGGTCGGGTTCTGCGAGGAATGTTGCGAGTGTAAAGATTCCAAGTATTGCTGTAACTGTTTGGATCCAAACCTGTACTGCCAATTCAGAACCCAGTGCCTGATTTGGGAACTGTCACGAGAGAGGCGAAAAAAGGCCGCAAAGAACGGCTGACGATTCACAGAAGAATAAAAATACGAGGATAATTCGATGAAACTTGCAGTAGCGGGCAAAGGCGGGGTCGGGAAAACATCTTTAACGGCCTGGCTTGGCGATTATCTGGCACGCAAAGGGGAAGAGGTCATGCTTCTCGATGCCGACACGGCCCTTTCACTGGGGCAGGCTCTCGGGCTGGAAGAACACGATATCCCGACGCCGCTGATCCAGAACAAGGGATTGATAAAAGAGCGCGTGGGTGAAGGATTCTTTCAGATCAACCCCAAGGTTGACGATCTTCCCGACAGGCTTTCCAAACAGGTCGGGAACCTGAGGCTTATGGTCATGGGCACTATTTCCGACGCGGGAAGCGGGTGCGCGTGCTCCCCGAACGCGCTCGTCAAGGCGATGCTGGCGCATCTTATTGTCAAAAACCAGCAGTGGATTATCGTGGATCTGGAGGCGGGGGTCGAGCATTTAGGACGGGGAACTGTCGAATATGTTGACGGTTTGATTGTCGTAAGCGAACCGAGTATAAGAGCGTTGCAGACAGCGGCACGCATAAGTGTGTTGGCCAGGCAAATGGGTTTGGACCGCCAGGTCCTTATCCTCAACCGGGCATCCTCGGATTTTGTGCTGCCGGACATAAAGGGGCTGCCTCCTCTGACGGCAGTCATTCCCGTTCTCCCATCGTTGGCATCGAGACAGCTCGAATCATCGTCGGTGCTCGACCTCGCGGAAAAGGATTACCTGGACGACATTGCGGCACGGATCATAACTTCGCTTATGAAGTAGTGGAGCTTCGTAAAAGCTTGTCAAAAACAAAAAAACCAGGCGGCTCCGGAAAAAAACTGTGCGGCGGGCTGTTTGCATGTTATAGACAGTAGAAAAGAGGGTGACAATGTCCAAGTGTCCCGGCCAGAACACACAGTATTGGGGATTTGATTCCATCTTTGAAGTTCCCTGCCCGAAATGCGGAAGGCCCATAGAGTTTTTCCGCGACGAGGTTAGGCGTCGCTGCAGCGGATGTGGGGAAATTGTATTCAATGACAGGATGGATTTGGGGTGCGCCAAATGGTGCCCTGCAGCCGCCTCATGCATCGGGGCGGAAAACTTTAAGGCACTGGAATTCTCCCAAAAGATCAAATCCAGACGCGAAGATCTTCACCTCCTTCTCGAACAGGTGTCGGAAGGAGAGGAAAAAACCCGTGATCTTTTTAAAAAGCTTTATCTTGAATATGATGGAGAAGATCGTCTTTTTGACAAGAACCGCTTATACACGATAAAGGAAGAAAATCCAGCCTTATTCGAATCCGCAATCAAGGCGTTTCAATCGTTTCTTGCTGCCAAGCAATCCATGGAAAAACGCTACGAAGCGGCGGCTGCCAGAACAAAAACCATTCTTGATGGGAAAGGTAAAATTATCCTTGACAGAAAAGACAGATAAATTTATGTAAGCGGCTACTGAACATATTAGGGTATTTATGGGAGTGCCTATGCGCCTTGTCCTGGCGATTATTCTTCTCCTCGCTTCACCACTACAGGCAGCTGCACCCCCCGGAGAATGCACAAGCTGTCATGGAGAATTTAAAAAGACGGCCTCCCACACAGACGTTTCCTGCACGGATTGTCATACCGGAATCAAAGAATTCCCCCATAAAG
>DYKF01000028.1:0-16496 GCA_020722745.1 Caldithrix sp.
TCAAGCAAAATCCCCTAAAAATCTGTCAGATATCTCTCTGGGTTGCATAAAAATATTGAAATAATTGGTTGACGGTATTGCAGGAAAATGAAGGATAGAAACAGGAAGCCATTCGTTTCGGAGGAAATAATGAAAAAAATCGTAACAATTACTTTAATGTCCACACTGACAGTAGCTGGTGCTCTGTATGCCCAGGAAAAATATGTCATTCCTGCAGAGGCAGAGAAGGCGCAGGTAGCAGCCGAAGAGGGCCTGAGTGGCGTAGAAGCCGCAGAAAAAGCGGTCAGCTCTACTTCCACTACTACAACCCGCTCTACAGAAACTACAACGACGGAAGCAACGACCACAGAAACTGTGACAACTGAAGAAGAAGTCGCAGCTGCGGAGCAGACAACCCAGGGAGAAGGCGTTATGTATAACGATGGCAAAATGAATTATGCCAATTCCTTCACCAAATTTAAACTGGAAGCAGCAGACTCTCTGTCTAACGTTGCCTATATTGAATATCGCATTGACAACTCTCCTTTTCAGACATACTTGGAACCCTTTAATATCGCCGCCGAAGGTCTCCACAATATCGTCTACCGCTCTGTTGACCATGCCGGTAACTACGAAGCAGAAAATGTATTCCCGGTAATTATCGACAATACAGCTCCCGTAGTGAGTCTGGTAACAAACGAGAAGACAGAGGTTCGCGATGGCGTAAGCATGGTTCCTCAGCAAAGTGAAGTTCGCATCCAGGCCATTGATCGTCTCAGCGGTGTTAAAAAAATTGAGTACTCTCTGAATGGTGCCGGATACAAAGACTATACTGGCGAAGCCATTGCTGTATCTGCCGAAGAACAGTATGTTCTCAAGTACAAAGCAATGGATAATCTGGGCAACCAGACAGAAGAGCGCACTCTATTAGTAGAGGGAGATGGTACCGCTCCTGTCGTTGCGATTCGTCCATCCCAGAAAACAGTGAACGTTGATGGCAAAGAATATGCTCGTCGCGACACTGTGTTTGTGGTAGAAGCTGCCGACAAAAAATCTGGCGTGAAGAACATTTTTGTGAAAATTGACGGAGAAGAAAACTTTAGCGTATATTCTTCTCCCATCAATTTCAGCGAAGAAGGCGAGCACACGATTGAATCCAAAGCGGTGGATTCCGTAGGAAACGAATCAGAAACTGTAAAAGTTACGTTCGTGACAGACGACAATCCTCCCAAGTCTGTTATTCAGGCTATTACAAACGAAAAGTAAAATTTCTTAAGACAGTGTTTGGCCCAGCGCCGACACTGTTTTTTCAACAAGGGAACCTCAAAAAATTAACTTTTTAGGCTTAGCTTGGCCGCATCAAGAAGTGATTTTAAAATTTTTTCAAAATTTTGAATGAATTGAGGTTTCCACAAGAAATTCTTTTGGAGAAAACCCCTGTTTCGGGGTTTTCTCTATGGGTAGGCGCTTAGCTCCACCTCTTTCCACTTTGCACCAATTTCGCTTAGAGATCGTTTCTCGAAAAATACCGCCTCATTAAATTTAGTTGCCGCATGCTCGGGAAACAGATTGCGAGCACGGGAAAAAATATCTTCGGCTTCCTCGAACCGTTCCAGTTTCCAGGCATAAATTCCAGCTTCGTTAAGAACGGCAGCGTTGTCGGGATAGTCCGCGAGAAGCTCGTTTATTCTATGCCAGGCCTTTACGGTATCGCCCGTTTCAAAGGCTGCCCGTGCACAAAAAAAGCGAATATGAAATTTTTTGCGCAACGTTTTGAGTTCCTCTGCAAGAAGCTGCAGCTGTTGCCAGTTTCCGAGGGCAGCGTTGGCGTAAAAGGAAACTTCCTTCCAGGGCAGCGATTCAGGATTCCATTGTTCAAATCCTGCTTTTGGATCGAAGACTTTTCTGCCGTTTAGAAAATCTGCAGCAAGCGACAAAGCGGATTCTTTTTCCCTGCTGAGCCTCGTAATGCTGCGAACGACTTTCAAAAACTCTACGGCGTTTTCGCTTTCTCTGAGAGCCGTTATTTTGTGTATTCTGCCGGCTTCTATATGAATTCTTTCTTGGTCTAATTGAGAAAGCGAACCAAATTTTTTTTGAGCTGCTAAACTTCCTTTTTCTGCTATCAATGGCTGAAAGAATGCAATGAGTTCTTCTTTTTCCTGTGTGGCCTGTCGAATTTTTTTCCGAGTGAGAGTGGGGAGATTGTGCAGCGCCATGGACCGCCGGATATGCTGGATTTCTACCAGCTTTTGATCTTCGAGGCTGCCTTCCCCGTGGAACAAGAAAAGGAGTAATCTTTTTGTCCCAGCGGGAATTGGTTTCCAGGTGAGAATTTCGTGAAGGCGACGATTTTTTTCCGGCAGATCCCGTGCATACATATAAAATACGAGGGGCAGAACAATCGTTTCAGACCGGAATCCTTCATTCCACAGTCTGATAGCTTTGTCCAGATTTGCGTTGGGGGAAGTTTCCGAGAAATGCAGCGAGATATTTCCAGATTGCCAAAGAAACCACGGGGCATATATCTCTGAGAGCCTACTGTACGCATGAGCGTTTCTCGCGATGCTCTTTGCGAGGTCAGGATACAGAGCGGAGAGTCTGGAAAGATGCATCGGCGAGCTTTCTAATATCCAGTCTGCTGTTTCGATTTCCTGTAATTCTGTTTCCTGCATGACAGTCGATTATCGGCAAGCCTGCAACTGCTGGCAAGATATATTTTGAAACGGAATCCCGGTTAAATACTTTACACGGGATAGAGCAGGGCAAAGCTGCCTTATGTTTGGCATGGGAATTCAGGAACTGGTCGTCCTTTTTTTAATACTGCTGCTTGTGTTTGGTGGGAAAAAACTTCCCCAGCTTGCCCGTGGCATTGGCCAGGGAATCAATGAATTTCGCAAGGGAATTTCCGGTGCTCCTGCAGAAGAAGAACAGCAGCAGGTAACCAGTGAACCCCAGGAACCCGTCAAAAAAAGCCGCAGCAAAAAAGCCTGACATGGCGCGCGCTCCTAAAAAATCCGTCTCGAAAGAATCTACTCCTGATGATTATATACGCCAGCTGAGACAACAGCAGGGGTATATGCCGGTCACGGATCATCTGGAAGAACTCCGGTTTGTTATTCTGCGCGGTATTCTGTATGTTATCCTCCTTTCTGTATTTGCCTGGTTTACCTATGAGCAGGTATACCACTTTGTCATGGGACCGCTTTTGCCTCTGATTGCCAAATCAAAGGAAGCTGGCAATATTGATATTCGGATTGTTACCAACCAGCTCGGTGATTATTTCCTTATCAAAATGAAACTTGTCATGGTTGCCGCGCTCGTGGTATCTGTACCCATTCTCATGTTTGAACTCTGGCGTTTTATTATGCCGGCCGTCGATAAAAAATTCAGGAATTCCGGACCTCTGCTTATTGTTGCTACGGCAGCTCTTTTCTGGACAGGCGTGTATGTGAGTCGTGCGTTTATTTGGCCTACTATCGTGTATTTTCTCGTTTTCCAGTGGGTGCCGCCTTCGCTTTCTGTGCCAGGTTCGGATATTGCCGTTCGCCCGGAGTTATACCTTTCTGTTGGGGATTATTTGTCTTTTTTCTTTTTGTTCCATGCCATATTTGGTCTTTCGTTTGAATTGCCGATCGTTGCATTTTTATTGGCAGCAGCCGGGCTCATCAACAGACAAAATTATTTTGCTCACTGGCGCATGATTGTTGCGGGGCTTTCCATTGCTTCTGCTGCGTTAACTCCGGCAGATGTATTTTCTATGCTTGCCGTCCTTATTCCTCTTGTCATTTTGTATTTTTTATCAGGACTGATCGTAATTCTGGTCGATAAAAAGAAAGGTACAACGGCAGATGAAAACTGAAACAAGATCCGCTCTCGCACTTCCGGCTGCTTTGCTTGCTTTAGCGGCTTCCCTGCTTATTGCGGCGTGGTCGCATATGGCTCTGCTCAGAGACAGCCATAAAGAAACGGCAGCACTGTCTGCCACTTTGCTGAAAACCTTTGCGCGAAGCTTTGCGCAGTCTGCTGCCACCCCTGCAGAATTCAGAGCCATTTTATCAGAAGGATCTCTGTTTTTGTTTTGGGATTCTAAGGGCAATATTTTGTCTCACAGTGATCCCAAAATAGAATCAGAAATAAAGAAAAGAAAGGCAGGTAAAGATTATAACGATGCCTTCCTTGAATCTATAGAAGGAGAAATCAAGACCATCAAAAGCAATAAAAAACTATTGCGAAGGGGCGCCTTTTTTGTCACAGAGAAAGACGGGCAAAAGTATTATATGTATTTGTCTTCTGGTAAACCGCAGGGCAAACTCACGAAACGTATCATCAGCCTCTATGTTCTTGCCGCAATCTTTTCTCTTATTGTGTATATTATTGTATGGTTTGTGGCTGGTCGCGTGACGCGACAAATTGGTGAACTCACGTATGATATTCAGACGGGGGATATTAAAAGCAGTGAGCGCTTTGTAGAGCTCAACCTGCTGGCCAGTCGCCTTTTTGAAAAACTTCGCGGAAACGAGGAAACAATCTCTTCTGAAAAACTGCCGGGTATAGAGACATTGTATCGTCGTCCTGTGCAGCGCATTCGAACCTTTGACGTCTCTTTTTATCCTTCGCGTCCAAAAGGACAAAAACACGACTGCCTGGCAGCTAGTGAAACGGACTCTTCTCTCGATGCATTTTTTTTCCGCTTTGGCATGCGTGTACCGGAGGATATTCTTCTGGAAAATCGATACCAGGAACGGTTTTTTTCTTTTTCAGAAGCAAAACAAAAACCAGCGATGATAACGCATTCTTTTACAGAAAATTTGCTACAGTATTCGGGAAAGCAACCTTCTCTTTTGTATTTTCGCTGGGACTCGGAAGATTCCACTCTAAAGCTTTTGCGTTCAGGGGGATATCTTATCCATAAGATCCATTCGTCGGGAGTAGAGGAGATTGAATCTGGGTCTCTCGTGTTTTCTTCCAATGCGGAAACAGAGACAGTACCTCTTTCATTGCAGGATTATATTGTGGTTACATCCACTGATTTGCCGGAGTCCATTGGTCTTTCGCTCGATGAGTATAGAAAAATAATTTCCCACATACCTGCAGAAAACCGTGCATCTAACACTCTGCGCTCCCTGTTGAGAGCTCTGTACGTTGCGGCACCCGCAAAAGAGACTTATCCCTCTGGCGCTTTATTTATCGCGGGGATGAAGAGCTGAAAAGTTCACGGGCAATTCGCACGTCTTCTGTAATTCTTGCTTTCAGTGCATCTACATTCTCAAACTTTTGTTCGTCGCGGAGTCGCCATAACAGTTCAACGCGCAGTGGTTCACCGTATAAGTTTTCTGATATATCTAGAATATGGGCTTCTAAAGATAAATCTATATTGTTAAAAGTAGGATTAAAACCAATATTGAAAACGGCTTTTTCACGCCGTTTCCCTATATAAGCATAACCGGCATAGACGCCTTCTCTGGGCAGTATTTTATCGGGATTGATATGGAGATTGGCCGTAGGCGTACCGAGCAGACGGCCTCGCTGGTTTCCATGAATCACCGTACCACTGACAAAAAAAGGCCGCCCGAGCATGGCATTTGCTTTTTCAATTTCTCCGGCTTTGAGAGCCAGGCGGATCGAAGATGATGAAATTGCTTCTCCGTCGTGGAGAACGCGCGGAAGTTCTTCCGCAGTAAAATGGTATTTTGACTCAGCGTTTTGAAGATACCTGAAATTTCCGCGTCTGTTTTTTCCAAAGTGGTGATCATATCCCAGAATAATATGGCGTGCCTGTAGTTTTTTTAGAAGAATTTCCTGTAAAAATGTTTTGGCACTCATATGGAGCAGCCGCTCATCAAAGCGAATAAAGACGACAGCATCGAGATTATATTCCTGAAGAAGAAAAATCTTCTCGCTTTTTGTGTAGATTTGTTCATCAAAGCGGCGTTTGCCAAGAAGCATTTTGGGAGATGGATCGTAAGTGACGAGCAGAGAGGAAGATTCCATTTCGCGCGCCCGCCGGATAGAATGCTCCAGGAGCGAACGATGGCCAAGATGAAACCCGTCAAAGTCTCCCAGCGTAATGACGCCAGGTTTTCCTTTCCATTCCAGATTCTCTATGTCTGAAATGATAATCATTTCTCTGTTTCTGTGCGGCTGAACGCTGCCATTACCAGAATGGCGGCAGCAGACAGTAAATAGGCTGCAGAAAAGTGATACGGGATATTGCTGCCGGCTGGCAAACTCCAGGGAAGATAAATTTCTCCCGTAGAAGTCGCGGAATGAATGACTCCAAAAAATGCGAGAACCCCTCCCGTGGCAAGAGCAACTACGGCATGTCTGGCCTTTCCATCGGCAAGATACGCAGCTGTTGCTCCCCAGATCATGGCAGTGAGAATATAGCCCTGTCCCATAGCTTCCAGTATTTTGTACTGCCCATGAAAGAACGGAGGAATAACGGTAGAAAGCTCTGTTTGTAAAGACGAATATTTTTGTCCCAGGTTTTGCAGGGCTCCCATAACGGGTTCATAGAGTCCTTTGACCTGTATATAGCCATAATTGAGAATAGCTGGGATAATCGAAAATGTGACGGCCATGGAATGCTTTTCGCCAGAGGCAGAGTAGGCAAGAGAGGCAATCTCAAACCCGATAAAAATGAGAATAGGGGCAACCGCAACTTCCGGAATTAAATGGACGAGAAATTCAATCACGCCCAGGTAAGCACCCAGGCCGATGAGAATCCCGGTGAGAAGAGTGTATCCCGCTCTTGCTCCCATTTTTTTATACGCGGAATGGCCAATGTAGGCAGTCGATTGGGCCACACCACCAAAGAGACCACCGATTAGAGTGGCCAGGGAATCTGTGAGAAGTATGGTTCGCGTATTGTAGTCATCCCCCACGATGCGGGCACCCTGCGTTACATTGATGCCCCCGATTATGGTGAGCAAACCAAACGGAATTGCTATGGGCAGGTAGCGAAGGGCATCTCCCATAAAAACTGAAAAAACGCCCAGAGGCAACGAGGGAAGGGATGGCGTCGCGGTCAAATGGATGGGTTGACTCACAATGCCCGGAATTCCCAGCATGCCGGCATAATACACGATTGCGCCCAGTAGAACGGCTGCCGCTGCTCCAGGAAATTTTGCGGGGAGGCGATACGGTGACATTAGAGTGAGCAGAACGACAGAAAGGGAAATGAGACCCACGCTGGGATTTCCCATTAGACGAAAAAACTGATACGCGGCCAGCCAGACGACGCCGACTCCGGCCAGGGAACCAATCAACGCAGCCGTCGGGACAATCCTTTGAATGGCATTTCCAAAGAAAGATGAAATAAATTTAACGAGAGCCATCCAGAGTACAACAGATACGCCAATATACCACGCCATGATGGCTCCCTGTTCTGCTCCAAGATTTGCTTTGTAATGCAGAAAGGCAGGGCCAATAACAGCAAAGGCAATGCCGATGGTAGAGGGAGTATCGAGTCCGAGTGGAATTGCTGTGATAGTGTCTTTTCCCGTTTTTTTAGCCAGACGAAAAGCGAGCCAGGTAAAAAGGAGGTCTCCCACCATGACGCCAAGCGCAGTGCCGGGAATCATTTTTTGGGTAATGATATGGCCAGGAAAACCAAAAACCATGGTGAGAATTCCGTAGAAAGTGACGAGGTTTACCAGATTGTCAAGAAAAAGGGCAAAAAATCCATTAGCGTCTCCGGAAGAGAACAGAGAATAGCGTCGCATAAAGCCGATTTTTAGAATTAAGGTTTACAGTCCAGCCTTAAAAAAAAGGATGGCCCGAGTGCTGCCATGTCAACATGGTCAAGGAGATGCAATGCCGAGTGTAAAGAAGAAAAAGCGTAGAAAAATCGCCAATCACAAGCGCAAAAAAAAGCGCCGGGCAAACCGCCATAAGAAAAAATAATCCATGTCCCCGTCCGTGAAAAGAATTACGGAAGAGGCTCTTCGATTTCGCCAGCAGACGTTATCGGGAGCTTCCCGCATACTCATCGGGTACGGGGATATTCTCGATCTCGTTCTCGTGTCTGCCATTTCTGGCGGACATATTTTGCTCACAGGTCTTCCGGGCCTCGGCAAAACCCTCCTCGTAAAAACTTTATCCCGACTCTGGGACCTTTCATTTCGCCGCATCCAGTTTACTCCGGATCTCATGCCAGCGGATATTTCTGGTACGGAAATCCTGCAGGAAAAAACAACTACGCGTGGATCGTCGCGTTTTCTTGAATTTGTTCCCGGGCCCGTATTTGCCAATCTTGTTCTGGCAGATGAAATAAATCGAACGCCACCGCGAACCCAGAGCGCATTGTTGCAGGCAATGGAAGAAAGACAGGTGAGCGTGGCAAACCACACGCACACTCTTCCGCAACCTTTCCTTGTGATGGCAACCCAGAATCCCCTGGAGCTGGAGGGGACGTATCCTCTTCCGGAAGCCCAGCTCGACCGTTTTCTCCTGTCTCTGGAATTGTCCTATCCATCGCGCGAAGCAGAAATCCAGATTGCCAAAATGAGCATGGGGGGGCATGATCTGCTTGATTCCCTGCAGCCCATAGCCCATGCCGACACGATTCTCCAGTTGCAGAAATCGGCAGATAAAGTTGCCATGCCGGAATCTCTTTTGTCTGCGATTGTAGACGCAGTGCGCTCAACCAGACAGGGCAGTGCAGGGGCAGACATGGTGCTCTATGGTGCCGGACCGCGTTCCGTGCAGTTTCTTGTGCGTGCGGCTAGGGCAAGGGCATTGCTTACCGGCAGGCCCGGCGTCTCCGAAGAAGAAATTGCATTTGTTTTTCCGAATATTTTAAGACATAGAATTCAGTTAAAATACGAAGCCGTAGCAGAAGGAATTTCGGTCGACGACCTGCTGCAGCGCATCAATCCGTTCGCGTGAATCCTCCCTCTCGACTCATTCCATTTCTATCGGGAAGACGCATTTATTTTCAGCATCCCGGAGAAAAAACCATGGGAGAGCATGTCAGCCTTCGCCCCGGCCAAACAGGAGAAAAATGGGATGCAAGGCCGTACTCTCCGGGGGACGATCTTCGTTACGTAAACTGGAAGCTTTCGGCCCGCAGGCAGAAGCTCTGGCTGTATTCCAACAGGGAAAATCCATCGCATTTTATTTACGCCGGGTTCGATGCCAGTGCTTCGATCCGTTCGGTAGAAGGAAAAGAACAAGCCGGCCAAATCATCCACGCTTCACTCGTTTATCTGTTCAAAAACCAGAGGGACAAAGTGGAAGACAGGGAAAGTGGAGATTTTTTGCCATTTGCTTTGTCGCTGAAGCCTGGCCGCAGATTTCGCCATGCCTTCTGGACAGGAGATTTATACATTGAAAGGGAAGCGTTTCGCTCTGTCTGCAAAAGCCTGACTCAAAAAAAAATCATTCTCCATTTCATTCATCTGGAAAAAAAATCGGAGCATAAGCTTCCCGTCACAAATACGTGGCGCGACTCCGAAACAGGCCTTTTGGTGCGAAGGATGAACGTTTCGGCAGAAGAAATTTATGAAAAAGGGATTCGCGATCGAAGAGCAATTCTGGCCAGTTATGGCCACCAGTATCTGCCCGTCGATGCAGATAAACCGGTGGAAGTATTTCTACACCGCATAACAGGAGTTTCCCGTTGAATTTTCTGTTTCCGTGGCATCTGCTTTCTACCGTGGCCATTGCCATTCCGTTGTTGCTCTATTTTTTTTACCGAAAGCAGGGAAGGCAGGGACAAATTCCTTCTTCCATTTTTTTACGCGAATACGGTAAGAACTTTCAATTATTTCAGTCTTCTCTTTTGCTCCTGCTTCTGGAGATTCTGTTCATTCTATTTTTAGTGATAGCCATTGCCGTTCCGGGAGCCCCAAGCAGTAACTCTTTGTGCATTATCGATGACAATCCTTATACGGAAGGGATTCGTCAGCAAAAGGATTTCCAGAAAGCCATAAAACATTGTCGCGGAAAACCAGTGCGACTAAGCTATTTGGCTGCCGGTTTCTGGGAAAGTTCTCCCGATCTGCCAGCCCTTGCGCATAACCGCTCAACCCACGATATTCTATCGTCCTCCCTGCGGGGAGTTACTTCCTCTAAGCTGTTTTTGACGGTGCCAGGCGGAATTCCCCGGGAGTGGCAGCGGGGAATGCCCCCAGGATTCAGGGCCAATGCCATACAAGGAACCGAACCCTTGTGGATTCGCCGTGCAGCCATTGTGCCAAATCCACTCGATAGAAATGGTTTTATTCTGGAGTATTCTCTGAGTCGACCCCATGCAGCTGCGCTGCTTCGCCGGGAAGGTGAAACGGTATTGCCGCGCGGGATTGCCGGCAGTATTCCTTTTTCCGTTTCTGGAATCGAACCGCTGGTTTTTCGTGCGGGAACGGATTCTGTGTATTTTAAGGTTGTGCCCGGTCAAAAACGGCTCATGCGCCTGCAGATGGATGCTCCCCGATCTGTTGCGAGTCTTCTCGCAGCTGCGGGAGTCGAGTCGCGCCTTGGCCTTTCAGGAACCGGTATTCCCGTCGGCTATGGTCCATGCACTGGCAGAATTGGCTTTCTGCGCGGCACAGAGACAGAGGTGCTGCAAATGGGAGATAAAAGGAATGCAATTCCCGTGAAGGCCGCGCATTGTGACGGCAAACCTTTGTTTCATTTTCGCAGTGGAAATCCTGCCGTAACGTGGCAAGAGGACCTTCCCTGTTTCTGTTTTGATCCGGATTCCGCGCCGGAATACTATCGACTTCATCCGGTCTTTGCCCTGTGGATGTACGGAATGCTTTCTGCAGCTGCAGTTCCCGATCCGCCAAAACATTCGGATGGCCTTCCGGGTTTTTATGTGTCGGGTTCCCGTTCCGGTCAAATGCCTTCAGGAAATGATTTCGAAGTACTCAACTATGGGGAAGTCCAGAGAAATCCAAACGGTCTTTTGCGTTCGCAGGAAAACTCTCTGGTTTCTTCTTTCCCTTGGCTGGCTGTATTTCTTTTGGGGGCAGCCCTCATGTTTGCCCTGCGGAGGTGACGAAAATAGATCATGCTTGCAGAACAGCTCGTACAGGAATTCCGACACGCAAGAGAAGAGACAAATCATTATGGTATTTTGAATTTTATGTACTTTGTAAAAGCGAAGTACATTAGAATTAATTTGATTTATTCCGGATATGTTTATAAAAGCGTTGTAGAGAATGTGACAGACAAGGGACTGGAAATTGAAGTTTCTCAATTCCACGAAACAACAGACAGGCGCATCGTCATTACGTTAGAAGCTCTCAATCGTTATTATATTTTTGAAACGGTTCTGCTGGCGTTTTCCGGTGAAATTGTAACGGTGCGCATTCCTGAAGCGTTGCGCTTTCTGGCGCGCCGCCGTCATCCGCGCATTCGTTTTGACGACATGTTTTTGCGGTTTATAATTCTATATTCTTCTATTCTCGATACGCGGGAAGAAGAAAAAGCGATGGAGAACCGCCATCCCCATTTTTTGCAGGAACTCTTAAAAGATTCACCGTCGTTGAAAATTGTGTACCAGATGTTCACACGGGAAATTCAGAACATTACGCACGATTTTTCTCTGCATATGTTTGAAAATATACCAGAATCGGAACGAACGCCTGCTGAAAAAATTCTGGCAGAGACGGGCATGGCTGTGCTCATTCAAGATACCGCTTTATTAAAATCGTACATTGAACCGATTTCTTCCCGAAAGGTGACAAACCTCCATTCGTATTTTCAGACTCTTAAAAACGCGGATGGAGAATACGAGGCCCTGCGAAAAATGGAAGAAATCAAAAAGTCGGATTCCCGCCTGTTTCTGGTATCGTATCTGATGCTGCCCATTTCGGCTTACGGTGATCCCATTGGATATATTCGCCTGGAGACCAACCAGTTCGATAAATATTTCATCTCTCTCTCGGCAGCCGAAGAGCTTGTAGTTCCTGCCAGTCTTTTCTCGTATGCGATTACCAAAATTAGGATTCGCAATTCGCATTTTGATCCGGGTTCTGTACAAACTCGGATTGTGAATTTATCCTTAACCGGGCTGTTGATGGAAATGACAGATGAAACTCTCTATCACTATCTCCAGACCCACAGGCGAATCAAAATGATCATTCCCGTAAAAGGGGAAGAGGTGGAAGTATTTGGAGAGATCATTCGTTTTTTTGAAGAGGGTGCCTATTATTATCTTGGCGTTTCATTTTTCTCGTTTCGTCCCGGCGATATGATTCTTCTAGAGAATTTTATTTACGAAAGTCTCCACTATCAATTTTTTTAATTGTCCATGAGTTTCCTCTTTTCATTGTCGCAGGGATGAAGCTGTGGAAGAAATCCCCAAAAAAACTTCCACCCGGAAGCGATAAAAAGGGAAGCGTTATTCTGGTGCTGACGGCAACGGTGCTCACGCTCACCTTTTCTGCTGTCCTCGTTCTCGTAAATATGTCCTTCCGCGAGTATAAATCTGCCATTCTCGAATCTAAGAATCTCCAGGCCAGGCTTCTTGCCCGCAGCGGTATAGAGGCATCTATTGCACTGCTCCAAAGAGTTTCTCCAGAAATTTTGTATCAGTTCGGCGCTTTTTCCATGCCTTTTCCTATTGTGTTGGGAAAGGGCGAAGTTCTTCTGAGCCTCTCGGAAGAAAGTGGCAAGCTGAACGTGAACCGGCTCGTCCATTTTTTCGATGATGAAGAAGATCTTCTCGTCCGCGAATGGTTCGAGAACCTTTCTGTCACGCTGGGAATTGATGGAGCCATCTGGGATGAAGTTACCGATTATATTGACGAAAATTCTGTGGCCATGCCATCGGGACGGGAATATGCAGAAGAGGGGATGGTTCCCGTCAAAAACGGACGCCTGCACGATATTCGCGAGCTTCTGCTTCTCCCCGCCTTTAGCGCGCCTCTTTTATACTCTCCGCTCATAAAGGCAGACCAAGAGAGCATGAATTTTGCCACGGAAGAAGAAAAGCTTGCGCGCCAGACAGAGAGCTCCGTGCTTTCTGAGCTGCTCACCGTGTATTTGCCAGACAATCCCGGCAGTGCAGATTCCCATAAAATCAATGTTAATTCGGCGGGGTACACCGTGCTTAGGTCTATCCATCCGGAAATGACTGACGACATAGCCCGCAACATTATTATAGAACGCATTAAGGCCGGAGGGCGATTTGACTCTCTGGACGATTTGTCCGCTGTTCCTGGAATTCTCGTCAATTCGGGAGGCGTACCTCTTCTCGATAAACTGAAAAGCCGCCTGCGCACGGAAGATTTAATCTATAAGATTGTTGCCGAAGCGAGGATAGATTCACAACATGCCCATGCCATGGCCGTGTTTGATCGCGAGGCTAAAAAAGTAACCGGGTACCTGGATTAACTATGTCAAAGTATTCTCTTATTCTGGAATTATCTGGAACCGTTGTGCAGGGTTTAGCGTTCAGGGCGGGAGCATCTGGCCGTGTGATTGAAAAAATTGCCAGAGAATATGTTCCTTTGACAAAAGAAAATGTTTCTGCTTTTGTTCAGAATCATTTTCCGGAAACCGCCACCGTATATTTTAATCTTCCCTATCGAGGCAGCTTTTTGCGGGAGCTTGAGTTTCCTTTTCTTGAAAAGAAGAAGGTGCAGGAAATACTTCCCCTGGAACTCTCTTCTCTGGTTTCCTATGATCCCGAAGAAATAGTCTATGATACGCATTTATATCCGGATTTAGAAAATTCCGTATCGCATGTCGTCGTCCATGGGGCATCATCCGAAGAAATTCTTCCCTGGCTTTCCCTGTTTTCGGAATTAGGCATTCCGGTAGGCGGAATATATTCTCCACCGGACATGTTTGTCAATCTGATCCAGTATCTTCCCGGAGAAAAGGCTCTCTATTGTTTTTTGACGCGGGACCGCACATTTTTGATTCTCATGGACCACCATCGCTGGCAGTTTTCGCGCGTGGTACCACTGGGATATTTTCGACTTTTAGAAAAATTAAAAGATCTCTTTCGCGATAAAAATGTTTCCATAGAACAGATTCTTTTGTCTCTTCCTCCACTTGACGAAGAAGCCATGGCTGCGTGGTTAAAAAGAAATTACTCCATGAGCGACGCAAAAGTGAAACAGTGGCGCAAAGAATTCCAAGAGTTTGCATTGTCTCTGGAAAAAGAGATTTCTCTTTCTCTTAAAAATTCAGAAGAAGATCCGACCAGTCTGAAAATTTATGCGGCGACCGATCTTTTTTCGTTTGAACATTTGCGCACTCTGTTTGCGGAAGGACTGAACGGAGTAGAGCATTTTCCAGTAGAGAAAACGCCTCTCGTCAAAAATGAACGATCCGATTTTTTTCTCGCTTCGGCTATGACGCAGGTAACGAGCCGCAGAGCCATGCAGTTTCTCAAGGGAAAATTGCGCAAGCTTACTGTAAAAAAGAAAAGCAGTTTTCCGCTCTCTGTCATCATTCCCACGGCTGTTGCGTTGATTCTGTTTATTTTTTCCTTTTTGCTCGATTTATCCGCTTCTGCGCGGGAGCGCAAAGCCAGAAAAAATGAAATTTCTCAAATCTATAAACAATATTTTCCGGGAACGGGAGACGGCGGAAATGATCCCGTTGCAGCGGCTAAAAAACAACTCTTACTCCAGCAAAAAAAGACAGAAATATATCGAAAGTTTTTTTCTTTGCCTCGCTTTTCGGAAACCATAGTCGAACTAAACAGTAAATTATCATCCATTCCCGGTCTTGCCGTGGAATCCTTTGCGTATTCGGAAAACAAATATTCTGTCAAAGTGATTGTCGCTAATTTCGAAGAAGTGAATTCTCTTAAATCTTCTCTTAAAGAATCCACCGTATTCAAAAAGGTGGAAACCAGTGGTGAGCGGACCATGCCCACCGATTCTGGTAAACGCGTTCGGTTTAATCTGGAACTCGTATTGGAGGATAAATGACCCTAACGCGCCGAGAAAAAATGCTGATTGCTGTGGCTGCGGTTTTTTTGATCGTCGTTGGTCTGTATTTTCTGAGTGGCAGTCTGGGCAGCATGCTGCGCTCGGCAGAAGACAGGGAAAAGGAATATGAAAAACAGATTGCCGAACTCCAGAGGCTTGGCCAGGAATTCGCTGTTCTCACTTCTCTGCGAAGCAGCAGCATAGAGCAAAGTCTCGAAGGAATGGTTCCCTTTGTGGAGTCAAAGCTTTCCACACGGGGAATTCGCGAAATTGCAGAAATATCGAGCAATGATGCAACGGTAGAGAAATTATATTTGAGGCGCACGGTAACGGTTTCGTTTCGAGAAGTGACTCCCGGATCCGTGCTTGAATTTATTGGAGATATGGAAGCATCCCCGGCTTTGTACCGTCTGGAAAGTTTTCGATCCAATGAGATTCTCAAAAAACCAGGATTCTATAGAATTGCGCTGACTATTTCAGCCTATCAGAAAAAAGGAGAATAGATGGAAATCCAGGAGACGACAAACCAGCAACAGAAACAGACAATTCTGTATGCAGTTATTACTGGAGTTGTTTTTTTTATCGTGGGATTAATGGTCTTTTTTCCATCCGGTATGATTATTGAAAAGCTTCTTAAAACTCTGGAAAAAGAGGGTCATTTTATCGAGTTTAATGGAAGCGGTCTCTCGCCGCTTACAGGATCTGTCACTCTCGAAAACGTGCGCTATTCCAGCGACCGCTTTCCCGTTACGGGTGTTATTTCCCGCGTGAAGGCTTCGGTTTCTCCTCTGGGTTTGGCAGTGAGAGACAAGCTCGATTCCAAAGTGAGCATTAAAAATCCGGTGATTGAAATAGCTGGAAAATCAGGATTTGAAAAAATTCAGATTATGCGTGGCGAATTGGCGGCTAAAGCAGAAGCTACGCAGGTTTCAAAATTTCCTGCGGCATCCTCTGGCAGCTTTGAGCTGCAATATTCCGGTGGAAAAATTCATATCACCGGCATTCCCATGCTGGGATCGCTGACCGCTACCATCCATGCACTGACTGCGGAGGGTACTCTGGCTAAGGGCTTTATCCAGTTGACTTCTGGCAAGACACTTCTTCGCAGCAATCTGGCCCGCGTTACCGCTTCTGGGAAAATTCCCGTCCTTAAGAATGGCGCTTATGACGTGCGCATTCTGGTTCTGTTGCAGGAAGAATTTTTTACGGAAATGCAGGAAAGTGCAGGTGTAGATGCGCGAATGCTGCTGAACACGATGGGGTACTTATCTCCTGCTGGAGAAATTACCCTGCACATTACTGGATTGAGTAATTCCCCATCCGTTAAAATTTTAAAGCCGGGCCAGTGAGCGAATTTTTTGAGCGGCCCTGAGTGGCAGCATCTCAGCTTGGGTCTACCGAAGGGCTGCACCGCCAATGCATAATATTTGTCTGGCGCATTCTTTCAGCTTTCATGAATTTGCATTATGTCTCATATATAAGGCTTGTTAGATAACAAAGATGTGAATTATGTCTCATGTATAAGGCTTGTTAGATAACAAAGATGTGAATTATGTCTCATATATAAGGCTTGTTAGATAACAAAGATGTGAATTATGTCTCATGTATAAGGCTTGT
>DYKF01000028.1:16596-20283 GCA_020722745.1 Caldithrix sp.
ATTATGTCTCATGTATAAGGCTTGTTAGATAACAAAGATGTGAATTATGTCTCATGTATAAGGCTTGTTAGATAACAAAGATGTGAATTATGTCTCATGTATAAGGCTTGTTAGATAACAAAGATGTGAATTATGTCTCATCGCCTTACCCTGAGCTTATGAACTCCGTCAAAGTCTGCCTTTGGTCCTGCTTAGTTTACCCCGAGTATCTGGATATGTCCGCGTAGCTGACTACAACTTCGTTCAATGCGTATTCAGAGTTTACTTAGAAAAGACTGGTTCACGGTGAGAACTGCTACAGTAAGCAAAAACAGAATAACCAGCACGGAAAGCGACAGCAGCAGGCGACCCGTTTTTTGAATGAGGCCGGCAATCCAGGCTTTTGCCGTTTTCTGGTTTTCGCGACCTTTAGCAGATCTGCGGTACAAAACATATTCCCCTCCGAGGTAAAGGGCGAGTGACAAAAAAAACAACGCACTGCTTCCGGGGAATGCAAACCAGGCTGGCAGAAATGTCGGCAGAAAAAGCAAAAGAATGCTGACAATGATGATGCGATTTTTTTGAACGCGGGACAATAGAATGGCCAGCACAGCAGCGATGATCCCCAGGGGCCAGGAGGAAGCGGCCTGCGCCCGAATCAACGGCAGGAGCAGAAAGTCACCAATGACTACCGACAGCAGCAGTAATACGATTACCAGAATAAGCAGGGTGGCTGATTTGCGTAACGACTGGTTCATAAAAAAATGGCAAGCAGGAGAATCAGCAGCAGCAGAATGCCGCCAGCTATATACACCACTTGGAGTGATTTTTTTTCTTCTTGATTGGCTTTAGCAATGGATGCGTTCTTCATGCGAACGGAGGGGGGGATGTACATTTCCACGAGAACTTTTTCTGTCTCGAGAATTTTTCCGGAGAGTGTATCTGCCAGTTTAACGGTCAGCTCAATTCCTTCCGAACTTTTTAGTACTGCCGTTACTTTCGCCGGCATGGGCTTGATGCGGCCATTGTCAATCTGCAGTTTTTTGGAATTGATAAGACTTTTTCCGCGCGGGTTGGTTGCATCGGGTTTAACCATAATGACATCGCCTCCCTGGATGCTTCCAATGTCTTTGCCGCCAATGGGAGCCAGAGATAACGAAACAGGAATCCAGGATTCTTCTGGTTCAACAAAAGCAGAATCTGGAGCGGGAGCTTCCACAATAGTCTGGCTGGGAACGGGTTCGGCATCTACGGAGACTTCCAGCTTGGGGTCGCGGAGAACATCGTCCAGGATTTTGAAAAAGATGGATTGTAGAGCCGAGAGCGATTTTTTTTCCAGAGCACTGTAGATTTCCTGATAGAAGGAAATTTCGAGAGATTTTTCCTTAAACAGGGCCTGTAGCTGGGAGGTCAGAGAGGCGTTGGTTCTTTGTTCGTACCATGCCGATTGGAGTGCCTTGTCGTATGCCATCCAGTTTGCGCTGAGTTTAGGCAGAGCCAATTTATCCGGGAGGCCGGCCACTACGGAAGCATTGTCTATATAGCCAGCTTCTGAATTGAGCATGATAAGGAACATTCCGTTATATTTTTTATCGGGGGCCAAGAACTGACCTTTAATGGCGACAATGGGATCGCTGAAGGGGAGTGGCATAGGCTTTAGTTCCACCTGTTCTGAACCGGTCAATATTTTTTTGAACGAGTTAACAATTCATAGACGATGTATTTTAATCGCCGGTTACGATGAACCGTTGTATTTTAATACATGCACGCATACGGAGTTAGCCCGGAAGAATGGAAGGACTATATTTTTCAGAAGGGAGAAAACGCCTATCGGGCAGAACAGATATTTTCCTGGATTCATGGCCGGCAGGTTCTCTCCGCAGCGCAAATGCTGAATCTTCCCCAAACATTGCGCGAATCTCTTTCCACAGATTTTGAATGGCCGTCCGAGCAGCAAGTGCAGACTCTGCAGAGTCGGCGCGATGCAACGGCAAAAGTTCTCTTTGAATTTGACAGGCGCGTTATAGAAACAGTCTGGCTGCCATACGAAAACCGCCAGTCGGTTTGTGTTTCCGTCCAGAGTGGTTGTTCCCTGAACTGTACATTCTGCGCTAGCGGTAAAATGGAATTTAAGGGAAATTTATCTGCGGGCGAAATTGTGGAGCAGGTTTACAGTTCTCAGAATGCAATAGGTAAAAAAGTGACAAACATTGTGTATATGGGAATGGGTGAGCCGTTTTACAATTATGATGCGGTGATTAAATCTGCCCATTTGCTGCACCATCCCAAAGGGCTCAACATAGGCGTGCGCAAAATCACGATCAGTACTTCTGGCGTATTGCCCGGCATTATCCGCTTTTTTGAAGAAGAGCAACCCTTCCAGTTGGCCATTTCTCTGCACGCTGCATTTCCAGAAAAACGCAGGGAAATTATGGACGTGGAGAAAAAATTTCCGATGCAGGAAATGCTGAAGGTTTTGCGGGCCAATAGAAAGAGTCTCCGCAATAACCAACTCACATTTGAATACGTTCTCATCGATGGGTTTAACACGGGTAAAGAGGATATCCGGGAACTGGCCAAAATTGCCAAAGATATCGGGGCCAAGATAAACCTGATTCCTCTCAATACGGAATACAATGGGATGAGGCGTCCCGACCAAGCCACGATTAACCAGTTTTGGGAGCAACTCAATGCTCTCGGCGTGGTTGCCGTGAACCGCAAAAGTCCGGGAGAAGATATAGCTGGTGCCTGTGGACAGTTGGCAGGAAAATGGGCGCAAAAAAGCCCGCTGTAAGGCTTTGCAGTTTTAACAGCGGGCTGCAAAACAGTCTGCTTGCTGTTAAAATTACAGCGTGTAGCTTACGCCAGCGCGGATAATCCAGCCGTCAGATTCAATGCTCACAGTATTATTATTTACTTCGCCTTCAAGCTTGCCGCCGCGATAACCGGCTTCCAGGACGAGGTCTACAGCTGACTGTGGTCCAAGACCGCCAGATCCGAGAGCAAATTTGGAGCCGATGAGAGCCTGGTAAGCAAACCCGCTAAAGGCTTCTCTGGAAGTAACTTCAGCCGATGTGTCCGTCTTGGGAGTAGTTGATTCATAGAACATCCATGTCCAACCGCCACCAATCGCGAGGTAGGGAGAAACGGGAGGTTTGCCGCCGAGTCCGCCTGTCATTCCTGCCATGGGGAAAATCTTTGCCTGGATCATGAGCGGGAAAGTGTACCAGTCCTGGGCAATTTCCTGATCTACTGTTTTTCCTGAGATGGTTACGGACTGACCTGTTTTCTCATCGAAAGAAGCCCACTGAAAGCCAAACTGAGGAGCAATCGAGAAAAAGGGATCGAGCTCAAGATTGTAGTCGATGGCTGCATCAAAACCAAATTTGGTTTTGTTGTCAATCCTGCCCTGTACGGTGGACGTACCGATTTTTCCATCAATGCTGTTTGCAAATAGGGAAGTAGTGCTTAGCATGGCTGCCAAAGCGATTGTCATTACGTAGCGTTTCATAGTTTCTCCTGTTGTTGTAGTGTCTGAGTGTGCATTTCTGCATTCTCTACCTAACACCATTTTGACGGTGCTTCGTATGATATGGTTCGGATTTTTTTCCATGCGCGGCAAGCTTTTTTTGCCTGCGGATTGAAAAATAGACGTTGTGCATTATGTCACATGCTGGTTGGCGATGGTTTGCGTAGATACTCAAAATA
>DYKF01000255.1 GCA_020722745.1 Caldithrix sp.
CCTGGGGCTGGAGCAGGTCCCAAGGGTTTGGCTGTTCGCCAATTAAAGCGGCACGTGAGTTGGGTTCAGAACGTCGTGAGACAGTTCGGTCCGTATCCACCACGGGCGCAGGAGATTTGAGAGGCCCTGTCCTTAGTACGAGAGGACCGGGATGGACGAACCTCTAGTGTACCGGTTGTGACGCCAGTTGCATCGCCGGGTAGCTATGTTCGGAAGGGATAACCGCTGAAAGCATCTAAGCGGGAAGCCTGCCTCAAGATAAGATCTCCCTTCATGGGGTTTCCCCATGACTAAAGACCCCTGGGAGACTACCAGGTTGATAGGTTACAGGTATAATTGTGGTAACACATTGAGCCGAGTGATACTAATCGGTCGTGAGGCTTGACCATATTATGCTTTTTACATGAATTCTACCAATCTTCTTAAAAGGTGCTCAACGCCTTTTAAGAGTTTCTTTCCGTCCGTCTTGACCCAAAATCATTCCTGACAGAAAGTAACCCATTACCTGTATTTGTACTTATTTGCCCGCTGGTTTTAGAGCAGAGGATCCACCCGTTCCCATCCCGAACACGGAAGTTAAGCTCTGCATCGCCGATGGTACTTGGGTGCTTGCGCCCCGGAAGAGCAGGACGCCGGCGGGCTTATTTTATTTCTGTCTTTAACCAATCTAACAGATTTGTCTTGGATGTCTGCCACTCTGTTTTCTCATTAAAAGCTTCCATAAATTTTCGGTTATGAAAAGCATGGAAGCCCTGCAACAGAGAACTTGGTAAGCTAAATCCATTCTGAAATGTTTTGCATGTCCAACCGTCTGGCAACAGGAAACGGTGGTTGGCGTCTCTCTTTTTACCGCACACTTGGCACACTTCTGAAAAATTGACGAGTCCCTGCAGATTAAGCCATTCCAGATTAAAATATATTGCCAGCGCTTGTTCTCGTGGTTTGATCCAGAGCGGAAAAATGGCATTCTCCCAGACCGCGTATATGCCGTCAGTGCCCTGTTCGGGATAGAAGGCCTTATTAACCGCAAAGAACATGTCTGCAATATTTTGCAGGCTTTCATAGTCGGGGCTTTGCGGAATGAGTGTTTTAATGAGTTGAAATTCTGTTACGTACTGTTTCTCAAAATTTATATGGGTAGCGGGAAAGTGAATGAGATTTCCGGGATAGAGATTGTAATCGGATCTTTTTAACGATTTTTTGATTCCTGGAAATCTTAGAGTGGCGTACACTTCATTTTCTAATATAACCCGAACAGCCAGGTCGTCATTGTTGAGTTCTTTTTTTCCAATGATTAAGGCTTTCATTCTGTGTGGGGCAGAAATTCTATGGTTACACTTTTTATATGATTTCCAGATGCTTTGTCGATTGTGAAAACCGTGTTTCCGATTGTTACGAACGTTTCGGACTCTACTTCGCCTTTAAGTTGGTGCAGTAAAAAACCAGAAAGCGAGTTAAATTCTTCTTCTGGAAGGTTTAAGGGCAGGTTTGCATTGAGTTCCTGGAGAGAAATGATGGGATCGACTCTGTATTTTCTGTGGCCGACTTCTGTAATAGGGTTTTTTTCTTTGTCAAACTCATCGCGAATTTCGCCTACAATTTCTTCGAGAATGTCTTCAAGAGTAACCAGCCCGGTCACATCTCCGTGTTCATTTACGGTAAGGACGAGATGCTGTTTTTTTAGCCGCATGTCGCGCAGCAGGGAAAGGAGACTCTGCGTTTCTGGCACTACGTAGAGCGGCCTTAGATTTTCTTCCGGTTTAAAACGCCCCTCTCGTTTTATGAGCAGAGGCAAAAGATCTTTTGCGAAGAAAAATCCGATATATTTTTTTTGTCCGTTTTCTTCTTGATAAACGGGCAGGCGAGAGTGGCCAGATTTTTGAAATACCGCTGCAATTTCTTTGAGAGTAGAATTGAGATCAATATCTCTCATTCTCTGAACAGGAATTTTCACCACACCTGCTGTGAGTTCTGCAAGATTTGCAACTCCAGAGATCATTTGTTTTTGCTCGTTACTCACAGCAATATCGCTGTTCTCGAGCAGATGGAACAGCTGGTCTTTGAGTTTTTCTTTTTTGCGGAACAGTCCTTTCAGTAATCGGGGCATTCCCGATTTTCGCTTGTCTTCGTTGGTCATATTGTGTGTACCCTGGTGAGTGGTATTGCTTTGCTTTGAATTTGTTTTAAAAGTTTTGATTCCCATCTTCGTGTTTCTTGTAAGTTATTTTCGGACAGCTCGTGATCGAGACCTGTCGTGTGTATGATTCCGTGAACGAGCAGCAGTGTAAGTTCTTCCATTAAGGTTAAGGAATGTGCTTTTGCCTGTGATTGGGCTGTATCGCAGGAGATATAGATTTCTGCAAAATTTTCTTCTTCGTATAGAAATGTAAGAACGTCTGTATCTGCATCCACGTTTCGATATCTGGCGTTCAGCTGTTGAATTGTGGAGGCATTGGTAAGTATGACGGAAATATTTTCTATGTAGGTGCGATTGAAAAACAGAGGATCTCCCGGAAAAAGAATTTCTCCGAGTTGGCTGGCAATATCGGTTAACGGGGAAAATGCGTGGCTGCAACTATAAGGATCGTCAGTGTCTTCTGAGATATTTATTGTCATTCAGCGAAATTCCTCCAGGGCTTTTTCTACGCTTTCTAAAATATTGAACCGCGATGTGAGATCGGTCATATTAAAAAGATCCTGCACGAACTGAGAAGGTGGTGTGAGATATAATTTTCCGTTGTTTTGCTCTATGGTTTTCTGTATGGATAAAAGCAGGGCAATGCCGGTGCTGTTGATATAACCGAGGCTTGAAATATCGAGAATAACGTTATAAATGCGATCGTTAAATACGTTCTTGATTTTTTGGTTGATATCGAGAACATTGTCGGAATTAATTTTCCCGCTGAAAGTGACAATCAATACTTTGCTGCCATTCATCTGTTCCACTTTAGAGCGGATATTCAGTAAGGAATCCATTTCCATTATCTACAATAAATATAAGTCACGGTGAATTAACAACCATAATTTTATTTTTTAGGTAACTTCTGAAAAAGTCCCTCCGTGGACTTTTTGCCTGCGGCTTGCTACGCATT
>DYKF01000256.1 GCA_020722745.1 Caldithrix sp.
CGATCCGGAACTGGGCAGCGTGTTTGTAATTACAGCATATGACTTGACAGGAAAACCTTTAAAAGCCTATCGGCGTAGAAACCGGAGGAAATCATGACTATGAAAAAGAATCAATTCCCGAAAGGGTGGGATGAACACAGGGTAAGAAAGGTTATTGATCATTATGAAAACCAGACGGATACTGAGGCTTTGTCAGAAGATGAGTCTGCCTGGAAAAAACGAACTGAAACTTTTATAGAAGTCCCTATCAAACTTCTTCCACAGATTCGCAAGCTGCTTGCCAGGACTGCATTATAGAGATTACTTATAAAATGATAAAAATTAAAAACAATCAGTATGTTCTCGAAAACAAGCTTTTCGCACGCGAAATAACAGTGGATGCAAATGGTCTCCACACAAGCTCTGTCATCAATAAGATAAAAAATCGGGAATATGTAAAACGTCCAGACACGGCTGAATTCCAAGTGTCGCTCAACGGAGATGTCATCTACAGTTACAACAAGGCGGAATATCATGTTCTGGATGGCAACTTGACTACGACCGATAGTCTTCTTGTTTTTGATGGGCACTCCATCACTGCAGGAGCCGCCGGGAATGAAATATTGGAACTGCGTTTCAAATCTAAAAAGCATCAGACATTGATTCATGTGTTTTATGAAATATATCCGGATATGCCGGCTTGCTCCAAATGGCTGCAATTTGATAGCCTCGGCGGAGATTTGCATATCAGTAAGCTATTCTTTGAAGTTCTCAACACATGTCCAGGAGAATTCGTTGATGTGGAATTTTTTAGAAGCCACGGGACAGTCCCATCCAAGCCGATGTTTGCCGCATGCGGAGACGACGACATCATTCAGGGGCATAATATGGAACTCAATGAAGGATTTTTTGTTGCCAATGCGGCCCCCGGTGCTCTGCGCTATTTCATGGTTTATCCCGTATGGCCTTCGGGAATTTCATGCGGATACGGGATGAGCGGAGCGGATTTTAATATCTATCTCAAAAGCGGTGAATCATTTATCACCGACAAGTCGTATCTTTTCTTGTATAATGGGGATAAAACTGATCCGGAGATCCGCAATCGCTTCCGAGAAATGATACGGCGTGATCTTCCGCCATGCCCGGATAACGGTGGGGTAATGTATTGCACGTGGTTGCCTTTTCTAAAAAATATCAACGAGACATTGTTGCTGGAGTTGGCCGATCGCGCAGCCGCACTAGGCTTCAAATACTTTGTTGTAGACGATGGCTGGTTTACCGATAATAACTGGGAAGTGGACAAGATAAAATTCCCGAATGGGCTGGAAATTATTTCAGAGCGTATTCGAAAAAATGGAATGAAATTTGGGCTGTGGTTTAACATCGGCACGGATTACGGGTCGGTCGGCTCCAATCAAGAAAGATTTGCCCTTGATTATCATGGATTACCTAAAAAATTTGGATTTGGAGGTGAAATTACTTGTCGCTGTTTGGCTTCATCTCATCGTGATTTCTTAGTGAAAAAACTTCTGGCGCTGACAGAACAGTATAAGGTTGATTATTTTAAATTGGATTTCAGTTCTATTTCCAGCCCCTACGGCATGACCCCATACGGCTGCTCCTCCACCGCCCACACCTATCACCGTGATGCATCTGATTCCATGATACGGCAATACGAATCCATGATGTATGTCCGCAATAAACTAAAAAACGCACACGACAAACTTGTCATTGATTTTAGTTTTGAGACTTTCGGCGCCGACATCCCCAGCATTGGCGCTCTGAAGTTTTCCGAACTACATCACGTATCCAACATGAATACGACCGAACCGGAGATTGTTGATGCCAGAAAAATACGCAACACACTATACAACTTCTGCGCCTTGCTGCCGGTCGAACGAATCCTGGGCAGCCTGATTTGCCTCCAAAATGTCAATGACATTGAACACCTCTTAACAACTTTCATCGCTGCCCCTTTGTTGGCGGGAGATCTGAGAAAAATAACTGACGAAAATTGCGCACATATAAAATCAATAGTCTCTGTCTTGAATTCATTGACGAACTTAGGCCCCTTAACGGAATTCTGCAAATTTCGTGGCGACATGTATATCTCCAAGCAGGACTGGGATGGTTTTGCCCGCTATTCTCGCGATGGGAGAGGTATTGTCTGTCTCTTTAAAAATAACTCACACGCAGGACATGAGGTTGTCACAATTCCTCAGTTGCCAAAGGCAACTTATTGCTTCGTTGATGCCGTCTCAAAAAAGGAAATCGGCAAATGGACGGCAAAAGAACTTTGTAAAGGGATAGAGACCAAATGGCTGAGAAACAGCCATTATCGAGTCCTATCTTTTTCTGGACTAAACAATAAAAAAGAGGAATAACGCTAGTGCCGGAGCGCATTATTCTGCAAAACAAATGAAAACAGTAGAAGTCATTCCTGAAAAAGTGATAGAAAAAAGATAAAAGGGGGGGCTTGACTTTTTTTAACATTTGAGGATATCGAGCTTTTCCGCAACGACGGAATGTTCCGTGGATCTCTCGGGGGCACACTCTTGCTATTGCTGTAGTGCGGTGCGGGGGCGCACCTACAATTTGACAAGATAGAATGCCGAGGTATATCCCGTTCCGGTATTTAATTGGAGCGGTTAATATGGCACGTCCTTTGAGATTGTAATATCTTGAACCATGCTATCATGAGCAACCCTTTTCATCCAAGGCGGCCACAGGCCGCCTTGGAGCAATATTTTATGCGGAAGAAAATTGATTTAACGAGGATCACGTTCAATGCCACGTCGTCGAAGAGGATGACTGAAAGGTGCCTCCTATCATGTCACGCACCGCTGTCATGGCGGGGAGTGTCTTTTCCGCTTCCGCAAATACCGCGACTTCTATGCCCGGAAATTATATCGGATATTCCGCCGCTTCCGGATGGATGCGCTTGACTACATGGTGACCAGCAACCATGCTGAATTGAAGAGAGAGATGTTCTGGAGCCGTGCGGCTGCGGTAGGAGACCAGGAATGGTTGAAGAATATCAAATGATTTATCGTTAACAAAAAAGAAAAGAAATAATGGACAATTTTTCTCTTTTAGTCA
>DYKF01000257.1 GCA_020722745.1 Caldithrix sp.
AGTCCACGGAGGGACTTTTTGCCTGCGGCTCGTTGCACGTTCAGAGGTTACCTAACACAGTAACTTATAATTCAATTACTATTTCGTCAAGAATGTATTACTCCTTGAGAGATAAAGCAATTTCACTCTTCATCACACTCCTAATTCTGCTACAAATCCACCCGTTTGCCTTACCGTCCGCAAAATAACTCGTGCCGGCAGAAAACCAGCCTCCCGCATGCAATCCGGGAAACATTATCCCTCTGATAAACCTAAAGATCGTTCTGAAACAACTGCAAATAAAGATTATAGTTTTCCTCTTCAAAACAGACAAAACGAATGTACTCGATAGATCTAAGCGCTGACAGAATTTCATGAACCGTGCGATCTACCACCTGGGCAGCGCGCACGGGCGGGAAGCCATAAATGCCCGTGCTGATATTTGGGAAAGCAATCGATTTTACGCGCAGTTCTTCTCCAATCTTAAAAGCACTGCGGTAGGCCGAGGCAAGCAGATCGTCTTCACCTTTGCTGCCCCCCTTCCACACCGGCCCAACAGCGTGGATGACATATTTGGCAGCTAAATTTCCAGCGCCGGTGAAAACGGCCTGGCCCGTGGGGCAGCCACCGCGAGAAAGGCTTATGGCTCTGCATTCGTCCAAAACCTGTGGGCCCGCTGCTTTCTGGATGGCTCCATCTACTCCGCCGCCGCCCATCAGAGAACTATTGGCCGCATTGACAATTGCATGAATTTTTTCCTGTGCAATATTGCCCATCACCACTTCAATTTTCATAAGGAAACCTCTAAAAGTTAATTTTTAAAACTTTTTTTGCGCAATATATAAGAACATAAATATATAATTTTTTCAAAATTTTGAAAAAATAGAGGTTCCCATAATAAAATTTTAAAACAATACGCCGCGAACAAAGACATCGTAAATGTCCTTGCCTATCACATACACTCCAAACGTAAGCAACACAGCCATACCGGCTCTTACCGTCGCGCCGATAATGCGCGGGGACAGTGGCTTGTACACCGCCTCTACCAAATAAAAAATAATGTGGCCGCCATCGAGAACGGGAATGGGCAGCAGGTTCATGATTCCAAGAACAATCGAAATCTGGGCGAGCAGATACCAGTAGGTGTCCCAGCCAGACTCTACCGATTTTGCCGCTACAGCCATAATTTTCACGGGCCCAGAAACGCTCTGGTTAAAGGAGAGTTTGCCTTCTATAATGCGATACAGGCCAAGCAGAGTACTCTTAGCTGCAAACCACGTTTCGTTAAAGGAGCGGCTCACAAGAGAAACGGGATCGCGCGGCAGATTGGCCGGCCTGGGAATGAATCCTTCCTGGAAACTCATGCCGATCATTTTTTTATCTGCCAGTTCTACCGTCGCCGTATACTGTACCGTCCCGATTCGCAGCGTCTGCTCTTTGCTGTTTCCGATTGCTGCCGCTAAATCGTTAAAATTATTATAGTTTTTGTTGTTTACATAGATCCGAGAAAAGATCGCTCCATCCAGTGCGCTTATACTTCTTTCTGGTATTACTGCTCCCGTCTGAAGATCCCGGATATTTTTTAGATGAATAACTTTAACCGATTTTACGGGAGCCATGGCCAGGTACAGATTGGAAGTGTCTGGCGCAAAATGTGAATTTTTTCTTTGTATTTCGAGGAGCACATAACCTTCGTTGACAAGCGGCATAAAAGACTCTGTCGATTTTTTTCCGCTCTGCAATATTCCCCGCAGATCTTCTACGCGGCTCACGGGCAAACCATTGGCCGAAACAATTCTGTCGCCCTGTTTTATTCCCGCCGTCCATTCCGCCCGTTTGCCTTTCCAGTCGGCCAATCCCTTTTGCAACGCAGGGAAAGACATATCCGCCGCAGCAATTAAAAAGTGTGCGCTGGCCAACGGTACCATGCCGGGAATGGTGCGGATAGAGCCGGTTTTGCGCGGAAGCAGATCTACTTCCATATCCCCCCGCTGCGTCGCAAGCAACAGCTTGTCTTCCGGAGCAAAGGCAACCTCGAGGGCCACCTTCTCGTAGGAATCCGTTTTTATTCCGTTTACCGCCATTATGGAATCGCCCGTGCGAAGACCGGCCTCATAAGCTTCTGTGTTTTCCGCAATCTCCACCGTATTGCTCACTGGCTGCCAGCCAAGCGCAATGAGCATTCCCAGCACGAACACGCCCAGCGTGACAGAAAACGCCGGCCCGCCAAAGGCAATCAGAATGCGCCGCCAGGGACCTACAGAAAAAAAGTCTCCTTTTTGGATGTTTTCTGGAGCTTCGGTAATGTCATCTCCATAGAACTGCACGAACCCGCCCAGCGGGAACGCCGTAATCTGGTACGTCGTGCGCCCTCGCGTAATTTTCCATCGACCTTTTCCATAACCTATGGAAAATATTTTGGGTGTAACCCCCACTGCTTTAGCGGCAAGAAAATGCCCCAGTTCATGAAAAAAGATGAGTATGCCAAGCAGGAATACCGAAGCCAGAATTGAAACCATGGGCTATCCTGATATCCAGAGTTTTCCCGGCAATTCTTTTGCGGAAACCTCCACTTGTAAGACAATCTCTATTTATCATAGTGCGCAGGCCTATCAAAACAATACTTATAAGGTTGGCGCTAAAGCGCAGGGAGCTCTGTTGCCAGGTTTGCCTTCAATGACCTCGTGCAATAAAAATCGAATGTATCGAGTGGGCAGGAATCGTTTTATCGCCGGAGCCGTCATACGTTCTATTATCCTGAAGAGTCAGGTTACACTTTTGGCTCTTATTCCATCGTAAAATGTATTCCTGACAAACCCGGCCTTTCTTTCTGCGAATACTTCGACAAGCTCAGTACAGGTCAGCGACGCAGTCACAAGCGCAGTGCAGGCCGCTCAGGGTAAACTTTGACGGTGTAAACTGAAATAGATCCCCGCTGGTTTGCATTATGTCTCATAATAAGTTTTGGTATCTAAGTAACCTCTGAAAAAGTCCCTCCGTGGACTTTTTGCCTGCGGCTTGCTACGCATTCAGACCGCAAAACCCAGGGGCGAAAACTACGACATCCTTGTCGTTTTCGCCAT
>DYKF01000258.1 GCA_020722745.1 Caldithrix sp.
CCGAACCTACCTACTTGTTCGTAATAATCTCTATTCTCTATGAGTTTCTGTATGGCGTCTGCAAGATCGGCCGCCGATATCAGGGCCTTATTGTTACGGCCTGAGAAATTGTAGTACGCCAGATCATCTATGCTCTCTTCGCAAACGGTCCCGGCATAGCCCAAGTCCCCCACTATCAAGGTCGGCTTGCTGAAAGCCATCCCTTCAAAGGCGCTTCTGCCCTGGCCGAGGACGATGCGGGCGGCCTTGAGAAGGCGGTACGCCCCGACTATTTTGCCTGTGAAAAGGATCGCCTCTCTCTGCAAACGCTCGTTAATCAAACCACCTATCTTTTTGGCATCCTCGTAAAAATCACCTTTGGCCCCTATCATAATGAAACGAAAATCAGGATTCTTTTTGAGAACAATCTCCATAGCCTCCAAAACATTTTTGACAGGCTTGACCTTCGGGCCAAGGAATGTGGTGATCATCATGATATTGTTGCCGTTAGGCTCAATTCCATAGCCCCTGCAGAGCGCATCGACCTCGGTATCCGCAACAGCAAACTGATCCATGTCCAGCCTGGACCTGATAACAGCGACATGACCAGGATTCCATCCGTATCTTTCTATCATCTTTTTCTTTTGTTCAGGGCTGAAGACGATCAACTTCCCAATATGCGGCAAGTTGTAATAAGGTGCGACGCCACCGCAGATCGTACACGCGAGCGGGATCGGTTGATAGAACAGGTTGAAAAGGGTGGCGACGATATAGGACCTTGAATCAAAAGAGTGAATCAGATCAAAATTCCGGCCTGCGGTCACTTCTGCAAGGGCACGTACTGTCCTCAGGGAACCCCATGTGAAATAGGTCTGCCTTTTGCTGTGTTCATAGAAAAAAGGAATCTCATAAAGCTCAAAAGTCTTGCGAATCTCAGGGGCATAACTGCCATAACCAGCTACGATTGCAACATCGTGGCCACGCTTCTTCAATTCCTTGCCGGCCGTCAGGGCTGATAGTACATGCCCACCGATGGTTGCCTTTTCCAGAAGAATAAGAATTTTCACGTGTCCGATTCTTTGAAGCGACGAATGGCCCGATTGATGGGATCTTTAATACGAATGGGAACCATATCGTAGAGATCCTGGATATCCTTCCGGTTGATCAACAAAACATCCCAGGGCTTTATATTGTTTCTTCGAGCAAAGGCGTAAGCCAGGGTAAGCGAACCAAAACCATAGCTCATGCTGGACGCAATCGAAGCTCCGTTTATTCCAAGCCTTGGAATCATGAGTATATTAAGTGCGATGTTCAGGATAAGGGCGCCTCCGAAGATGAAAAGTGCGTACCAGGCCTTTCCGCGCCCGGACAGATCACCGTGCAAAACCAGAAATATCGCCATGAGAACAATTCCAGGAAGCAACAAGCGAAACGACGAAATGGACGGTGTGAAGTCCTTCCCATAAAGCACAGGCAAAACGTAAGGGACTAAAAGATAGAGAACAAAGCCGGCCATAATGGAAATAAAAAGCACACTGCGGCAAACCTTTGGAGTAATGATGTTTGCCTCGCCATCCGTACTATTCGACACACGAGAAAACAAGATAATACCAATAGACTGGGGTATCATCCATATTTTCTCTGCGAGAGACACCCCGAGGGCGTAGTTTCCAAGATCTGCATCTGATAAAAAAAATTTAATAAGAAATACATCAGCGCGATAATTAAGGTTAAGAATAGCCAAAGCCATATACGGCACTATACCAAATTTAATGCATTGAAGAGTCATGCGAAAATCAAACGAAACAGAAATCCTACCAATACGAGAAAGCATAACAAAACTTAGAGCAGAAGTTAACAAAGTACTAATAATTGTAGCTATCAATATCCCCAAAAGGCTTAGCTTAAGCAACAAAACAAGGCACAAAACAAGAGAAACGTTTGTCAATCCACCAAACAGTATTAATTTATTGCGATCATATATTTTTTGCTTACCTAACATGGTATAGCGGACCAAATTCTGAAAAAAGAACAAAGGAATGACCGAAAAGGCCAAAACTACGTAATATTGTGGTATGCCGAGAAAAAAACTATCACGAAAAATTTGCTCAAAAGCAAAAGCAATGGACAAAAGTATGGTTCCATGCACCAGAACGAGTCCTATCGAGTTGGAAATTATCTTTTCTTCCGGATAAATCTTCTTGCCCAGAAAATATATGTTTGCATTGCCGATACCGAGGGTTCCGAGATTAACGATCAACTGCGGCACGGTATTAAGAATCTCCAAACTGCCGCGAAGCTCGGGACCAAGGGTCCGGGTGACCAGGATACTTTGTATCAGGGCCAGCAAAAACATGAAGACCCTTGTCGAAAATACGCTCGCGCTGTGTTTTGCAAAAGACATGTATTTCCCCGGCTTTTGTTCAACCTTGGACTTCGGCCAGCCTGCGCTTCAGCCAAACCCATTCTCTTTTGGGCGAAATATGGAGAACGGCCCGGGCAAGCCGCTTCAGATGGCATAGAACCGGGAAATGGGAGGGAGAGGGGCTTGGCACATGGTCTTCCCCAGGCAGCGGGGCATCTTTCGGGCTGCGTTTTCCGAAATAAGCATGGACGCCGCCGTTGAGCAGCATAAGGGCCAGGGGACGGGCCAAAAGCCGGGTCTTGTTTAATGATTCCAGATAGCTAATCGAACTTTCAAAAAAAAAGGCCGCTCGTTTCAAAAACGAGACCCTTTGGGCCTCTCCGGCATATTGGGAGGCCAGGAGCAGGACGTTGCACTTGCGAAAATCCTGTGCCGCCCTGGTAGCGTAATTTGGAAAATCCAGCTTTTCCGGGTTTGAAAGGAAAGGCGCCTCGGCACTTGCCATCCAGTCCGCGTAATGCAAAAGGGCCATTTTGGCATAGGAATACGCATAATCTCTTTCACCCAGATCTCTTTTCACATCCAGAAACTTCGCTAAACCCTGCAAAAAAACCAAATACATCCACCTCGAATTCACATCAGAGAGGTTTCTGGCCCTGATGTCATCATCGGGATGGATGCAGCTTCGGACAATATCT
>DYKF01000259.1 GCA_020722745.1 Caldithrix sp.
TTATCCCCGGGGTAACTTTTGGCTGATGATCTTCGGATTTTCTACTAAAATCCGTCGGTTCACTAAGTCCCACTTTCGTGCCTGCGCGAGATATCCCTCTTGCAGTCAAGCCGGCTTGTGCCTTTACACGACCAGTCCGATTTCCATCCGGACTTAGCCGACCTTATGAACTTCTCCATTACCTTTTAGGAGAAAAGTGCCCCACTTAAACTGACCGAGTGGCACTGTCACCTTTCGGATTAGAACTTTAAGTTTCAAAGATGGGTGTTTCATTGGCGGCTCCAGGCGTCCCGAAAGGCGCCCTTCAAAGCCTCCCCACTACGCTACGCATCAAAACTCAAAATCCAATACCACCCTACAGTAAAGCTCCCGGGGTCTTTCCGTCTAGCCGCAGGTAAAGCGCTTCTTCACGCTTATAGCATTTTCACCGGGCGCCTCGTTGAGACAGTCCTCTAGTCGTGAAGCCTTTCATGCGGGTCAGAACTTACCTGACAAGGGGATACGCTACTTTAAGACGGTCAGAGTTACCGCCGACGTTCACCAGAGGCTTCAACCGCTGAGCTTCTCTCTTTTGGAAAGAAACCCGCAGTATTAACACTCTGATACTGGTCAGGCCTCAGCCCCTATACATCTTGTTACCAATTAAGCAGGGACCTGTGTTTTTGTTAAACAGTCGCCAGAGGCACGTTCGCTGCGCCCCCCTCCTTTAAAAGAGGGGGAAGTCCATATTGCGAACTTACGGACGCTTTTTTGCCTAGTTCCTTAACGAGGTTTCACCCGTTGACCTTGGTGCACTTACACCAGCCCACCTGTGTCGGTTTGCGGTACGGATCCCGCTGCGTTAACTCATTGGAGTTTTTCTAGGAACATGGTTTGATGGAGTTGATGTAATTAAATTACATCTCCCTTGATACCCCGCAATGAAAATTCCAAATTCTAAACACCAATTTCCAAACAATATTCAATGCCCAAAATTCAAAATATTTCAGAATTTTAATAATTGAAGTTTTTAATCTGTTTGGAATTTTCAGTGCGAGGCACCAAGAAGTGAATCCGATAACACTCTTCATCTCCCCACATTCGTCTCTCCACTGAAACGCAATGGGAGGGCCGGAATATTGACCGGCTGTCCATCACCTTTCCCTTTCGGGACAAGGCTTAGGCCCGCCTAACCCTTGGTTGATCGCCATTGCCAAGGAAACCTTGGGCTTTCGGTCTGGCAGAATCTCACTGCCATTGCGGTTACTCATACCAACATTCTCACTTCTCCACCCTCCATCAAATCTTACGATTTAACTTCTCTGGGTGAAGAACGCTCCCCTACCTCCCCCACCACTTTATACAGACTTCCAAAACAAATTTTACAAAGTTAATTCTAAAACAAAGTTATAAACTTATTAGAAATCCGCATAAAGTGGTGGGGGATCTTATCTTCGGTATTGAGCTTTAGTCCCGTAAATCTTCGGCGCAGAACTCCTTAGTTAGTAAGCTGTTACGCACTTTTTAAAGGGTAGCTGCTTCTAAGCTAACCTCCTAACTATCTCAGGAATTCCACTTCCTTAAGAACACTTAGCTCAAATTTAGGGACCTTAGATGAAGATCAGGGCTGTTTCCCTTTTGACCTCGGAGCTTAGCCCCCGAAGTCTGACTGCCGGGATTTTTAAAGAATTGGCATTCGGAGTTTGATTAGAATTTCCGCCTTTCGGCAAGAAGTTCCATTCAGTGCTCTACCTCCAATTCTAAACTCCCGACGCTAGCCCCAAAGCTATTTCGGGGAGAACCAGCTATTACCAAGCTCGTTTAGTTTTTCGCTTCTTGCCACAGCTCATCCCAGGATCTTGCACGGTCCACGGGTTCGGGCCTCCCCCTGGCTTTCGCGCGGGTTCACCCTGGCCATGGCAAGCTCGCCTGGCTTCGGGTCCCCCGCCCTTTCTCCTCTCAGAAAATCTGAGAAAACGCCCTTTTAAGACTTGGTTTCCCTTTACCTTCGCGGCAGAACCGCTTAGATAAAGAAAGGGCAGGGACTCGTTGGTTCGTTCTCCAAAAAGTACGCTGTCGCACCTCGCTACCGCTCGGTGCTCAAATTCAAAAATCAAATGCCGTGTCTCGCGAAGCGAGGCAAGGCGGGAGCTGAGACGAAGTCTCAGCGACTATCAAAATGCAAAAAGATTTAAATAATTTTGGATTTTGATTTGTCATTTTGATATTTGCATTTTGAATTTTGAATTTGGGAACACGGAGCGATAGCGAAGTGTTCCAACTTTTTGTAAGCGTGATGGTTTCAGGTTCTATTTCACCGGGATCACCTCCCTACTTTTCACCTTTCCCTCACGGTACTGGTTCACTATCGGTGAGATTGAGTATTTAGCCTTGGATCGTTAGTTGACCCAGCTTCCCACAGGGCTATCATTTCCCGTGGTACTTAAGAAAAATATCAAGGAGCATAGAATTGTTTTCACCTACGGGACTATTACCCTCTTTGGTTGCCCTTTCCAGGGTCATTCGATTAACAAAACTCTATCTAAATGCTCTCCCTCGGATTACCCCCCCACCAATCTCAGTAATGTTCGTGGTAATACTTTTTTCCTAAGGCGAAGCCGACTTCGTCTCTTGGAAATAGTAATACCACTTTCTCCGTGAAGATTGGTGGGGGGCTCCCGACGATATTTCCTTACAACCCCCGCCTCGCGCTCCGCGCGAGGAAATCCTAAGCACTAAAACCTAAATTCTAAACTATATGTTTGGAATTTTGAATTTTGGGTTTGGAATTTGTTTAGAATTTAGAAATTAGAAATTAGAATTTCCTTGTGCGAAGCACAAGGTGAGTTTAGGCTCTTCCCTCTTCGCTCGCCGCTACTAAGGGAATGGTGCGCTCACTTCGTGAGCTTAATGACTAATTTCTAATTCCTAATGACTAAAATAAAATTTAGAAATTAGAAATTAGGTTAATTAGACATTAAGCGTTTTACGAAGTAAAACGCATTGGTTTCTTTTCCTCCGCTTACTGAGATGTTTCACTTCAGCGGGTTCGCGAACGCACC
>DYKF01000260.1 GCA_020722745.1 Caldithrix sp.
TTGAAAAGTAAAGTCCCTTTCCCAATGTTGAAGTGTAAAATCCAAAAACAAGGAGAAAGGGACATGGAAACATTAAAAGAAGTACGTAGAAAAATCCAGCAAAATTTGAAGGGAATCCGCGACAATGAGGTGCGCAGAAAAGCTGCCCTGTTGCTCACGGTTCTGGAGGCCAAAAATATTCCAGAAGGTTGTGACTGCGTCGCTGACTTGTACTGTCACGCAGTGGACGAAGTTCTAGTCCGCTACGCGGACATATTGAGATACTCAAGGTAAACCGGGTAGGGCAAAATAATTTGACATTGCCGCTCCCGTGCGCAACATGCTCTCGGAGGCCTTATGAAAATACACGAATACCAGGCTAAACAAATACTCAGAAAATACAATCTCAACGTTCCAAAAGGAATTGTCATAGAAAAAGCAGAAGAATCCGATGGCGCATGGGATGCACTTGGTTCGGCGGTAGTCGTCGTAAAGGCGCAGATCCATGCCGGCGGGCGCGGAAAAGGTGGCGGCGTTAAACTGGCAAAATCTAAAGCAGAGACACTGGAGCACGCAAAAGCCATTTTGGGAATGAATCTTGTCACCCACCAGACCGGGCCAGAGGGCAAAAAGGTTTTCAAAGTACTCATAGAAGAGGGCACAGATATTGCCAAAGAATATTACATTGGCATTACTCTGGATCGCGCCCAGGGCAAACCGGTCATGATGGTATCTACCGAAGGTGGAATGGAAATTGAAACGGTTGCCAAAAACACGCCAGAGAAAATAATCAAAGAAACCATTGAACCTACTCTGGGATTACAACGGTGGCAAGCTGCGCGTCTGGCGTATGCGCTTGGTCTTTCTGGCGACGAAGTCAAGCAAACCGTCAAAATGCTTACGGGATTGTGGCAGGTTTACAATGGCGAAGACTGCTCTCTGATAGAAATCAACCCTCTCGTGAAAACTGCATCGGGCGAGATTAAAGCTCTCGACTGCAAAATCAACTTTGACGACAACGCAGCGTACAGACACCCAGACCACACAGAGCTGCGCGACCTCACAGAAGAAGACCCGCTGGAGGTAGAGGCCTCCGAGCACAACCTCAACTATGTAAGGCTGGACGGCAACGTAGGCTGCATGGTCAATGGAGCCGGGCTTGCCATGGCCACCATGGACATCATCAAGTATGCTGGTGCAGAGCCGGCCAACTTTCTTGACGTTGGCGGTGGAGCAAACGTAGAAACCGTTACCAACGGATTTAAGCTGCTCTTGTCCGACCCCAATGTAAAAGCAATTTTTGTCAATATTTTTGGTGGCATTGTTCGCTGCGACAGAATTGCAAATGGAATCATTGAAGCGGCCAAGCTGGTAGACATCCACGTTCCCGTGGTAGTGCGCCTGGAGGGAACCAACGCAAAAGAAGGTCGCGAACTTCTCGCGCAAAGCGGTCTCACGCTCACCGTGGCGGAATCGTTTTTAGATGGCGCTAAAAAGGTAGCGGAACTGGCTAACGAGTCAAAGAGGTAATTATGGCAGTACTCATCACCGAAAAAACAAGAATTCTTGTTCAGGGAATCACTGGCAAAGAAGGATCTTTCCACACAGCCCAGATGCTGGAATACAACACAAAAGCTCCCGTCGTTGCGGGTGTAACTCCCGGAAAAGGCGGCAGCAAGTCTGAACACGGTCTGCCCGTTTTTAACACAGTCAAGGAAGCGGCGGAGCAAACCGGAGCAAACGCATCGGTCATTTTTGTTCCTCCGGCGTTTGCGGCAGATGCCATTATGGAAGCAGCCGGTGCCGGTATGGAACTCATCGTAGCCATTACAGAGGGCATTCCCGTAAAGGACATGCAGAACATTATTCACTTTGTTCGTAAATCCGGATCTGTTCTCGTTGGTCCTAATTGCCCGGGTCTTATTTCTCCCGGCATTGGCAAAATGGGCATCATGCCCGGCTTTATTACATCGCCCGGAAACATTGGCGTTATCTCGCGTTCAGGCACGCTGACTTATGAAGCCGTTGGGCAGCTTTCTGCCGTTGGCCTAGGTCAATCGACAGCCATCGGCATTGGCGGGGATCCCATCATTGGCCTGCCACATCTGGAGGCTGTTAAACTTCTCGCGGAAGATCCTGGAACCGACGGAATTGTCATGATTGGAGAAATTGGTGGTACGGCAGAAGAAACTGCGGCGGCCTGGATTAAAGAACATGTCAAAAAACCAATCGTCGGTTTTATTGCCGGCGTTACGGCTCCCCCCGGCAAACGCATGGGCCATGCCGGTGCTATTATCTCTGGCGGGTCGGGAACGGCGCAGTCGAAAATTGAAGCCATGAAAGCCGCCGGCATCCATGTGGCTGCTTCCCCTGCAGAGATCGGGATCACGATGAAACGAGCCCTTGGGTGAGCTACACGCATTTTGAAATAGAAAAGCGCGGATCTTCTGCCATAGCCTATTTGGGGAGTCCGCGCAGAAATGTTGTGAACTGGAGCTTTTACCAGGAGCTCCCTGTTCTGCTGCGCGATCTCGAGAACGGCGAAGAACTGAAATCGGTGATTTTGATTGGCAGCGGAAAGAATTTTTCGGCCGGTCTGGAGCTCGAAGATTTTCTGGGCAGCGATCATGCATTTCGCGAGCGCTCCGCCGAAGACAGGCGACAGCAATTGTTCCAGCTGTCCCTTAATCGTACCGCTGCCCTCAATGCTCTTGCCTCCTCCCGCCTTGTTACGGTTGCCGCATTGCACGGCCATGTGATTGGTGGCGGACTCGATTTAGCCATTGCCGCCAGGCGCAGGCTTGCCACCCGCGACGCATTTTTTACGTACAGGGACATGGAGGGATTTCTTTTCCAAAAATTTTTAAACGCGGAGGTGGCGGCTGGCATTGCATCAAGGGAAAATTTTTCCGCCATGGATGCTCATGCGCTGGGTTTTGTCGAGAGTCTTTACGACACAAAAGAGCAGCTTATTGACGCTGCGCTGGTTATATAATTACCCTCCGGCAAACTTACTCCTAAACACTACGGAAGAGATGCT
>DYKF01000029.1 GCA_020722745.1 Caldithrix sp.
TCGAAGGGTCCATGGACCGGCAGTAAGCTCTGAACCTTTTTCAGAGCTTACCTAAGATAGTCAAGTTGTCAATTCTATGTGGATTTTTGGATGCATAAATCAATCGCTCCACCTCCATAGTTAGCTCTAATCCACCATGCATTAATGGCACCATCGGCAAAAGGCATTGAGTTTTCATAAACTCTATTGCTGGCAGTTCCCATATTTTAATCAGGTTAAATCGGAACGTAACCTCGTTCTCTTCTAAAAAATCAACAGCCTGGTTGTTTGGGCGCAGCAGCAACATTGTTGATTTTACAGGGATTTTATACTTTTCAGTATATCGTGCTTTGTACTGGAGCATGGACCAGATTTTTTCGCGACTCCAGTCAGATTGAAATTCTACGAGGTGGATGAGTTCGTTGCCGTTGCTATCCACAACGCGGACGGGAAAATCCGTGCTGCGAACGGAAACCGTTTCCTGTGCAAGTTTCTCGATGCCCTTTACTTCGAGAATATTTATCTTGAGAATTTCGCGAAAGAAATCCTCGCGGGCACATTCGAGCAGAGTCTTTAGAGCAATGTCGTACTGCATCCTGAATCAATAGATAAAGAAGTATAGCTGTTGTCAATGGAAATCAGTAGTCCCATCCCTCTATTGCTCAATCTGGTTATGTATCCGCCAGAGCGGACGCCGTTCTATTGTTCGTTTGCCTGTCGTTGGTTTTTTGGCGAGCATCCGTCTGCTGGAAAACAATGTTTCAAAAGAAAAAACCTTGACGTACGTCCCGCAAAAGAAGTTATCCGGTATGAAGGAAAAAACGTTTTCCATAACAACACCCATCTACTACGTCAATGCAAAACCGCATCTTGGACATACGTACACAACGATCGCCTGCGATACACTCTCCCGATACCATCGAACCAAGGGAGAAAAAGTTTTCTTCCTCACAGGAACAGATGAGCACGGAGATAAAATTGTAAAAGCGGCAGAAGCAGCAGGAAAAACCGCGCAGGAATACACGGACGAAATATCAGGGTTGTTTCGGCATGCGTGGGAAGAACTGCATATCACCAACGATGATTTTATCCGCACGACAGAAGAACGGCATAAAAATGTAGTAGGCCAAGTGCTGACGAAACTCCACAACAAAGGAGATATTTATCTGAGCTCGTATACGGGAAAATACTGTTTTGGCTGTGAACGGTATCTCACAGATAAGGAACTTGACGAGAACGGCCATTGCCCCGATCACAAAATACCTCCCGAATTAATTGAAGAGAGCAATTATTTTTTCCGGATGCAGAAGTATCTTCCCGTATGGAAAGAAATGCTCGCGAAAAATCCAGAAATTATTTATCCCGAAAGATACTATAATGAAGTAATGGGAGTAATCGATGAACTCATAAAAGGGGGAGAGGATCTGTCTATTTCGAGACCGCGCTCGCGGCTCACCTGGGGAATAGAACTTCCTTTTGATAAAGAATATGTAACGTATGTATGGTTCGATGCACTTCTCAATTACGTTTCAGCCATGGGTTATCCCGATGGCCAGGTATACGGCGAATTTTGGCCGGCCACGCACATGATCGCAAAGGATATTTTGAAACCGCATGCCGTGTACTGGCCAACCATGCTTCTTGCAGCAGAAATTCCTCTATACAGCAGACTTCTGGTGCATGGCTACTGGCTTGGCTGGGGCGATGTAAAAATGTCAAAGTCGCTGGGCAATGCACTGGATCCGCACGATCTCAAAAAAAATCTGGGAGAAGACGCGCTGCGCTTTTTTTTGATGCGGGAAATGAACTTTGGACAGGACGCCCGCTTTAGCGAGGATGTTCTTTCACGAAGGCTGAACACCGATCTTGCCAACGATCTTGGGAATCTGGTACAGAGAACGTTATCCATGCTGAAAAAATATTTTGGCGGCACTTCAGCCGACATTCCACCCCATTCTATGGAAGCAGATCTTACAGCTTTAAGCCGCCAAAAGGGGAAAGAATTTCACGAGGCCATGGACAATTACCAGATCCATAAAGCGATAGAAGCGATTTTTGAAATTGTTCGCTATCTGAACGGATCCATAGAATCCCACAAGCCGTGGGCCATGGCAAAAACAAATTCGGATGAGCTCGCGCCGTTTTTGCAGTCCCTTCTCAAGGGAATTGTGTTCGCTCTTTCGTATCTTCAGATTGTGCTGGTAAATAAGGCACCCGAACTGCTCGATGCGATAGATGCCAAAACAGAGAAAAGCTTCCCGAAATCCGTGGCAGATATTGTGATTCAGAAAAAAGAAATTACGGAATGGCCCATGCTCTTTGCCCGCATAGAAACTAACGCGGAGGAAACAGCATGAACCGCCACATTCTTATTATGCGCTGCCGCGACCAGGCGGGCATTGTCGCGCGGGTCACACAGTATTTTTATTCCATTGGGGCCAACCTCGATACCATGGACCAGCACAATTCCGGCAAAGAGGGAGACTTTTTTCTCAGAGCAGAATTTTCGTTTGCGGACGATAAAAGTGCAGAAGAAGTTCAAAACGGATTTCGCCCGCTCGCAAAAACGCTTTCGGCGCAATACCATATTTATGACAAGGCCGAGAAGCTGCGCATGGGCGTTCTCGTCTCCCGCAACGACCATGTCCTGTACGATATTTTATACCGCTGGAAAACGGGAGAATGGAACGTAGAGATTCCCTGGATTGCCGGCAACCATGAGGACCTGCGTTATGTCGCCGATATGTATGGCATTCCCTTTCTTTATGTAAAGGCAGATAAGAATGACCGGTCTCTTGCCGAGACAAAAATACTGGAGATTGCAAAGGACACAGATTTTCTGGTTTTGGCACGCTATATGCAGATTCTCACGGCAGATTTTATAGGGAAGTATGGCCGCGATATTATCAATATTCACCATTCTTTTTTGCCTTCGTTCAAGGGTGCCAATCCTTACCGCCAGGCGTATGAGCGCGGGGTCAAGGTGATTGGCGCCACTGCTCATTTTGTCAACGAAGACCTCGACGAGGGCCCGATTATTGAGCAGATGGTCGAGAGAATTTCCCATCGCGATTTAGAAGAAGATCTAAAGCATAAGGGAAAAAATCTGGAAAAGCTTGCCATGGCTTCTGCCATTGAGGCGTACATTGAGCGGCGTATATTGCGTTATGGCACGCGCACGATTGTGTTTTCGGATTAGGCGGATGCACTTCGTGCGGATTTTACCTAATCCAGGGAAGGGGCTTTTGGGCTTTCGATCAGTGAAAACACGCAGCTGAGGGACTTTTTGCCTGCGGCTCGCTGGCGCGTTGTGTGTATGGCAAATTTTCCGAGGTCGGTGGCGATCCATTTGCGCCCAAGTTTTTCTGCCACGGCGGCTGTGGTGCCGGAGCCGGCGAAGAAGTCGGCGACGATATCGCCTTCGTTGGAGGATGCTTTGATGATGCGTTCAAGGAGTACTTCGCGCTTTTCCAAGTCAGTCAGGTTCATGGTTTATCCTTAATAAAGAATAAATGTGCGTCAATAACAATTGCGGCAATAATTTCTGTTTCAAGAAAAAGACATATATATGTCCGGGTTGGGGGTGGGCCATAACCACCCGCCCTGGCAAAGCTTATCCCGAGCGGACTGCACTGAGCCTAGCGAAGTGAGTCGAGGGGCGCAGGGTTGATCGTTTGGATGGATGTTTTTCGCCAAACGGGCAACCGATTCTTTGCATGACTGGGGCATCACCGGAAAGATTTTGCTTGACCCGTGCGGATTGTAACTTTTTTCTATGGCATGCAACTTTGGGAAAGAATTGTATTCGCCGCTTTTCTCGCGGTTTCAACCGGGCTTTTTATCAGCAAGATATGGCTCAACTGGAGAAGAGTCCGGTCGGCAGCCTCGGAAAAAATTGCCACTCCGCTTGGGACGCGACTCAAAAATGTTCTTGTGAACGTGCTGTTGCAGCGGAAGCTGTTCAAAAGTCCCCTGCGGGGAATTCTGCATGCATTTGTTTTTTATGGATTTCTCGCGTATCTTCTCCATACCCTTAGCCAGATTGCCGGTGGGCTTCTGGGCGACTATTCTCTGTACTTTCCCCTGATGTTGGATTCCTTTGTGCCGGGTTTTTCCCGCATCTATGACGCGGCTCTCGATATTTTCTCCGTTCTCGTGATTCTGGCTCTTGCGATATTTGCCCTGCGGCGATGGGCAGCCGAGGCGCGCGAGCTCGACAGGCCTTCGCTCCAGAGCGCAGTGGTATTGAGCCTTATTTTTCTCCTGATGGCTTTTTCGCTGGTGTCGGAACCCGCGCGCGACATGCTCGCACACAGAGAGGGAGAGGGCATACGGCCCGCTCTGGTTTCCATTCTCAAAGCCACCCGGATAGATCCGTGGAATTTGTTTCTGTTTGGCTGGTGGGGACATATCCTCACCATTTTTGCCTTTATGATTTATGTTCCGCGTTCCAAGCATGCGCATCTTATATGGGCGCCGGTGAATTTCTTCTTTCAGAAAAATTCTCCTAAGGGAGCTCTCAAGTATATGGACCTAGAAAATTCTGCTCAATTTGGTTCAAATCTTGTTTCTGATTTTTCGTGGATGGATCATCTCGGAGGATTATCGTGCATTGAATGCGGTCGCTGTACCTTGCAGTGCCCTGCAAACAGAACCGGCAAACTCTTGAATCCCAAAGAAATTATGACTTCCCTGAAGCATTCTCTCGAAGATTCCATGGATCTCGTGAATCATGCAAAGCAGGACGGAAAAAATCCGGAAGAAGTACACTCGTTAAGCCAGGCTAAATTGATTGGCAATCTCATCAGCGAAGAAGCCCTGTGGGCCTGCACTACCTGCTATGCCTGCGTGGAAAATTGTCCCGTTGGGAATAACCAGGTCGATGCTATTGTGTCCATGCGGCGTTCTCTGGTTCTCGAAGAGGGAAAAATGCCGGGCGAGCTGCAGAGTGCCATGGTCAATCTGGAAAACCAGGCTAACCCATGGGGAGCCGGAGCGCACAAAAGGGAAGAGTGGGCTAATGGTCTTAGCATACGCACCATGAGAGAGTGGAAGGAAAGTGGGCAGCAGCCAGACGTTTTGTACTGGGTTGGCTGTGCCGGCGCATTTGACGACAATGGACAAAAAACCGCGCGTGCATTTTCTGTCATTTTGCAGGAGGCAGGAGTTTCCTTTGGAATTCTGGGCACTGAGGAAAGCTGTACCGGCGATTCAGCAAGGCGGTCTGGCAACGAGTATCTGTACCAGACTCTCGCTGCGTCAAATATAGAAACTCTGAATACTTATGGTGTAACAAAAATTGTGGCAACCTGTCCACACTGTTTGAATACCCTCAAAAATGAATACCCTCAAATGGGTGGCCAATACGAGGTGATCCATCATTCCGATTTTATCGCATCCCTCCTCAAAGACAAAAAGATAGAGCTGAATGGCGAATCCGGACAGCAGGTTACCTACCACGATTCCTGTTATCTCGCGCGCTATAACGACACAGTGGATTCTCCTCGCCATGTTCTTAAAGCTGCAGGCATGCCTCTGCTCGAACCCATGGAACATGGTAAAGCCGCCATGTGTTGTGGGGCCGGCGGGGCACAAATGTGGAAAGAAGAAGAAAAGGGAGACAAAAGAATTAATGTTGCGAGAACAGAGCAGTTGTTAGCCACGGAAGCACAGACGATTGCCACGGCCTGTCCGTTCTGCCGAACCATGGTGAGCGATGGGGTCAAGGCGTTAGACCATGAAGAAATAAAGACTCTCGATATAGCTGAAATTACTTTTCAGAATATGAAGCGAAAAAAGGAAGTCAAATCATGATACATCCTTCAGCGATAATTGAGCCCGGTGCCCGAATTGGCGAAAACGTAAAAATAGGTCCCTTCTGTATTATTGGCCCTGAAGTAGAAATTGGCGATAATACGGAGCTTTACTCCAATGTGCGCATTGTCGGTAAGACAAAGATTGGCAGCGGAAACAGAATTTTTTCCGGAACCGTTATAGGAGAAGATGCCCAGGATGTTCACTTTAATAACCCCGAGGCAGAAATTATAATTGGAGACAATAATATATTTCGTGAAAACTGCACAGTGCATAAACCTAAAATTAAAGGTGAAAAAACGATTATCGGCAATAAAAACTATTTTATGGTGAATGTGCACATTGCCCATGATTGCATTGTAGGCAATAATATTGTTATTGTAAACAACAGTGGACTGGCAGGTCATGTGACGGTAGATGACAATGCCATGATTTCCGGCCTTTCCATGGTACACCAGTTTACGCGCATAGGTTCCTATGCCATGATAGGCGGGGTGAGCAAGGTGACCCGCGATATTCCACCATTTACGCTGGTGAACGGAAATCCGGCTACCGTCCATGGTCTCAATGCTGTTGGCCTGCGCCGGGCAGGAATGAGTGAATCAGAACGGAGGGCAATCCGATCTGCGTTTAAGATTCTGTACTTGCGCGGTCAATCTGCCCCTAAGGCAGTGGAGACCATAGAAAAGGAGCTGCTCTCCACACTTCCCGAAGGATCTAACGAGAAAGCCCGCATAGATTATTTTGTGAACTTTCTCAAAGAGACAAAGCGGGGGATTGCCTTTCACGAATCCGCGAGAGCTTCTGCCCCCGTAGAAGAATAGAGTCAGGGCGTTTAGTCTACGTCCATCAATGGACTTTTTTCCGGCGGCCCGTTTTGCGTCAGTCGCTGGGAAAATTGAAGTTTTGAATGGATTTATTGAATCAGAACAAATTTTCGAGAGAGGCTAACAGAGCATCAATCGGAACGCCGTAGCTGTTAGCCGCCTGAGCAAGAGTTTCCACTTGGTTGATGCCGCAGCGGGTGCAGCCAGTGAGGCCGTAACTGTCGAGTACGAGTGAAGCGTCTGGATGAGTTCGAAGCGCTTCTGCAATGGTCATGGATTCCCGAAAATGCATAGGGCAAACTTTCTAACGACTACATGTGCGCAACCATATCTCCCCAGAAACTGTCGGCTGCATAATGGGCTCCGAGATCATAGGATTCGGCAACAGTCTGGGCAACATCGGCCAGCGTTTTACGGACGCCAAGAGAAGCATTCTTTTGCGGTTGAATCATCCGTGAAAATACCAGGATGGGTACATGCTCTCTCGTGTGATCGTTTCCAGGAAAGGTTGGATCTCCTCCATGGTCTGCTGTCAAATAGAGAACGTCTTCATTTTCCATGGCGCGCTTAAGGCGAGGAAGCATGTCGTCAAATTCTGCGAGAGCATTGGCGTAACCGAGAGGATCCCGGGGGTGCGAATAGTATTTATCGAAATCGTACAGATTGGCTACGATTACCGCCTGCCCTTCGCGGTTTACTTCGGAATCGCGGAGCAACTGCATAACAGTGGAAATAACTTCCTGGTTGTTGTCTGCCGGTACTGTATCGGTTAGCCCCTGTCCGGAAAACATATCGCGGATTCTGCCCACACCAATCACGGGTATCCCGCGTGCATTCAGCATGTCAAACAGCGTTGGCTGCACGGGAGGAAGATGAATTTCCTGTTGTTCTTCCGATAAAAATTGAACATTGCCGGGTTCTCCCGCCATGGGGATGGCAGAAAGTTTGGCAATATTAAATTTTTTGGTGAGAGGAGACAAATTTTTGAGTATGGTAAAAAGCTCCTCTTTGGGCATTACCTGGGGATGTGCCGCAATCTGTAAAATGGAGCTGCCAGAACAAACCAGAATGGGTTGTTTCGTGATTCTATGCTCCACGAGATATTGTGACATAATATCTACAGTGGGATCGTGGTTTTCGCCCACGCGAAACACCAGAAATTTTGTCCCTGCAAGTTGCTCTGCTTTGGCCAGTAAAATATCGCCGGGCCCATTCTGGAAGGATGTGAATCCCTCTACAATGGATAGACCTGCCATTTCCCAGTGTCCGCTTAGGCTGTCGTTTCCGCCGGAGCGAAGCCTCGCTTTTCCAAAAAAACCTGTTGTCTCTGCAAAGCGCTGGAGTCCCCTGGCATACGTAAGGTTGCCAAGACCCATCTGCGAAAGATTGGGAAGTTGCAGCCCCTGCGGAAGGGACTCCGCTATGTGGGCAAGTGTGTTGGCGCCGCGACTGTTAAAATTGGCTGCATCGGGGAGTTCGCCCACGCCGAGTGAATCCAAGACGAGCAGAATGCTCTTTCTGACTCCGATTTCCATCAGTACTTGCGATAAATTCCGCTCAGTTTTCCGACAATGGAAACGGGATCTTTTCCGGTGAGCGGAATATTGCTGTAGCGGTCGTTTTCTGGCTGGAGAAAAAGCTGTTTCCCTTTTGAGCGGTACGTCTTTAGCGTTGCACTGCCATCGATGAGCGCAGCCACGATATCTCCGTCGCGCACTTCAATGGCGTAATTGGTTACCTGGCGCAGTACGGCTATATCGCCATCGAAAATTCCGGCCTTTTCCATGGAGTCTCCTCTTACCTGGAGGGCAAACATATTTCCTGTAGGCGGCACAAAGGATTTTGGCAGTGCAATTTTTTCATCTATGTTTTCTTCTGCGAGAATGGGCACGCCGGCGGCGATTCTTCCGAGCAGAGGAATTGTCACTGTTTCTACGTGATCGTCTTCGTCTTTCACGAGTTCAATGCCGCGCGCAAAACCAGGGGAAAGATTGATGTATCCTTTGCGGGCAATGGCGCGAACATGGTCGTGTGCTGCTTTAGCTGAAATGGAGTAGTACGTTGCAGTCTGGCGAATCGTTGGCGGGTATCCCACCGATTCAATATGGTCTCTGATAAAATCGAGAATAGTCTGCTGTTTTTCTGTGAGAGAATTTTTTCCCAGCTCAGAATTGACTCGTTTAGATTTTGCCTTGTGCTCGCCAAGGTTTCCCTGACCGGGTTTAAAGGGATAGATTTTGCCAGTGCTCATAATGAAAACTCTATCTCTTTATATACTGTATTTGTAAAGTAAATAAAGAGATAGTTACAGAATTGAGGTAATCAAAGTGGCCAAAAGAAGCAGAGACAGACCAGCCAATCCCGTGGCCACCATGCTGGTCGCTGTAATTTTCCAGGCTTGTTCGTCTGTCAGTGCAAAAGCGTGTTTCAGTCCACCCGTTAGAACAAAGAGCAAACGGCCTGTGAGAAGAGCGTAGAGCAAAAGGGCAACTAGGGGAAATATCCAGAAAAGAGTTCCTGCAAGCATTGGAAGCCCGCTCATGAAGACCATGCGATAGATCTGGTCTTTGCCCGGCTGCACTCCTTTCAGTTGAAGCGTTCCCCGTAGAAAAAGAGATATTACGTAAAACAAGGCGATCATTCCTGCGACAAGAATGACAGGTGCGAGCATCGCTTTGGTCAGACTCATCAGCGTGAATTTGCCCATAATTTCCAACGCTGCGAAAAACAGGATGGGCAGGGGAAGGGCAAGTAAAACGGCATGGAGGGTTTCTCTGCGGATATCCGATGGTGCCAGATGGGTAAACTGGGTCCAGAATTCATCGCGCGAAGACAAAGAGGATCGCAGGAGATCAGCAAAATGCATGTTTCACTCTTTCGGCTTTCGACGGCGGGTAAAGGCTTTTTCCAGTTCTACCATGGTAAAGCACTGCACGAGTAATAATCAATATCCAGTCTTCCAGGGACGGCAGAGCAAATTTTTTTTTAGAATCTACTTACAGACGATGGTTGTAAAGCCACTCTTTTGTATAGCTCTGTTCCCCTGTTTTCACAGTAATTCTCACGATGCTCATTTTTTTGGAAGAGCGCGCAATCGTGGCGGTTAGTTTTCCTGTCGCTGCATCGTAAGAAAAATTCTGCCGTTTGCTGAACACGTGCAGAGACATCTGTTCGGGCGAAAGTCCCGTGGGGAGAACCACCGATAAAGCCTGCGAGAAAGGAATAAACGTTCCGGGAGGCGGGTTAATATTTTGCACGGGCAGACTTCTTTTTTTGAGATTTGCCACAAACGAAGAAAGCGAGTATGTGCCCGGAACGAGAAAGCGGTTGAGATGGTAGGGATCTGCGCCGGGAAGATTTTCTCCGGGAAAAATAGTGAACGCCGTGCGGTAACCGGATTCGCGCAACAGCGCCGGACTTCTATCCGTATAGACCCCAAAGGGATAGGCAAGACTGTGCACGGTGACGCCTGTATTCTGTGCTATTTTCTTTTGAGATAAAACAAACTGATTTCTTTCTTCTTTTTCGTTGAGTGTGTTCAGGAGAGGATGCCAGTAGGTATGGGATCCCGTTTCGTGGCCGCGCTTTTCCATGGCGGGAATATTGCTCCACTGCATGGCTCTCTTCTTTCTGGCCATCAGATAGGTTGGGTATATATAGTGAACGGCGCGAAATCCATACTGTTCCAAGGCCGGTGCTGCCAGCTCGGGAAAATCGCGAAGGCCGTCGTCAAAAGTAATCAGCACAAGTTTTTCGGGAGGATGCCCGTTAGGCGTGTTTCCCGTTTTTATGAATTCCTCCATTTGGCCGAGCGTGATGGAGCGGTAGCCATTGTCTTTAAGATATTTGAGTTGTACCTTAAAATCCGCCAGACTGATAGCGTAGTCTGATTCTTCTGCGTCGCTCCGTACAATCTGGTGGTAGCATAGAACGGGAATCCCGCGTTGTTCGTTCCACGCTTTGGGTGCGGGAACTGGTTCTGATAATTCAGTTTTTTTTTCGGAAGCGCCAGCGCACACATAGACCGCAAAGGGAATGGCGGTAAGGAGAAACAGAGCGAGGGTCAGAATCAGTTTTCGGTTTTTCATAAGAAGTGTGTGTTGATTTTCGGCATTTACAGAAGAAGTTTAACGGGGATATAAAAAAAGACGACGCCCATCTGAAAAAAGGCGAGCGCCGTTTTGAGCTTTTTCGGATGTATGGCAATCACGTGGCGGGATCCCATTTGTGCCCCCAGAAAAACGCCCAGGGAAGCCAGCAGGGCATAGGGGAGTTTACCCGTTCCGGTTACCAGATAAACGGAAGCGGCAAACACAGACAGAACGAGAATATAGACATTGCTGTTGCTTACGGCGGCAGCCGGATTCATTTTACAGACGTGCATAAAGAACGGTACGGCGATGAGCCCACCGCCAACGCCCGCAAGCGGAGAGAACACTCCCAGAAAAGCGCCCAACCCTGCGGAGTACAAAACATTTTTCATTACGAAACATTTTTGTACCGGAGCTTCCTGTTCCGGCGGTTTGGACCGGCGCAACTGTAAGAGAGAATAAAATGAAAGAGAAATCATTGTGGCGGCATAGACGAGGATGACGAGCCAGTCCGCGCCGGTTTGTCCCAGCCATAATCTCAGTTTCCCAAAATCTGTCTTTTGAAAAGAGGATATCCATTGTGCCGAAAAGAATGTCGTCAATAAAGAGAATCCTCCGAGCACCATTCCCATTTTCCATTGCAGATTGTTTTTTTTCTGGAAGGCAAGAACCGAAGATCCGGCCTGCACGGGCGTTTGCAGCATGGATGTAGCGACCGCGTCCGCTGCGGGCAGTCCCAAGATAGCGTGGTAAAACGGCGTGAAAAAAAATCCGCCACCCACGCCAAAAAGCGATGACGCATACCCGATGACAACCCCTGCGACGGGGAGCAGAAAGGGGAGGATTTCGTTCAAGGAAGCTCTTCCAGTTTTATGTCGAGTTCGCGCAGAAACAGAATGCCGCTTTCAATATCGACCGGTGTTCCCTTGAGTTCGAGCAGTACTTCGCCTATACTCCCCTGGTGGATGTTTGCCTCTATTACGTTTGGTTCCAGATTGTACTTTGTCACCATTTTGAAAATGATTGGCTCTCTCACTTTATCCGGCGGGATATACAGGCGTATTTTTTTCTGCATGAGCGACTTTTATCTGATTCTTTTGCGTGGTCAAGAAGAATTGAATATTACGTACTTGACACAGCACGGAGAGTTTATCCTTTTCCTGTATGGTTCGCAAAATAGTTTTCTTCACTTTTTTACTTTTATCTGCCATGCAGTGCGGTGGCTCCAAAATAGCGAGCGAAGTATCTCTTGCGTTTCAGAATATAGACGAAGCATTTCCGGGTAGTTTTATGGCAGACCGTGTGGAAATTTACAAAAATCTGAACGAGAAACCAGAAGGGCTCACGGATTACAGGCGGGGCCTGTATGCTGCACGGGTATCGCTGGAAATTTTTGAATTTCGCGATCCGGCTCTTTCAGCCGCTTTCTGGTTGAAAAAGAAAAACTCCGTGCTTTCTGCAGACCCCGTTATGTTTCGCGAAAAAAATACAACGGAACACCGGCTCGATTACGAAACCCCCGAAGGCTTTGCCGGAAAAATCTGGACACAAAAATCGTTCGTGATTGCTGCCGAAGCAGATTCTTCGTCCACGCTAAAACAGTTTCTCGATTCAGCCGGAATGAAACAGTGAAAATCAGCGTCGCCATAAGTTCTTGTCCCAACGATACGTTTTCTTTCTATTATTTTCTGCATGAGCCTCCCGAGGGCATAGAGTTTGAAACGCATTATCTCGATATCCAGCAGCTCAACGAAAAAGCTCTCCAAGGAAAATTTGATATTGTGAAGGCATCCTATTATACAGGATTAAAAATTCGCGATCGGTATACGATTATGCGGTCTGGTTCTGCTATCGGGTTCGGAGCGGGGCCAATTCTTATTTCTCGAAAAAATACATTCCCCAATTTGCCGCTCTGGCGGGTTGCCTTACCGGGAAAAGACACAACCGCCCATGTTCTTTTTAATTTCTTCATGGAAAAATCATTTCCAGAAATTGAAGTGCAAAAAGAATTCATGGTTTTTTCGGACATCATGGATGCGGTTCAAAACAACAGTGTAGATGCGGGCGTTGTCATCCACGAAGGACGATTTGTTTACCAGGAGCAGAGCCTTCATCTGTTACAGGATCTCGGAGAATTCTGGGAGACAAATACGGGTTTCCCAGTTCCCTTAGGTGGAATTTTCATGCGTAAATCTATGGAGCCAGCCATTGCGCAGCTTTTAGAAAACCATCTGCAAAACAGTGTACGCAGGGCCTTGCAACACAGGGAAAAAAAAGATGCCGATTATTCCGGCATGCTTCCCTATATACGGGAATATTCCCAGGAGATCAGTGAATCCGTCCTTGAATCGCATATTCAGACATACGTAAATAATGAAACAGTATCGCTCAGCGAAACCGGAGAAAAAGCCATCGCTTTCTTTTTTGAGGAGGCAGCAAGACAGGAGATAAAAATGAAGAAAGACGCTCTTAGAACAGCCATACAGGAACATTCCTACCGAGAAAATCATGTCGAAATGTTTACGCTTGCTTCGGGTAAAAAAAGTCCCTATTATTTTGACTTAAAAAAAACCCTTTTGAATCCAGCTTTTCTGGAAACGGCAGCAGAACTTCTTCTCGCAGATATGGAAAAAACTCTGGGACGTTTTCCCGATGCGGTTGCGGGTCTTACGATGGGAGCAGATCCCCTTATTTACGCTATTGTTCTGGAAGCACATCGCAGGGGAAAACAAATCTATCCTGTCGTCGTGCGCAAAGTGGCTAAGGATCATGGCTCCGGAAAAAGGGCCGAAGGATTGTTATCGAGGCTGCCGGTCGATCCTCTCGTCGTACTCATCGATGACGTTATTACTACGGGAGGGTCTACTCTTCAGGCTTTCAACGCGATGAAAGAGCTCAAATACAATCCCCATTATGCATTTTGCGTTCTCGATCGCAAAGAGGGCGGGCGGGAAAATTTAACTGCCGAAGGTGTAATGCTCCACAGTCTGTTTTCTCTCGAAGATTTCCGGGAGCAGAAATGAATCTGCACGGCAGGCGGCTTGCTGGAACGGCCATTCCACTTTCGGCACTGCACAGCGCGGAAAGCTGCGGAATCGGAGAATTTTACGATCTCGTTACGTTTGGCAGATATTTGTCAAAAGCGGGATTAAAAGTCATCCAGTTGCTGCCCATTAACGACAGCGGAGCTTCGGCTGCTCCCTACAGTGCCTTGTCTGCCAATGCGCTGTCTCCCGCGTATATACGGCTGTCCCGTCTGGAAAACTGGCAGAAACTTCCGGAATGCCCACAGGGAGAGCGTGTTTTATTCCCGCAGGTATACCGTCTTAAAATGCAGGCTCTCAGAGAATACTTTGCAAAAAATCAAAAGAAGATTTTGCGTGATGATTCATTTAAGATATTTCGATCGGAGAATATTTGGCTTAAAGAGTATTCTGTGTTTATGGTGTTGCGCACCGAAAATGGTGAAAAGCACTGGAAAGAATGGGAACATTGTTCCATCTGTACGCCTTCTGCGATACAAAAAATAGAATCGGAAAAACAGGATGAAACAGTATTCCACTCATGGGTACAGTATGTTGCGTACAGCCAGTTACTGGAAGCAGTACAGGAGCTGTCCAGCTTCTCTGTGGCCCTCAAGGGAGATGTGCCCATTCTCATGAGCGAGGATTCTGCCGATGTCTGGGCTTTTCCCGATTTATTTCGGATGGATGTAAAGGCCGGAGCTCCACCCGACATGTTCTCCACACAGGGACAAAACTGGGGTTTTCCCGTTTATAACTGGGAGCAGCACAGCAGAACAGATTTTGCATGGTGGAAGCAGAGAATGTCTTATGCCTCCCGATTTTTTGATGCCGTGCGCATTGACCATGTTCTCGGATTTTTTCGCATATACCAGATCCCTGCCGAGCATAGAAGCGGCGTTCTCGGATATTTTTCTCCTTTCGAGTATATTACGAGGCGAGAGCTGCATGACGCAGGATTTAACGACGCGCGCATTGCCTGGCTGTCAAAAGCTCATATTCCTGCTCAAAAACTGGAATGGGTGAAACAGAACATTTCAGATAAAGATTTTGATTACCTCTTCGAAAGAGTTGGAAACGAAGAATTGTATCAGTTCTCGCCGGTAATATCTGGTGAAGAAACTATCTACGGAATGAAATTTTCGGAGGATGTGCGGAATACTATATTGCAATTTTTTCGGGATGTTGCTTTGATCTCCGTAAACGATTCTTTTTTTCCAGCTTGGTATGCCTCGTCGTCCTCTGCCTATGCCTCTTTATCGGGAGAAGAAAAAGAACGGTTAGATAGACTAACAGTAAAAAAATATAAAGATTCAGAGAAGGAGTGGGAAAGACAGGCCGAGAAAATTTTGTCTGCCATGAAATCTTCCTCTGATATTCTTTACTGTGCAGAAGATCTTGGCGCCGTTCCTGGTTGCGTGGCCCCTGTTCTTGAGCGACTCGGCATTTTATCGCTCAGAGTAGAGCGCTGGGCCCGCGATTACCGCGAAGCTCCCGCTCCCTTTACAGACTTGTCCGCGTACCCGGTTTTATCAGTTGCCACTTCTTCTGTCCACGATTCCTCCACGCTGCGCGGTTGGTGGGAAGAAGAACAGGACAAACAATATTATGCAAACGAAAGAGGATATGATTATTCGCAGAGCTTAAATACTGCTCTTGCAATACAAATACTTTCCGGATTGTATTCTTCTGCTTCGCGCCTTGTCATTCTGCCGTTCCAGGATTTAATGGCAGCCGTAGAAGGCCTTTCCGTTCAAAGCCCCCGCGAAGAGAGAATCAATATTCCAGGAACCGTGGCAGACAGCAACTGGTCGTGGAGACTTCCGTACTCTCTGGAGCAGCTTGAGAGTCATTCCGGTTTCGAGACGCTTGCAGCTACATTGCGCGACTGGAGTAAACAGTACCAGAGAGAATAGTTCTACCAGATTCGAATACTTGTTGGCCATGTCTGAATCAGCGCCCGGGCAATATTCCGGTGCCTTGTGCGAGCTTCTGCATTTGCTTTTCTTTAATAGAACCCAGAGAAGTGATAGCGGGGTGAAAGTCACCAGTCAGTTCTGCGACTTCTTTCTGGAGATTCTCTGGTTCGTACAATTCTATGCGCCGTACTGCGTCTGTCCAGTCCACGGATTTGGAAAAATATAAAAGTGACTTTGCATTAAAGCTGGCATGGGCATACGTACCCTCCATCCTCATTTCCATGGCTCCCGATAATCCGCTCATGGCTTCCCTGATTTCTTCTTTTGGAATTGACTCTTTTATAGATTTTTCCATTTCTTCTGCGAGCACGGTAAAACTTTCTTCGAGCTTATCTTTAGAAGTGGAAAAGTAGGCAGAAAAACTGCCTTCGAGAGCATGATGTGTGAGTAATGTACCAACGGAATAGGCGAGACCACGTTCTTCCCGCAAAATTCTAAAGAGGCGCGAAGACATGGTTCCGCCCATGAGATTGGAGTACAGGTCGAGAGCCGGTTTATATTCGGGGGAATAGGGTTGCCCAGGCAGGGAAAAAAATACCTGTACCTGCTCCAACTTTTTTGCGTGGTGAAGCAGATTCCCGGTTTTAACGGGAGATGGCCGTTGAAGCGATGCCATGCTGGCACTACCGGTAAAATCTCCCTTATGATTATACATTTTCTCGATAGAGTCCAGGAGCTGCTGTTTTTCGGACTCGTTACTGTACAGGCCGCCGGCCAGAGAAAGAACAGCGTTCTGCGGACCGTACGAAGACAAATAAAAAGAGTACAGGGAATCGCGGTCAGATTCAGAAATGGATGGCAGAGTTCCGCCAATGGAGTGAGCCAGATCGGTTCCTCTGTGTATGTTTTCGTAAACGAGATCAAATATTAATTCGTCAGGGTCGTCCTGGGTCATGCGAATTTCTTCGAGAATGACATTTTTTTCCGTTTCAAATTCTTTGGGTAGAAACGTGGAGCGAAAATACATATCAGCCAAAACATCGAGGGCAACGCCAATGTGGCGTGCGGGAAGAGTGACATAGTAGTTGGTGATTTCTTTAGAGGTAGAGGCGTTCATGGTTCCGCCAAGGCGGTCTATGGCACGGGAAATATCACTGTAGGTTCTGTTTTGCGTTCCCTTAAAGAGCATGTGCTCTATAAAGTGCGCATAACCGGCTTGTTGAGGATTTTCAAAACGGGATCCAAAGGGAAACCAGAGTCCCGCTGCGACCATGCGCCGAGCGGGGATATTATCGAGAACGACGCGCAGGCCATTCCCGAGAGTGGTGGAAAAAATTCCGTCCATTAAACGTCTTTAATGGAAAGGGAAATTTTGCCCTGGCGGTCAACGCCTATCACTTTTACTTTTACGATATCCCCTTCTTTGAGGACTTCGCGAACGTCGTTAATGCGACGGTCAGCAATTTTGGAAATATGGCAGAGGCCATCTTTACCAGGGAGAACTTCAATAAAGGCGCCATAGGCTTCTATGCGCTTAACGGCTCCTTCGTAGATTTCCCCTTCTGACACTTCTGCAAATTGGCCCTCAATCATGCTTCTCGCTATTGCGGCAGATTTTTCATTGCGGGCCGCAATGGTCACTTCGCCATGGTCGTTTACGTTGATCTCGGCACCGGATTTTTCAATGATGGAACGAATGTTCTTCCCACCAGGTCCAATCAACTCGCCAATGCGGTCACGATCAATTTTGAGAGTAGTGATTTGAGGCGCATTTTTTGAAACAGTTGTTCGTGGGGCGGATATGGCTGCGTCCATTTTATCCAGAATTTCAAGGCGTCCTTTTTTTGCCTGGGCAAGCGCTTTTTCCATAATGGCATAGCTGATTCCCTGAACTTTTAAATCGAGCTGGAATGCAGTAATTCCCTTGCGCGTACCTGCGACCTTAAAGTCCATGTCGCCAAAATGATCTTCAAGACCGGCAATATCGGTCAGGACGGCAAATTCTTCTCCGCGCGTGATAAGCCCCATTGCTACACCGGCAACGGCATTTTTGAGAGGCACGCCTGCGTCCATCATGGAGAGAGAGCCAACGCACACAGAAGCCATGGAAGAGGAACCATTGGATTCCAGGATTTCGGAAACGACGCGAATAACGTAGCGGAAAGAAGCATCGTCAGGAATCTGTGAAATGAGTGAATTTTCTGCCAGTTTGCCGTGGCCAATTTCGCGTCTTCCTGGGCCCGTATAGCGACGGACTTCTCCCACGCTGAAAGGCGGGAAATTGTAGTGCAGATAAAAACGCTGGGATTTAACGCCTTCAATGCCGTCGCTCTGCTGGGCAGCGTTTTCCGTGCCGAGCGTGGTCACGCCAAGTGCCTGGGTCTCTCCACGCGTAAATACGGCTGAACCATGGGTTCCCGGTAGAACGCCAACTTCTATGCTGATAGGGCGAATTTCTTCGAGAGATCTGCCATCAGCGCGGATACCTTTTGTAAAAATCTGGTCGCGCACTACTTCCACTTCGAGTTCGTCGAAGAGATGAGCTGCGATTTTCAGCTTGCGCGAAGCTTCTGGATCTTCTCCAAAAAGATTTTTGAGAGATTCCAGAGTTTTTTCGCGAAGACTGTCAATAGCGGCCTGTCGGTTATGTTTTCCTGCCACAGAGTTTGCTTCCGCGAGTTCCGGAAAGGCGAATTCGCGCACGGCTTTTTCGAGATCGGAGTAATCCGGTTTGGCAGGTACTTCCACTTTGGGTTTGGATACCTTCGCTGCCAGTGCATTCTGAAGCTGGCAGAGACGCACAATTTCCTGGTGCCCAAATTTTACAGCCTCGAGCATTTCTTCTTCGGTGAGCTGGTCGGCATTACCTTCAATCATTGTCACCGCTTTTTCGGTTCCAGCGAGAGTAAGGTTAAGGTCGGATTTTTCTAACTGGTCATTATTCGGGAACAGTACCAAACTGCCGCCAACGCGACCTACGCGCACACCGGCGGCTGGTCCGTGAAATGGCAAATCCGAGATCATGAGAGCAGCGGAAGCAGCCGTAATTGCATGAACATCGCCGCTCATTTTGCCGTCGGAGCTAAGCAGGTTGACAAAAATCTGTACTTCGTTGAAATAATTTTCTGGAAAGAGGGGACGCAAGGGGCGGTCTGTTACCCTGGAAGCAAGAATTTCTCTTTCGGATGGTCGGGCTTCGCGTTTAATATAGCCGCCCGGGATATAACCGGAAGCGTAATATTTTTCGCGGTATTCTACCGTGAGGGGAAAGAAGTCTATATCTTCAGGAGCTGTTTTCGCGCCTGTAGCGTTGGCCATCAAGACGAGATCATTCCAGCGCAGAACGATGGAGCCGCCTGCCTGTCTTGCCCAGACGCCCGTTTCGATTGAGTATTCCGTGTTATTAACGGAGATGGATTCTTTTTGCAGCATGTTTCCTCGCACAGAACAGGCACAAGTCTAAAGCTGCCAAAAAAGCCAGATGGCTACCGGAAATTATTTTCTGATGCCGAGTTCAGCGATAATTTTTTTGTATCCTTCAACATCGCTTCTCTTGAGATAGTCAAGGAGTCTTCTTCTGCGGCCCACCATTTTCAGGAGACCCAGGCGGGAGTGGTGGTCTTTGCTGTGTTTGTGGAAGTGGTCTTTGAGTTCATTGATGCGCCCTGTGAGAATGGCAATTTGTACTTCGGCGGACCCTGTATCCTTATCGTGTTTCTGGAATTGAGATACAATCTTAGTTTTGCTTTCCTTTGTTATCATTGCGCCTGTCCTTTTCTAATCTTTAATTTTCCTGCCATCCTTTTAACGGCAGAGACGCTGGCAAGCAGTTTTTTATTTGCATGTATGCAACCCAGAGGGGCTGTGCGGCAGAAAACCTTTTATAGTGAGAAGGTCGTCAGGCAGACAAGGAGCCCTTCGGGCGGATATGGATTGCCGAAAGACAAAGCAAAAACCCGGAAGGGTAACCGTTCTATTAAATCTTTATTAATAGGATAAAATTAAGGTGCTTATTATATCCAGCAAAATAATTTTCCGCTGGCGATTCTTTCTTCGCAAAATGGTAAAGCGACAG
>DYKF01000261.1 GCA_020722745.1 Caldithrix sp.
GACTTTTTCAGCCCCTACTTAAGATATACGATTTCGTGGCGGGCCAATCTTTTTTCGCTTGCCACGTGAATCGGGAATAAATTTCTCTAACTATGCCTTATTCGGCTCAGGAAATTGCCCATCTTAAACTGCGTACGCAGTTCATAAAATATTCAGTAGGAGGAGTCGCCTCCTTTCTGTTTGACGTTCTGCTCATCTACATCCTGATTCGAATGGCTGTTCCCAAAAATCCAGCCATTCTGGTTGGCTTTATTGCCTCTACCATGATCTTCTCTTTTCTGTTTCACAAAAATATTACCTTTGAGGCAGGCCAGAAAAAGCGCACCTATTGGAAATATGCGATAGCCAGTGCTATTCTGTTTGTTGTCGATGTGGGTGGAGCCATTCTTTTTTCAGATATTTTGCTGGCTCTTTTCCGGGAAAGCTGGAATAATAATCTCCTCACGATGCTCGGAAAAGGCCTGGGTGCCGGTCTGGGTGGTTTAATCAATTTCTTTTTCTTGAGGCAGTGGGTTTTTCGCGATTCGTCTGAATAGGTTGTCTGTCGTGTCATTAGAATGTCTTTGACATGTTGACAGGAGTGGTCATACCGGAATATCCATGAAAAGCCTGAGAACGTATATCATAGCCGGTTCTGCTGCCATTGCCCTCACTGTTTTTATTCTCTTTGCTTTTGCAGTGAAGTTTCTTTTTGAAAACAATGTAAAAGAGAATGCCCAGAGAACTGCAGCGGGTATTTCAAGACAGGTATTCCATTCCATGTTCCAGATTATGAGAATGGGCTGGGCCGCGAAGACATGCTGGCTTTCTTGAAGGGATCAGAAGACTCTTTTTTCAGCCTATCAAAGATGTAAAGTCGGGAGAGATTCCCATCCACGAAATGCTGATGCGCATACAAATTGAAAACGGAATTATTGCGGCCAATGACTTCATTGATATTGCAGAAACGCTCGGCATTGTGCAAAAGCTCGATTATATTCTGTTGCGCAAAGCCTTCCAGAAAATTAAAGAGACAAATTATAAGGGTATACTTTTTGTGAATTTGTCTCCGCGATCCATGACTGTTAAAGACTTTATTGAAAATCTTAGCGCTCTAGCGAAGGAATACAAAATTCCGCCTGCCAATGTTGTTTTTGAACTGACAGAAAGGGACACGGTAAAGAACCTATCCATATTAGAAAAGTTTGTCATGAGATTGCGCGAGGAGGGATTCAAATTTGCCATAGACGATTTTGGATCTGGATTTTCGAGTTATCACTATATCAAGCAATTCCCCATAGACTATATTAAAATCGAAGGTGACTTTATCCGCAATGTGAGCACCAACCGCATTGACCGGGCTTTTATCAAGAGTATTATTACTCTTGCAAAAGAGCTTGGCGTTCAAACTATCGGAGAATTTGTCGAAGACGAGTCTTCCTGGAAAGAACTATCTTCGTTTGGTATTGACTATGGACAGGGATACTATATTGCAACGCCGTCTCCCGATTTCTATACGCGCGAGGAAACCGCTGGACAAGTATAAGCGCTTCGCGTCAAATACGAATGTCAACAAAAGCTCCAATTAAAGTCACGGAAAAGGTTGCCACGGCTGCCACTTGGGGATACCATTTTCCGCGCGGAAGAGCCGAGTAAATAAATCCAGCGATGGCTGCAGCAGTTACGGAAGGTCCGTTAAACGCAAGCAGGGCAACGGAAAGAAATAAAGCACTGCGAATCTGCGTTTTCGCCGAATCAATTTTGTCGTATGGATAGAGTACCGCGAGTGTGATGCAGGGAACCATCCAGGTTGCAAGCACAGCTCCGTCTGTAAGATACCGCACAGCAATGGTGCTTAAGACTTCTGTTCCCATGCTGCCAATTACAGCGCCCAAAAGAGCCATGCGAAACCAGTCGCGTGGCGAGAACTGGCTGCTGCCACGGCTCAGCATATAGAGTATAAGGGAAACGCCGACAAGGCGCAGATATATGTCCATGGTAAGTAATCCAAAATAAGGGCTGCCTGTGTCAACCTTCTTGACAGCCTGCATTCCCTAGTAAGGATATCGCATGAAACGCATATTGCCCCTGTTTTTTTTCGGAGCTGTATTGTTCGCAGCAGACTTTCCACAGGGTAGTTATAAAGATCAAAAAAACCGCGATCTCAAAGTAGACGCGCAAACACAGATTCTACTGTTTTCTGCCGAAAAAGGTGTATCGGCCAAATTTCACGATCATTTTGAAAAGCATGGACAAAAGTGGATGGATAAGCATGGAATTGTATATCTGGCCGATATGACCGCCGTTCCCCAGTTTGTAATGGATATATTTATGAAGCCCAAAATTAAAAAGTATTCCTATTCCATGGGCATTATCACAAACAAGGCAGAGCTTCCGGATATTCCCTTAAAACGTTTTCATGCGACTCTTGTCATTCGCGGCAAGGATCCCATTTTTATTCGCAACTATACAGAGATGGTAGCGGTGTTAGAAGCTAACGGCATGGCCGTTGAGTAGGGGAGCTCTACCCCCTTCGGTAAGCTCAGGGCAGGCTTAGCGGGGAGCACTGCCAGGTAACCTTGTTTTGTCGCCAAAGCGGTGCCTGTGCCGAGTGGCGCAGCGTACTTGTGCTGTCACGCAATATGAAATTGTCGCTATTTTGGAAATAACCGGATTAACGGAAAGCCAGCTTCGAGAGTATGGAATTATTCCCTGACACAGAAAAAAATTAAATTTATTGAGAAAAGTCTAAAACGCGGTTTCATGAGAACGAATGAATATGGTCGACGATAATGTTCACAAGAACGGCTGCCCCTTTAGATTTTTGCTTTGCCTTCCGGTAGACAATATCCGCCCGAAGGGCATTACCGAAAGCACTAACAGCCTGTTAAAAGCAACAACCTCCTAAGTTTAACATTTTAGAACGTTTTATGTCTCCTTTCTGTATGTGACATAATCTTGGAATTTTTAGTATCTACCCAATTGATAGAATGTGACATAATCT
>DYKF01000030.1 GCA_020722745.1 Caldithrix sp.
GAACGCGAAGCGAGCCGAAGGCAAAACTTTTTCAGAGCTTACTTAGATACTGCGCTAAGAAAGCGTAAAAAAAAATTTAGAGGTTTCCATAAGAACAAAAAGCGCACGGCACCAGAACGGTCAATAGAGCGGTTGCCACTTTGGCGACAAATTAATTCCTGCCGGCAAAAGAGCTCTGCCTCCGCACGCAGTGCGGAAAACTCCATTTCATGTCCTGCTAAACTAAGTTTCAAAGAGCCCCGCCTACTTGGGTACGCCTGTGGCTACCACTATGTCCACTTCTTTTTGGCTATCCTCAGGCTTGGGCGAAACTTGGGTAGGCTTACGCCTTTGTTATCGTAAGGCCTTCGCGGTCTATGTCTGCACGGAAGGGAATGGCGTCAATGTTGCGCGAAGAAAACTCGGCAGCGAGATGAAGGCTCAGGGGATCTGCATCTTTGGGCCAAAAGGCGAGAAGTGTGGTGCCCGCGCCGGAGAGATACGAGCCGTAAGCGCCCAGAGATTTCCAATAGGCAAAGGTTTCGCGCATGCCGGGTATAAATGTGGCGCGCCGTTCCTGGTGGATTTTTTCTTCCATGGCTAGGCGAAAGCCTTCTTTGTCTGCCGTAGTCCATTCGGGGAGCGACAGCAAATGCGGCAGCAGAGCCGTGCGGGATTGCTGAAAAATCAGCGTGTCAAAACTGTACTCTTTAGCGATCACCTGCCGGGCTTTTTCTGTGGAAAGTTTAATGGCAGGAATTACGCCGGCAATCAGTACAGGTGCGCGCACGGGCAGAGAAAATGGATAGTAAGATCCTGTATTTGCATCGAGGAGGCTGAGGATCCATCCTCCAAACAGGGCGGGAGCCAGGTTGTCCGGGTGCCCTTCTGCCTTTACCGCAATATTGAAAAGTTCATCCATGGAATATGGTCGCTCGTAAAATTCGCGGAGAGCCTCGTTGGCTATAGTTTTTCCCGCGAGAATGGCCGTAGAAGAAGAGCCGAGTCCGCGTTCCAGTGGAATGCGGATGGTAATGTGCAGATCCAGTGGGATGGGAGTCACGCCGGCTTCCTGCATCAGGTTGCGGTAGCTCTGGCAGACCAGATTGTCGTCTGTCGCCGGCAGCACAGACTTGCCTTCCTGGCTTTCGAGATCGGCGGCTATGGAAATAATGTCCCACGTGACCCGGCAAAGGGAGCTGCCTGTGTTGCTTCTGAAGCGGGCCGTGAATTCGTTGCGAAGGCGCAGAGCCATACCCCAGACATCAAAGCCCGGCCCGATATTGGCAGAGGTGGCAGGTATGGATACGGTTACTTGCATAGGTCACATTTTAAGGAAAAAACTCGTTTTCAAACAAAATCTGATTCAGCAACTGACAATATGCTTGTACCCGTCCGCGAATTAGAAGAAGCCGTCCGCCTGGCAGGCTTTTGGAATTACCAGCTTTACGAGAAGCAGTTGCGGCGAAAAGAACTATATATAGCGCGCGGCGTTCCTGAGGCGCTGCGCAATGTTTTCAAAAACGAAGTGTCCCTGCGTTTACACAAAAAAGAAACAACGTTCAGCGAAAGCCATCTCCAGTTGCACCCTCCCTTTACGGCTCTGCCGCGCCTGTTGTCCCGCGCCTCTGCTCTTGCATCGTGGGCCAGTTCGCCCGAATACCTGTTTCCTCCTGCTGGAACCCTGATTCCGCAATCCGATTCCTGGCATGACGCTAAGGTTAACGAGGATCTTCCGGCGCTTCTCAACGAAACCATGTCGCGCGCTGCCCAAAAACTGCGAAATTCTTCCCTGGCTTCCTGGGAAATTTTTGCAGAAACGACTCAAAACAGCGTGCATAACCAGAGCGGCTTTTGGGCGACCTGGCAGGAATCCCGCCTGCATATAGATTACATTCTTCTCTCTAAAAATGGAACTCCAGAGACCGGAGAATACCGCACATTTCGCTATGTCGACGATGTCGATTTGGAAGCAATGCTGCAAAGGGAAGAGCAGTATTTGTCAGACATGGGCAACGCAGAGCTTCCCAAAACGGGAACGTATCCCGTATTGTTTTCGGAGGAGGGAAGGGCGGCGCTCTTTGACCACTACATGCTGCATCTTTCCGGGCAGGCTTTGTTCCACGGATTTTCTGCCTATCGCAGGGGCGAAAGCATTTATTCAGATAGAAAAGGCGAGTCTTTTTCTCTTGCATCCAATCCCTTTGTGCCGGGCGGAGAAGAATCGGGCCCTGTGGATTCGTATGCATTTCCGCTTGCGCGAACAGAATTGATAGAAAAGGGCGTGGTAAAGGATTTTCTGATAGACGGGCGTTATGCCCATATTCTCTCTCTTCCGCGCACTTCTGCCAGTTCCAACGTGGAAGTAACGGCGGGCCATGATTCCCTGGCCTCTTTGCGCTCACCCGGCGTTTTGGAACTCGTGCGGTTTTCTGCCTTTTCGCCCAACGATTTTACGGGATCCTTTTCGGCAGAGATCCGGCTCGGCTATCTGCATACAAAAGACGGTAAAATTCCTGTTCGCGGAGGGTCGGTTTCGGGGAATGTTCGCGATGCCTTTTCCGCTGCACGCTTTTCCAGAGAGCAGGAACGGACGGGCCGATATTCTGGTCCCGCCGGAATTCTATTTGATACGCTGACCATTGCAGGAGAACCATGAACGAATACCGGAGACTGCTGACTTATCTAAAACCCTATAAAAATTTTTTTGTCGTAGGTGTGGTACTGGCCCTTTTTGCCTCCGTTTTTAATGGCATTGCCCTTACTTCTCTCAAACCCATTTTTGACATTCTGCAGTATGGGGCGGAGAAACCTTACCAGCTTCGCTTTACGCCGCAGGAGGCAGCTTATCTTTCCGTAAAGTATCCGCAGCGAATCGAAATTCTGATGCCGTTGCAGCCCGTTGGCAAAATGAAAAAACCCGCAGTTGTTTCCGGTCTGGAAGAAAAGTACATAGGGCTTCCCGCATTTCTGAAACTTAAGTTGAACGAGTTTATGAAGCAATTCCATCCTCTCCAGTTTATGGTGGGGGTTGCCGTAGCCGTACTGCCCGTCTATCTGTTGCGCATGGCCAGCGTGCTCGGAACGGCCTGGTTTCTCAATTCTGCCGCCTTGCGGGCTGTCCGGGATATCCGCGAAGAGCTATACCAGCGAATGCTTGCCCTGCCCTTGTCTTTGTTCGTGCGTGAAAAATCTGGAACTCTCACTTCCAGAATGGTCAACGATGTTTCCGTGGTGACCAATTCATTCACTCTGCTCGAAAAGTTTATTTTTAACATATTTACTATTATCACCCATGTTGGATTGCTTATCATTATCAGTTATAAACTGGTGCTCATTACGTTCATTGCCGTTCCCATAGTCATTCTTCCCGTGAATGCCATTGCACGCAAAGTAAAAAGATCCGCCGGCAACGAACAGACGGGACTGGGTGTCATTAACGGACACATGCACGAGCTGATCTCTGGCATCCGCGTGATCCGTGCCTTTGGAATGGAAACCCATAATACCAAAAAGTTTGATTCATTAAATAATTATCTGTTCAGGCAGACTTTAAAAAACAGGTTTTACCATGTGTTAGGTCCCTCTATCGTAGAATTTGCATCGTCTTTTATTGTGGTGGGACTGATTGCCTATGGTGGCGTTCTCATTCTTGGTGGGGAGATGAGCGCCGGCAGCTTCTTCCTCTTCTTATTTACCATCATGGTGATCATGAGTCCGCTCAAGGCCATTGCAAACTGGTACAGCGATGCCCAGCGCTCTGGAGCCGCTGCCGGCCGCATTTTTGAAATCATGCAGTTGCACGGAGAAGTGCACGAAACGCAGACACCGCAGCGTTTGGAAAAGCTTCACGGGAGTATCCAGTTCGAGAAGGTTTCCTTTGCCTATGAGGGAACGCAGCGGAAGGTACTGCGGGGTATACAGCTCGAAGTTCCCGTTGGCAGCATGGTTGCTCTGGTTGGTCATTCCGGTGCCGGAAAATCTACGCTGGTCGATTTAATTCCCCGCTTCTATGATCCTGTCGATGGAAAAATTTTGGCCAACGGAAAAGATATTAGAGAGTATTCCCTCAAAGAATGGCGCTCGCGCATCGGTATTGTAACGCAGGATGTTTTTCTGTTCAATGGAACGATTGCCGAAAATATAGCCTATGGCAGGGAAGATGTTTCGCGCGACGAAATTGTTAGGGCAGCTAAAATGGCTTATGCCGATGAATTTATTTCCAAACTCCCTGGTGGCTACGACACGCAGGTAGGCGAAAGGGGGCTCATGCTTTCGGGCGGCCAGCGCCAGAGAATTTCCATCGCAAGGGCACTGCTGAAAGATCCGGAAATTCTGATTCTTGACGAGGCAACATCTGCGCTTGATACAGAATCCGAGAGGCTTGTGCAAAAGGCCCTGCGCAAGCTCATGAAACACAGGACGACATTTGTGATTGCGCACAGGCTCTCTACGGTTTTTGAAGCAGATATGATTGTCGTCATGAGCAAAGGAAAAGTGGTAGAAACGGGAACGCATGCAACGCTGCTTTCCAAAAGCGGGCAGTATAAAAAATTATACGACATGCAGTTCCAGGAATGAGTATGCGGTTTGTCCTGATATTTCTGCTGGCAACGCTGGGATTACATTCTCTGGAGTGGGAGACGAGCATGTCCGGTTCCTGGGGAAAACGCTTTTACGATGACTATGACGCGCATTTTTCGAATATCCGCGCAGATGAAACCGGGATGAAGGAGGCAAGCGTCCGCTACTCCAGCCATTTGAGAAATTATTATAGCGGCGATTTATCCTTTCTGATATCTCCTTTTTTTAGACATTATATTGGGCTTTCGGGAAAGTATTCCTGGTACCCCCAGGCGTTGAATCAGTACATGCTCGATGGTAAAACGTACCAGTGGGTTGCCGGGCTATCTGTCGTGGAACCAGCCCTCGTGTATCATTACTATGTGATGCCGGGATTTCTATTTTTGAGAGGATCTCTCGGGCTCAATCTTGGCTATCTGCAATACACGGTTTCCACTACGAGCAATACGGGCCAGTATTCGTTTGCTCCCATGATTGGCTTTCAGTCTTCGGTTGGATTATTCGCGCACTTAAAAAAATGGGGGAATCTTTCTATAACGGGAGGCGGCTCGTTTCAGTTTGGCCTTCTCGATAACCCGGAAGGCACCGGCCCGAATGACGATTTCACATTGCGGAAAAAAGATGGCTATCTTGTTCCACTTGCCGCCGACAGCAGTTCCAGCGGATTTGAAAAAACGGCACTCTGGCTCAGTGGCCTTGAATTTCGCCTGGGAATCCTGTATAGAAGATAACGGTGTGGGAGTGAAAGGGGGACTTTGCTGCCGGCAGGAGTTATTAAGTCGCCAGAGTGGGGTCCGTTCTATTATTTCTGGCTAAGTACTTGTGCTTGTAGTTCTTATTGAACCGCTGTATAGATTTGTATTAAAAATGTACTTATGGCATTGCCTAATTATTTAAATTTTGTAAGCTCTGAAAAAGTTTCAGAGCTTACTTCCGGTACATGGATGTACCGGCAAAACGCGGAGAAAACACCGGTTTTCGCAGCGTTTTGGAGCAAAACAGCGGGCTTTGCCCGTGTTTTGCGATCTGAAAAAGTCCACGGAGGGACTTTTTCAGAGGTTACTTTTGAAATTATAATTGATTTTTTGTATAGTGCAAGCTTAATATAAAAGTCTATTTTTATAGTTTTACTTATGGAAACTATAAAATTTTGAAAAAATTTTAAATTCATTCTTCTATCTACTGCGCGAAGAAAACGTAAAAAAAAAATTTTAGAGATTCCCTTTTCAGCTGCGCCGTTCAGGACGCCAGGGGCAGGGCCCCCGGCTATTTTGAAAGAATCAATAGACTTTCATCTTTCTTTTTGCGCCCATCCAGGTTTTAAAGCGTCTTTCTACGAGTTTGGAAGAAATATAAACTTCGTCAATGAAATTGTATTTTTCGTACATTTCTTTTGAGAAGATTCTTTCTTCGCCTTCTTTCTCGCGGAAGCGCTTGTAAACTTCCATAACATGGTCAATAATCTGCTCTTGAGAGAGACCACGGCTCCGCCCGATTGGAATATCGAGTTCGCGCAGAATATTGCTCCAGGAACCGAAACGCTTCAGGATTACGGCCAGTGAAAACTTGGCACCGGCTTTGTCGTTTGTAGTCATGAAGTCGATCATGCGGAAAGTTTTTTCCTGATTTTTGTAGCGAATCTCAAAGTTTGGCTTTTTGTCCTGTGCCAGGTAAAGCTTGTAAACTTTTTTGACGTAGTTGGCTACCTCTTCCTTAGAATACTCTCTGTACTGGCGGAAACCAAGTGGAATTCCGGCTTTTTCCAGAGAAGCATTCCATCCACCCAGTTTCTTCACGAAAACGTCTATGTACATAGATGAGCTCGTGTTAATTCTGTTATAGTGGCGTATGGTGAAGCGGTTTGGATCTCCGCCTTCGGCGAGGTACTGCTTGTAAATTGCTTTCAGGTGCGCAACGGCTTCTTTAGGGTCAAACTTTTTTCTCGGTGGCATTCATTCCTCCATTCCTTATTGTATACAAGTCAAATAGAATTGGCTTGTATTGCTTTGATTAATCTAAGTAAGCTCTGAAAAAGTTTTGCCTTCCCCTCGCTTCGCGTTCAGAGCTTACTTCCGGTACATGGATGTACCGGCATTTTGCGGAGAAAACGTATGTTTTCGCAGCAAAATGGAGCAAAACAGCTGGCTTTGCCAGGGTTTTGCGGTCTGAAAAAGTCCACGGAGGGACTTTTTCAGAGCTTACCTAACAGAGCCTTACAAGCTTAGCATCTTACTCCAGACTGCGCAAGCGGTGCGATTCGTTATTATGTAAAACCCACGCACGGAGAATTGTACCCTGTGAGTCAGTTTGCGGGCATCCCGAGAAACCAGAGGGCGAAGGCTATGACAGGGAGTTAAAATTAAAAGACAAATTCTATTATCTTAAAAAGGTTTAATGTTGCTGATGCTTTTGAGGCAATGAAGTACTTTTCCTTGGCAAAGAAACGCTGCCCGCGTAGGGCACCTTAATGCATAAAAACAAGAAAGACGACACCCAGAGCAATGCGGTAATAGCCAAAATGGCGGAACCCAAATTTTTCAACGATGCGCAGAAAAATTTTGACGGCAATCCAGGCGCTTACAAAGGCGAGCAAAAGTCCAAGGGCAAGTAGTAAATATTCGCGGGTGTTAAAACTTGCTTCTGTTTTGAGAAGATCGTAACCGGTAGCTGCAAACATGGTAGGAATGGCCAGCAGAAACGAAAATTCGGTTGCTTGCTTTTTGTCGAGGCCTCCGAGGACGCCGCCAATGATCGTGGCAGCCGCCCGCGATGTTCCGGGAATCATAGACAGGGACTGGATGAATCCAATGAACGCCGCATTCTTCCAGGTTATTTTTTCCAGAGATTCTATGCCCGCAGCAGAAGATACTCGATTGTCGATGAAGATAAGGATAATGCCACCGACAATCAGGGAAACAGAAACCACGACAGGATTGAAAAGGTACGCCTTGATATAATCGTAGGCAAAGAAGCCAATCACTGCGGTTGGCAAAAATGCAACAAACAATTTAAGATAAATCTCAATGCCTTGAAAAAAGCGTTTTATGTACATAAGCGCAATAGCAAGAATTGCGCCTAACTGTATGGCTATCTCAAAACTTTTTACAAATTCGTCTTCGTGTATGTGCATGGCGGCAGACGCTAAAATCATGTGCCCGGTAGAAGAGATCGGCAGAAATTCGGTAATTCCTTCTATGATAGAAAGAATAATAGTTTCAAGTATTCCCATTATGTCCCAACCCGGCTGGGGCATACAGGGGCAAGCGAAAAAAAAAGATGACAGGTTGTTTAGAGGGTTAATTAGAAACTATCAAAGTAAATTGGGTCTATCCTAAAACCCGATTCAGGAGGAACGATGAAGAGTAAAATAATTTTCGTTTCTGTAATGGTTGCCCTGTTGGCAGCCTGCGGAGAAAAAAAACAGGAACAGATCCAGGAAACTAATAATACGGAGTCGCAGATGAATATAGAAATTACACCTATCGATTTTCAAAAAGCTTACGATGAAAAAAGCGGTTCGGTCAATATTCTCGACGTGAGAACCATGCCGGAATACGCCGGGGGTAGAGTTCCGGGTGCAAAGTTTCTTTCGCTTCAGGAAATCCAGGCGCTTGGCCCCAACGCTGTGCCCAAAATTCCCTTCAGCAAGGAAGAGCCACTTTACGTGATCTGCGCGACCGGGAACCGTTCCGTTTACGCAACTCAAATGCTGCGCTCGCTTGGTTATGCTCAGGCAGTCTCTGTAGCAGGCGGCACCATGATGTGGATGCGCAGCGGCAGACCCCTGGAACGCTGATTTTCAAAATTCACCGAAAGTCCCGGCGAGGGACATCTGAACCCGAAGGTTCTTCGCCGGTCCCGACTTTTGATTCTCCCATTTTCCACTTTAGAAAATTAAGAAGCATCCGATATTGCCAGTATGGTAGTCCCAAATGAACTGCGTGAAAAACTGCAAAAGCTGTATAGAGAAGGCGTTGTTGTAGCCATTAAATCTGGCACAGAAATAGAAGATATGTCTATTTCTGAAATGTACTTTTTGAGGGAGCTCACGAGAGGAAGTATACAGAACGCCCATATTCCCTTGATTATTAAAACGGGCGGTCCGGAAGCGAGGCAGGACATGAGAATGGCTCTTCGGCTTAGCGTTGATGTCATTTTGGCTCCCATGATTGAGTCTGTCTATGCTCTCGAAAATTTCGTGAAATCGGCAAAAGAAATCATGGAAGAAGAAGGTCGGGACGCAGAGCTTGCGATTAACCTGGAAACAGGGCTCGCCGTAGAAAATCTTAATGATATGATTTTGTCGCGCTCTTTTGCGGAGCTGGCACAGGTAACCATTGGCCGGGGCGATCTGTCGCGATCCATGCATCTTGAAGTCGATGATAACGAAGTGCTCGAGATAACCACTGCGGCACTCAAAAAAATACGCAACAGCGGTAAGCGAACCAGTGTTGGTGGCGGGATAAAACTGGCGAGCATAGAAATGATTTCGCGTCGTCTTCCGACAGAGCGCTTTAACACGCGCCACGTCACCATGGAAAACTCTCCTGAGTTCAGAAAAAATCCTGTTCCTGTTCTGCAAAAGGCGCTGAACTTTGAACTCGATCTATACGACGCACTTAGAAAAAAATTTCCTGAGCGCAAAGAATACTACAAAAAGAGAATGGCTGCCCTGCAGGATCGACTTGAAAAACCTCTAACTGTTAGGGCTGTTTAATGGAGGGGGAGGTTCCCCTGCCTCCAACCGTTGCTGCGCATCGGTTTGGAATTTACCCTGAGTATCTCTATATGTCCGCGCAGCGGACTACAACTACGTCCACTGCGTGACGATACAAGCTTAGCTTACATTGTCAGCCAGTAGAAGAAGTAAGTCAAGAGGCGCGGAACCCGTAATCCCGTTGCATTGTCTTCGTTTGTCAAGTACTTTAACCCTTTCGTTTGCATTATGTCTCATATTAAAATTTTAGTAGCTAACAAGCAGCTACATTATGTAACATCTCTTTAGATGGCTTCCATGAGACATAATCCAGTATTTTGTTATCTACCAAGCGATAATGAGACATAATCCAGCGAAGCTCTATCATAGTTTACATCGTCAAAGTTTACCCTGTCACGCAGTGGACGCAGTAGATGAGCCGAAGGGAAGTGGACGAAGTAGATGAGGGGTTGCGAACGGAAGCGCTGATTAGAACTTATCCATAAACTGGATTACGACCATTCTGTTCGATGCAAGGCCCAGGCCGGAAACCACGTTGAACTCAATGGCCAGATTGTCGGCGAACAGGAATCGAAAGCCGGCATTGTAGAGGATTTCGTCCATGCGCCTGTAGTCAAATACTACATGTTCAATTTCGATCATTGGAACAAAGTTACCGAGCGGATAATCAAAGCTCACGAAGAGAGCGGTTTCTTCGGGGAGATAGGATGGTTGCACCGGGGTGCGGAGGCCAAAGTGTACGTGCTGTTCACTGCCCGCAATAAATACAGGTTTAGTTATGACAAAGTACGGCCCGTATAATTGTCTATTGAATGGGTTATCCGTTTCATCGGTTCTTGAGTAGCGGGAGCTGTAGAACGAGGAATACCCGATTGCGAGCAGGATTGGAAATTCCGGAGTTCCGTCGGTGAATTTAAACCTTGCGTTAACTCCCGGAACATTCATGCGAGGAGTTTCCTCTCCAATCACGTTTTCTATATCGAACGTTACTCCGAGCAGAATATTGGAATGGACTCCAAGGCTGGCCTGGCTGAGCAGGCTTCCGCTGTTATAGGCAAAAAAGCTGAGATCGTACACACCCCTGTCCAGGGTTACCGCTGTCGGGGTATTGATTACGTCCATCAGAGGGACCATTGCAGAGGCCGTTTTTCCTGGAATAAACAAGACTAAGAAAGATAAAAAAGTAATCTGCTTAGAAAATGCAGATAATAAATTTCTTTTTTTATATTTACCTGGGTGATCAGTGGATTGATTTAACTTCCTGTTCTGGTTGATCATGTTTCTGTATCGGCTCTTTGGCTGGTTTTTATTAGCTCCAAACTGCCGTACAGTTCCAGGATAAGGGACGGTCGTCATGCAGTCAAGGTAGATGCCCTTAGGGCGGATATAGATCGCCAAAAGACAAAGCAAGTAGCCACAGGGGAGCCGTTCTATTTGGCTTGAATCAGATGCATAAAACTTTTGCTCTTATTGTAAGCAGCAAAATATTTACACTGCCCAGTATTAAGGTTTGTCCATGAGACATAATGCTGGGATTTTTATTATCTACTAAACGTTTAGTATGTGACATAATATAGGATTATGAGTACCTACGCACGGTTTGCACAGCTTGCAATGTGACATAATGCGGTATGGAGCTTTCTTTAAGATTGTGGGAACATCGCCTACGCTCGGCACTGCTGCGCAATAGATTGGTTGCCCGTCTGTGCATTTGCTTTTGGTTCCGGCAGCCTAAATCCGCCCGAAGGGCTCCTCGTCCGACTGACTATTTCTGCCCCACAGCATTATAGAGGGCAGAGATTTAGTAGAAAGGGCTTTCAGAGAAGGAAGCCCGACAGGTAGATCACGCCTGCGTGAAGCGCCTGTTAGAAGAATTTTTTGAGAAGAGAAGTTCCCAAAGAAACGACTTCGTCCGTGAGATCGTCGTCATCCTCTTTATCCGTGTCGATTAGTTTTGACAGGAAAGAAGATGAATCGGCATCTTTTTCTTCGATAGTTTGTTTTTCTCCCATGAGAAGATTGGTCAGATTGGCTGCATCGAGACCGTCATTTTTTTTCATTTTTCCGAGGGCTCCAAGAACAACAGGAGCTAAAGCCAAAAGAACCTGCATGACCTGCTCTTTGCCAATGCCCGTCATTTTGGTGAGGCCGGAGACAGTGCGATTCAGTTTGGAACCAAGAACATGATTCAGAATGGATTCTCCCGCGCTGGCTTTATCCTGCATAAAGAAACCAGCAAGGTCGTCCAGTACACTGCCGTCGTGGTCTTTGTCGAGCGCTGAGGAAAGGGCGTTGGCTCCGTCTTCGCTTTCTGCGTTTTTGGCCATTGCCTTGGTGAGTAGTGGGACGGCAGCAGCCGTAACCATTTTAATCTGGTCTCCATCGAGACCTGTTTTAGACTGGAGGCTTCCGAGGGCATCCTGCGTAAGCGCTCCTGCGATTGTGCTTAGAATTGCTGACATATTGTTTTCCTGTTTGTAATTTTCGCTCAGCCGTTTGCGCCAAGGTGCGAGTCGACTTCTGTGCGATTGTAAATCCAGCTATTCATTTCATCTGTAAACGTCAAGCCAATACAATTTACCCGCCCAGGCTTTCCAGTCTTTCCATGGCGGAGAAAAGTTTCTCTTCGAGTTGTTCGTATTCTTGCGAAAGTCGCATGAGTTTTTCCGGGTCTGTTTCCCCTCCGCTTAACAGGCCATGAATTGTCTCGAGTCTTTTTTCCATAGTCGGGATTTCTTTTAGAATGTTATCTTTTTCTCTCTGGTCTTTGTACGAGAGTTTTTCAGAGCGATTTTTTTCCCGGACCGCTTTTTCAACCGCAGGTTCTTTTCGTTCAGTCAAAAGAGAAACTGCTTCGGAAGCTGTACCCGCATAGCGGACAATTTCTTCTCCCTTATCCATAATAAGAAAAGAATCAACCGTGCGGTCGAGGAAATAGCGGTCGTGCGATACGACGAGGAGTGTTCCCGGAAAACGGATGAGATAGTCTTCGAGAACCTGCAGTGTCGATAAATCGAGATCGTTTGTTGGTTCATCGAGAATCAAAAAATTGGGAGACTGGGCCAGGATAGTCAGCAGATACAGTCTTCTGCGTTCTCCTCCGGAAAGGGAAGAAACAGGGCGATGCTGTTCTTCTGGTGGAAACAGAAACATTTCCAGAAAATCTTTTGCCGAAATTCTATCTCCATTGGCGGCTTTAAATTCGCGTCCGAATTCCTGAATGGATGCTAATATGCTCGCATCTTCGCGAAGATTTTCTGCCTGCTGGTCAAAGTATCCAATTCGCGTATTGACTCCACGGATTACGCTTCCCGTGTCCGGGTCTTTTACGCCCGCAAGAATGGACAGCAGAGTGGATTTACCGCTTCCGTTACCGCCTATTACTCCAATTCTCTGGCCCGCTTCAAATGCAAAATGAAACGAAGGAAAAATCAGAGTATTGCCATAGGATCGGGAGATATTGATAGCCTGCAGTATTGTTTTGCCGAGTCTCGCGCTTTCGGAGGCAAAGGCCACTATGTCGCTCTCTTTGGTGTATGCCGGAATTTTCAATTTCTCAACGAGATCAATTCTGGCACGGGCTTTTGTCCCGCGGGCCTTTGGTTGTCTGTTGAGCCATTCTTTTTCGGTAGCCAGTTTTTTGAGACGCTTTTCTTCGGAGCGCTCCAGAGAAAGAATTTCTTCTTCTTTGAGAGTAAGGTAGGTCGCATAATTTCCTTTGTAACGGCGAAGACCCAGTGTAGAAATTTCCCAGATTGTATCTGTTATGTTTTCGAGAAAATAGCGGTCATGCGTAATGATAAAAAGGCAACTGCGCGTCTGCATAAGATACTTTTCTAAAAAGGCGATGGACTGCATGTCGAGGTGGTTGGTCGGTTCGTCTAACATCAGGCAGTCTGCCGGATGTAGCAGAAAGTCCGCAATCTCTACTTTTCTCTTCATGCCTCCTGAAAGTTCACCGAGTTTTTGAGAAAGGTTATCTATGCCCAGCGCTTTGAGCAGGCTTTTGGCGGTGGACTGATAAAACCATGCTCCTGTTTTTTCCATCTCATGTTCTAACTCGGAAAGCCGGTCAGAAAATCCATTTTGTGCAGCTTTCTCGTATTCAAGGAGCAGCGCAACCGCCGGGTTGGCATCGCGCCGAAAAAATTCTTCTATGGAAATAGAATTGTCTAAAGAGGCGTTTTGTGCAAGATAGGCTATTCTCGTCGCCGTATTTTTGACTACTTCGCCACCGTCGCTTTCTGTCGCTCCCGCAAGAATTTTCATGAGCGTGCTCTTGCCGGATCCGTTTCTTCCGATCAGCGCAATTTTTTCGCCTTCGGACAAGCCAAAGGAAAGTCCTGAAAAAAGAGTTTTCATTCCTGCATTTTTTCGCAGGCCATTTACTGAAATTAAGTTCACGGACTTTCTTCTATCGTGAGCACTTCGCCACTGCTGAATGCCGTCGATTCGGGATAGTACATCAGTCCGGCCTGTGCCGGCATGGCGTTATAAGTTCCCGGCAAGGTTGCACGAACCACAGAAATGGTTCTCCATGAATCTCTGTAAAACCAGGTTTTGCTGAGTGAAATGCGGTCGTCCAGTCGAACTCGCGCAGAGGGAGAGTGGGCCCAGTCTTCTGAGCCCGTAACAATTTTTATGTCTTTCACGTCTTCTACGCCCGCCGGGAGCATGTCTTCTAAAAGAAAGTACTGGCTGTTTTTAACATTGGTGATCTCCGTAATAATGGCAATCAGATCGCCGCTGCTATAGTGGCTTGCCGGAGAAGTTGCCGTTTTGTAAACGAAGGATCCGTTTTTGTCTTTCACCTGGTGAACCGGGTAGTAGACGCGACGCACCTTGAACTGGCTGTCCCGTGGCGACAAAATACCGGCCTCGCGGTAATGTTTCCAGTCTGCTCTAACCATAAAAAATCCAGTGCCTTCGCGTTCTATGGTAAAGGGAACAGTTGTATTCCCTGGTTTCAAAAGCAGAGAAGTCTCAAAACTGTTTTTACCAGAAAAAGTTTTTGTCTTGCCATCTGCAAAAACGGTGACAGGATACGTCCCATATTTTTCTCCTGTAGCGGCTGCATAATCAGACAGAGCTTTCATCATAAGAGCTGTCGTTTTTGTGGAACGCCATCTCTGCTGTTGTTTCGATGAAATTATCCAGGAAGTGATTCGGGGCGCATATTTTTTTGCGTTTTCTGGAGAGCGCAGAAGCGCCATCAGAGCAAGCGCCGTGGTTTCTTCTTCGTCAGAATACCACCAGTAATTTCTGTCCGTTCTTTTAAAAAATAATTTGTCTCCAGAACCGGATGCAGAGGCAATCATTTTTTTGATGGCTTCTTCTCGGAGAGTAGGCAGGGATTTATTGTCTGCCGCTATGGAGAGTAGTGCCAGCAGATATGGATTTTTTTGCTGTTTAACCGATGCGGCCCATTTGGCTGTGTGGAATGCTTTGGCTTCAGGGAAAAAAGACAAAACATATTCCATGTAAATCTGATTTTCCTCGGACAGATTGCGCGCTTCCAGAAATTGTTTTGCCCGTGCAATCCCTTTGCTGAAAATGCTGTCCGCGATTTCTACTCCGGCCTCTTTTGCCTGGCGCAGTCCATCGAGAGCATAGGCTGTCATGTAGGGATCTGTATCGTCGTTTTCCCACCAGCCCCATCCACCGTCAGAATGCTGGTAGGCTGTCAATTTATCGAGCCCCATTTTGGTGTATTCGTCTATTTGGGAGGCAGAGACAGGGAGGGGAATTCCCGTCTTTGCGGATAAAATTTTGGATTGCTGCAAGGGTACAAACCGAGACAAAGTCTGTTCAGTACAGCCGTACGGATAATCAATCAGATAGGGCAGGGATTCAGCGACTGCCGGCAGCACACCGTTGATCCACGAGATCGTGAGAGAGTGGGCCTTATCCCGCGCGCCGGCTGGCAGTTCCATTTTTTCGGAAAGTTTTTTCTGGTCATTTTTAAGCGACCAAGCTTTCGAGAGGGTTTCCTCTACGCCATAGGGGAGCACGGGAAATCCTTGTTCCAGTCCATCGCTTTCTACACTCGTCTTTGCCGTCGCGGTGAGCAGCGCTGGAACGGGTTCGGTTGCAACCACCGTGAAATCTATTTTTTGTTCGGATAAAGCCGGAAGCAGCATGGAATTGGGGAAGCTTCCTTTGAGAGTCAGCCCCTGGACGTTCAAGGACAAATCTGCCTGCATTGGTTTTGCGTAGCGGTTTGTCACTAAAAGAGAAAGAACGGCTTCATCTTTTTCGCGCAGAAAACGCGGCATGGCAAGTCTAAGGTTTAAATCTTTGGAAACTGTAATTTTTTCGATGGCAGAACCTGCTTTCGCCGTTTGCGTGGAGGCGTGCACGGTAAAGCGCCACTTGGTAAGATTATCGGGCAGCTGAAACGTGACAACTGCCTCCCCAGATTTTCCGGTTTCTCCATTGGCAAGCCAGTGCGCCGTGTCCTTAAAGTTTCTGCGTATGGTTATATTCTCGGCCTGTTCTTTCATCATGGCGTAGGCTGTGTTGCGGCTGGCCAGGGCTGCATAGAGTGCTTTTTCTTGCGAGTATCCATAAAATCTAAAATTCAGAGAATTGGAATGTGTAACCAGAAGGTTGCGCCCCGGAAACAATTTCCGCGTAATATCCTGTGTGGTGTCGTTGCGTATAGCATAGATGGCTTCGTCTACTACGCCCAGAGAAAAAGCGGCGGGCACCGGTTTACCTTTGTCATCGAGAGTGCGAACGGCTACGGTTATTTCTTCTCCCGGTCTGAATTTTTCACGGTCTGTGAGGATTTGCACGGTGAGAAATCTTTGAACGGGTGGAATCACGAGGGAGCTGTCTCCTGAATACGCGACCGGTGTTTTGTCAAAGGCAAAGGCAAAACCAGAAAAGCGAAAATTGGGGGTGTGCGGATCCGAGAGTTTTATTTCTTCCGTGAAAGGTTTTCCATCGGTGTGCTTTATGCGATAGGTGATGATGTCGTCTGACTCTTCGACCAATAATATTTCCCGAACTCCCGCTGGCGGGACGACTCTGAATTTTGCCGTTTCGCCATATTCATATTTCACCTTTTCTGCCTTTATGTCCAATGTCTTTTCTGTCGTATTTTCGTCCCCCCAGGGGCTGTAAACAAAGAAGTCTGTCTCTTCGCGGACTTCTCGCGCGGCAGAATCTTTAGCAGAAGCGATGATTGCGTAGTAGCCGTGTTTGGTTCCCTTGAATGCGGCGGTATAGTTTCCGTTGTCGCCTGTTTTGCCTTCTGCTTTTTCTATGAGGTCGTAGCGATAGTGGCCATTTTTTTCGTACACCTTGCGGTATAGCGAGGCAGTGACCGAGGTTTTGTCGGCGGGCCTTTTATCGCTCCATTTTTGCAGGGATATTGTTGCGTCAATAGATTTGCCTTCGGTATAGTACCATGCTTGTTGGGAAATGCGCATGGAGAAAGAACTGCGAGCTGCCGTAATTTCTGCAATGCCATTGATTTCTTCGCGCGTGCTTCCCGTGACGCGTGCAACCACTCGATATTTATAATCTTCCTGCAAAGTTGCCGGCAGATTTTCTAACGCAATAGTTTTGCCGTTGGCATCTGTGGTCAGTTCTCCCGTGTTGATGGTGTCCCAGTACGAGTATTCGGAGCCGGAATAGTACCATTTGTAATCGAATCCCCACCACCAAGGATAGGAAATGTTTTGTCGCTGGATTTCGTAGAATACCTTTGCGTTGGCCAGCGGCTCGCCGGAATAGTACGATGCCTGTATGTGAAATTCTGCTTTTTGTCCGGGATAGACAATTTTTTCCGGCGTGAGTACCGTCACTTCAAAAGACGGCTTTTTATATTGCTCCAGATAAAATCCGCCGCGTTCTGTTCCCTTATCGGATTGAATGCTGATTCTGTAATAACCCGGCGTTGCGTTTTCTGCGAGGACAACAGATCCGTGGAGCGCTCCGTATTTATCTGTCTGCACGGTTTCCGAAAAGATTTTTTTGCCACCTGGTTCTATAATGAGAACGTTCACAGAATTGCGCAATGGTTTTGGTTTGCCGCCGTTGTTTTCAAGGAGAACTGCTCTAAAAAAAACTTCGTGCCCCTGCCGGTATACGGGGCGGTCTGTGTAGATTGCAGAATCTATTTTGTCCTGCACTCTATCATAAAAATCGAGATCCGAAAGAGCGTAGTGGATTTCTTTGCCGATCTTTGTCTGTGCGAGGTAGAGAGTTCTTTCCGCAAACTTTCCTTTTCCATCTTTGTCGTCGTAGATTCCATTTTTGATTGCGGCGCGAAACAGGATTTCTTTTGTCTCGCTGTTCCACGGATTGCTGAATGCCATCAGGGCTGCCTGTTTAATCGGCGTTTCGCGAACGAGATCCCATGCGTATACCAGCCGCGTAGAAACGCCTTCGCGCACATGGATCGCCATATCTGATACTATCAAAGGAGAGAATGCAATATGTCTTCCGTACGAGACCTCGACGAGATAGAAGCCGGGAGCGAGACCTGGAAAGCGGATTTCTTGTGGTGACCAGTAGGCGTTTTCGGACGATTGCACGCTGAATTCTCTTGCCAGTGGATACGTGAGTGGTTTATATAAATTGTGTGTGGGGAACCGGTCGGCGTACGGATATGCGTACTTTTTTAAGTGAAAGAATTCGCGGATTTTATCCCGTTCGGCGGGGCGCAAATGTCGGCGTGCGAGCGCATACAGCGAGTACTTAAAATTTTCTGAAAACGATCGAACCATCGCAAATCCTCCGGAGGATCTTCTTTCGGACGACAACTCAGCCGTGTGCACATCGTTTTGCGATTGAAGAAATTCAACCGGCTTTTCTATTTTGTACAATCGAACAAAGTACTGCGCTTTTCCCGGCCCATAAAAGCTCGCGACCGGTTCTTCTTTGGTGGTATAGATTTGCGGGACTGCTATTTCCAGGGAGAACAGGGGAATGGTCAGGAGCAGGAAGAGTATTGCTTTGCGCATTTGCATGGCATACACTTATTTATTGCGGCAAAGCCGTAAAGCGCAAAAGGGTGGGGCGCTACCCGCGCGGGGCCACTGGCGGGGGGTATTTTTTCGCCAGTGTGGTTATAGATTCTATTTTCTTTTTCCCTTGCGTGAGCTTTTTGTTCTTATTGAATGGCACGGTGTCGCGGGCAGATTTAGCAAAAGCCACTAGAGAAGCCGCAGAGGCTGGTTTTCACGTGCTGATTTCTTTTGCCTTCAGTTACGATGCCCACAGCACGGAATTGAATAAAATCGGAGCGGTGCCCGTGCTCAAGGCGCGCATCCACGCAGAACTGCACATGGGCGACGATTTAAAGAATACGGGCAAAGGAAATATTTTTGTCATCTTTGGCGAACCCGATGTAGAAATTATAGAAGGTAAAAAGGATACTCTTCAGGTGAAAATAAACGGCGTGGACGTGTTTGATCCCAATTCTGGCGAAGTGAGAAGCGACGGGCCAGATGGGATTGCAGCCTGGTTTATCGATACAGATTACAATGAGGAAAGTTTTTTTGTGCGGCATGCGTATTTTTTGGGCCAGAACGATCCTTACAAACAATTGAAAACTTCCCTGAAAGCAGAGATTAACGAGGAGGCTTGGGAGTCCTTGCACAGCGAAATCTCCCGCCCTTTTTCCAAACCCCAAAATGGCCGCATTGCCGTTAAAGTGATCAACCATTTAGGAGACGAAGTGCTGAAAGTTTTCAAGGTGTAGGGGTTGGGATGACGATGCAAGTGCAAATAGTTGCGTATACGGAAAGGATGCGAGATAACCCTGGTTACGAAGATGAGAATTTGCAAAGTTGAAAGCAAAGATAAATTTTCTATCATTGAACGCATTAAGATAGCCTCTATTTTTCCAAAATTTTGAAAAAATTGTAAATCTATATCCCTGTATGCTGCGGAAGGAAATCGTGAAAAATTAATTTTTACGAGGCCCACCAATAAAGATAAGCAGAAGCGCAACCACTGGGCAAAAAAAGCGTAATAAAAAAAATGCTACTAAAAAAAGATATATTAATAAGCATAGATTGCTTCTAATTTAAAAAGATGAATAGAAACTAATGATAAATGGAAATACAAAGTAAATAGTAGCAAAATACTATATATAAACCTTTAATGCCAAAAGAAGAAATTCAGTGCCTTATTGTTTAAAGGCTAATAGTTTAGAAAAAAATAATGAATCGAATCGAATTTAGCGTTCTTTTGATTGACAGGCCAATGAAAGTAATTTACTTCTACTGCGCATCCTCCGTATCGATTTTTGCGGGGAAGCAAAACTTAAGTAAGCTCTGAAAAAGGTTCAGAGCTTACTGCCGGTCCATGGACCCCTC
>DYKF01000031.1 GCA_020722745.1 Caldithrix sp.
CATAATATCCCAGGGTGACATAATGGGATCTACCGATGATATCGGCCAAATGCGCTATGGTTGCAGGCGGGAAAAAACAGGCTGCGAAAATACAGATTCGTGATCCGCTCTGTCGGGGGTTTCCATGTAAGAAGAATCAACCGCCGTAAGCCAAAAATAATATGGCATATTGGGTTGTAAAAGGGGATACTCATACAGGAGGCGGGGCGACTTCATTGCATGGGCATAGTTTGCCGTGATCAAACGATTATCTAACGTAATTTCCAGATAGTTCACATAGCGGGGGTCTTTTGTCGTATGCCTTGCGTTGGCATCCGTAAACGGCGTGAGCACACCGGTAGAAGGATCGATGGCCTTATAGCGAATTACGCCGAGGGGCTCACCCGGGGCAAGGCCATAGTACAGATGATACCTGCCCCCCTGCAAAACATCCATTTCCGCGTTGCGCATAAAGCGAATTGTAACAGAGGAACTCGTCGCATCTATTACCTGCAGGCCTCTCGGAGCAGAGGGAGGAAGATTTTTTTCGACCAGGATTTCTGTCTTAGAAACAATCGGAGACTTAAGGCCACGGGCATCAGAGAAGAGCTCAATTTTATACTGAAAAAATCGGCCCCGTAAATCGAGTTTGGGAGTAACAAATTCAAATGGAATAACAAATTCACTAGTATCTCCCGAAAAGCGAAAATCGGCCGCCCGTATTTTGAACAAAACTTTAGTCCCCTGCGGTTCTGTCTTTGCAATGATTGCAGAAAGCAGCCGGGAATCTGAAACGCCCGCATCCAATACCTGCGAAACATACTCTCCCGGCTTCTGCTCCAGAATTTGCCCGTTGCGCTGTATCCCTTGAAACGCGCCGGGCGTTAGCGCAGGCGAGAGCACCGAATGCGTGAGAATAAGCTCATCCAGGGAGGCAAGCAATCCTCTGCCAATGACCAATGGCGATTTATCCCAGCGGTGGTAATGTGGAATAAAAAATGTTCCACGTGGATTTCCATCAGCAGTCAAAAATCTGCGGTTTTGCTCCCTGCCATTCATGTATAAACTTAAAGATCCATCTGCATCGTTGTAAACGATGAGAACACTGCTCATTCTGTTTACAGGAAGAGAATCTCTGGCAGTAATGCGAACAGTTGGGAGAGAATGTTCTCCGTCATAGAAAAAATGAGTAAAATCTGCCTCAATGAGGCCCTGTCGCATGCTCACCGAAAAACCGTGTCGCTGCCCTTCGAAAACAGCTTCCCTGCGCAGAATATTCATCGTAGCACTTTTCTGGTATGGCTGAATCATGAAAAAAATGGAAAAACATCTACCATCCGATGCACCGGGAGAAAAAAGAAAATCGCCGGTCTTAACAATAATTTCGTGGGCAGGCTGCTCAAAGCTCGCAGCAGATCCAAGACTTCCATTGGCAGGAAGCCGTTTGTAAGACTCCCGCATCATTCTGCCGGAAATTTCATTATTATGCTCAAAAGTGAGATGAAGAGCATCGCTATTGTCTGCCTGTACAGCAAGCGGTTTAAGTGACAATTCCTTTCCCGACACAATTTCTGTAGAATGAAACGCACGGAATGGCCGCCCTCCCCCTTCCGAAAACACAAAGGACCCAGAAGAGCGAAAATCTGCCTGCACAAAGAAGACAGCAAGCGTTAAAATAAAAGAAACCCGCGAAAAAAACTTCACGGGTTTAGTATCGGCGCAAATCAGCGGGAGACTTCGTCGATTTTTTTCACGCGAGTTTCATGGCGGCCACCATCAAACGGCGTTTTAAGAAAAATATCGATAAAGCGGAACGCCATATCAGGGGCGATAATGCGGCCACCGAGAGTGATCAGGTTGGCATCGTTATGGCGGCGACACATTTCGGCACCATAATCGTCGTGGATGAGCGCAGCACGCACTCCCTGGAAGCGGTTAGCCGTCATGGACGCGCCTATTCCACTTCCACAAAGAATGATGCCCTTCTCTACCTCTCCGCTCTGCACTTTTTTGGCGGCAGCGGCGATCACATCCGGGTAGTCTACTGAATCCGTTGAATGCGTTCCTACGTCTATAAATTCAATGTCTTTAAAATGCTTTTTGATGAGTTCTTTGAGTTCAAACCCACCGTGATCCGATCCAATTACAAGTTTCATGAGCCAGAATGTTCTGCTTGCCGTCCTCTGCAAATCTTTTTTTATTGCTCTAAAGGCGGTTTTTTCCGTCAATATAGAAAACGGGATTACTTCTTTTGAGGAGTCTTTATGAAATCAGTATTATTTTTCTCTCTTCTCATGTTGTCCACAGCGGGACTCCTCTTTTCGCAAAATCTGACAGGGGAAAAAGCACCGGCGGCAGAACAGGACGAAGAAACTCTGATACGCACAGGCATACTTCTCTCGGACGAAGGCCGCTACGAAGAAGCTATCAGTTTATTCCGCAAAGCCATTTCCAGAGAAAACAGCAAGGGAGCTATAGCTTACCACAATCTCGGGTTTGCCTATGAACTTTCTGGAGACAAGGTAAAAGCCATGGACGCATACCGGGAAGCTTCCGAGAGAAACCCGGAACAGGTAATCACTCTATCCCGCCTGGGCACGCTCCAATACGAGCTTGGCCAGTACCGCAATGCCATTAACACGGGCGAAGAAGTTCTGCGCAAAGATCCCCGCAATCAGGAAATTCGCAAATGGCTGCCCGATGCCTATGCAAAGGCCGCCGAACAGCGACTCTTTTATCTGGGAATGGAAGAAGAAGAGACTACCGGCACGACAACTGGAGGCACCTGTTCGGATAACACGAGCCGCCAGTATCTCGTGGAGTATTCCGTGCAGCCCGCCCTGCTTTATAACCGGAACAGTTCCTCATTCTCTATTCATAAACAAAGCGGATTGTCGTACCTCCCTATGTCACTGCGAGGAAACGCCTTTGTCGCAAATGAGTTTGAAGTAGAAGTTGCCCTCGGTTCGCCCGATTTTGGAATTCTACAGCCAAACTTTATGGCTGCCCAGGAGAGCATTCTCTTCCGCATTTACAGCGACCGTTTTTTTTACGGCTTTGGTCTTCTATTTACGCAAATCAACATGAGTGAAAACGAAAACCCAGGGCTATCATCGTATTACCAGAATGACGAATTTACGGATCTTTCGGACAGCAAAATAGGGCTGCATTTTGGCACGAGAATGAAGAAAACACAGTTCGAAATTTCTGTCTATCCAAACTATCCTCTCGGCGACGCGAAATCCGGTCCTACTTCTTCCGCCATGGACTATGTGAGAATGGATCTTTCCCTGCGCACTCAATTAAACCTGTTTAAAAACAAAGCCGAAAAATCAACAAACTGGCCTTTCTTTCTTACCTTTGCTTTTTCACAGGACGAGGTCTATCTTACAGAGTACGACGTAGACGGCGCCGGCACACATCTGGGCCATTATTTTGGTACGTACGATATTTCCCTGGGGTTTGAACTCGGCGAATTAAAAAGAACGATGAACGGAGCTTCTGCCACGTTTGGGATGAATATTACAGAACGGCTGTACGGAGCCAATTTGTCCAACGAAACCATTAACCAGTTTGGAAACGGTCAGGGATTCTTTGGCTTCAGTACGGAAAGCGCAATATCCGGAAACGCATTTCCCGGCTTTCGCTCGAATTCCCATATTCTTACACTGTACTCCAGGCAGTTAGTCTTTAACCACGTCATTCTAAAAGAGGCTGTATCGTACGAGCATACCCTGCCGTTTGAACCCTATCTTGGCATTCTCACCGAATTCTCCGCAGGGTATGTATTTTAACCTGTTTTTTCCTGGCCGTATCCAAAGACAAAACTTCTGGTTGTTGTGGTCTGGATTGGTATTCTGTGCAATACCTTCCGGACCCATAGCGGCTAAACCGATTTCGGATTACCGCTGGGAAAGTTTTTACGAATCGGGAAAAGCGCACGAAGAACTCAACCGTTTAGACAATGCCTATTATTATTACGAAAAGGCAGAGCGCTGGATGAAGGGCCAGAAGGCAACCGAAGTTCAGAAAGCAGAGCTCTACAATGCCATGGGGCGCATTCGGCAAAAGCAGAATAAACCATACGAGGCAGAAATTCATTTCAGAAAGTCTCTTTTGTATAAAGAAGACCAAGCCAACATTCATCTTTTTCTGGGTGCTTTTCAATACGAGAGAAGAAGGTATACAGAGGCAGCGCAACATTATGGCCGCTATCTCTCTCTCGTCAACAAAGACCCAGACGCTGCCCGCGCCGCAGCGATTGCCTATGCAAGGAGCGGACAACCGCAACAGGGACGGGAGCTCCTGCTCCCTTATGTTTCCAACAATGAAGATATAAGACGCGAGTGTGCATCCCTTTCGCTGCAGAGCCCACAGGAGACTCTACTGGCCTGCCATAAAAGGGCGCTTACCGTAAATCCCCTCGATGCGGAGTCACTGCGCGAAATGTGGCGCACTTCGTATGCTCTCTTTCAGGCAAGAGGCAACAGGGAACATCTTCTGGATTCTCTGTTTGCCGCCGAGCAGTTGCACTTTTTATTTCCAGAAATTCCAGAGGGAGGATACTACTACGCTCTCAGTCTCTTGTCAGAAAAAAAATACGGGAATGCCGCCCAGGTATTGGCAGGTATAAATGGTAGCGAGGGAATGGAGCTGCCCGCTTTGATGATGGAGGCAGAACTGCGAAAGCGAACGGGCGAAAGGGATCGCTCTGAAGAAATTTATTCTGCCGTTTCTTCTGCCGTAGAAAAAAGATCTGGATTGCTGCAGGAACAAAGATAAAACCTCGCTCCCTCGGAAAATGGAAACGCAACAAGGTGGATAGAAAACGGTTCAATAATGGCGATATCGCCAGGGCCCAAATCCACAATATCCTCTTCAATAATGGCGCGAAGCCTTCCCTCAAGAACAAAGAGAATTTCGGTATTCTGGTGAGCGTGGTAGGGAACGAGCTCTCCCTGGCGGTTGCGAATTTCAAAAATCTTTGCCTTGCCAACGAGCAGTCTTTTGAGAAAGCGAGTCAGCTCGCGCTCACTCGCGAATAAGTCTGAGCTTTTTTTAATTTCATAAAAAGACTTCATTGCATTGCCTTGTAGATCCTTCTGCAAAAAAAGCCCAAAATCCTGGATGGGATTTTGGGGCACAGAAGTCAGTATTCTCCCATCTTTTGTTTCAGTTCTTCGTGCTTTTGGCGGATCCTGTCTATAGCTGCCTGGTTTCTGTCTTTCTGATTTTTCAGGAGGTTATAGTTTTTCTCTTTCATTACGTCAAGCCCTGCAAAAATTTCCATTTTGCGCTTCATGTAAGCATCCAGAATTCCTTTCTTGAGCTCTTCGCCCTTTTTTACGACTTGTTCCTGTCCGATCAACGCAGCCTCTTCCCCTGTGCTGCTGTCCGTAACGGCAACCTCTCCCTCGTTCACGTACACGCCAGATTCTACGTCCTGGTCTTCGCCCTGCTCTGTCTGCTCACTGACGACAAATTCTGTCCCGCGAACTCCCGCAGCCAGCGTGGGGGAATTGATGCGAAAGCTGGAATCTTTATCCAGTTTTTTCACTATTTTGGAATACGCAGCACCCTTGCTGAGTTTTAGGGCAATCTGGCGGGAGTCGCCCATTTCTGCTAGGGAATCCATTTCGATAGCACTGTATTCAGACAAATGCACAACGGCATGGGGACCTACCTGCATGTCTATTTTTCCTTTTTTTGTAAAAACGCGATCTCCTTCATAAAAGATGGTTTTTGTAAAGACCCTCTTTTCGGAGCCGGCTCTTTCGTAAAAGACTTCGCCAACGACGAACGTGGCCACCGCAAGCGTTTCTTGTTTTGTTTGCTTTTGTTCTGCATGGATCGCTGGCAACAACAGAGCCAGCGCAATAATTATGACTGTTTTTTTCATGGTGATCTCCTTAATTCGGTAAATTCTGAAAGAGACGAAAATTGCGCTTTTTCAGAGCTACCAAAAGATAAGACGCATAAGGCGCGCAGGCGTTCAAGTTTTTTTCTTGTCCGGTGCATCCGCACCGTTTACTTTGACCCATGCCAGAATCTGCCCGCACAAAAAAACTCCTTGGATTTTATGACCAGATGCTGCGGATCCGCCGCTTTGAAGAAGCTGCTGCAAAAGCCTACGCAGGAGGCTCTATCAAAGGATTCTGCCATTTATACATTGGAGAAGAATCCATTGCCGTAGGAGCCATCGCCAATCTCGAAAAGCAGGATTATATTATTTCTACCTATCGCGACCACGGCCATGCCCTAGCTCGTGGAATGGAACCGGGACCCGTCATGGCAGAGCTGTACGGAAAGGAAACGGGTTGCAGCAAAGGAATGGGCGGCTCCATGCACCTGTTCGACAAAGACCTCCGCTTTATGGGAGGGCACGGAATTGTAGGTGGGCATGTTGCCGTAGCTGCCGGCCTGGCCTTTGGTGCCCGCTACCAGAAAGAGCGAAATGTAACTCTCGCGTTTATCGGAGAAGGTGCTGTATCCATTGGCGGTTTTCACGAGGGACTTTCTCTTGCCGCTTTGTGGAAACTGCCGGTTGTTTTCATTGTAGAAAACAATTTGTACTCTATGGGCACTCCACAGTACCGCCATCTTTCCGTAAAAGATATATCTATGAGGGCCGAGGGTTACGGAATGCCTGGCAAGAGAATCGATGGATCCAACGTATACCACGTTTACGAAGAGGTTCGCGAGGCCGTAAACCGTGCGCGCTCCGACCATGGGCCAACCCTGATAGAAATCATTACATATCGGTTTCGCGGGCACAGCATGTCTGACCCGGCCAAATACAGAGCCCCCGGTGAACTCGAACTGAAAAAAGAAAAGGATCCCATTCTGGTCACCCATGCAGAACTGCTCTCTATTGGAGTGAGCGAAGATACGCTGAAAGCCGTTAATGACAAAAATAAAAAAATCGCGGATGATTCCGTCGAATTTGCCAAAAATTCTGCTTTCCCGCCAGTATCAGATCTGCACAAATACACGTATGTCAATCCCTGAACAAACTCTCCACGCCATTGTAAGTGGCTTTGTGCAGGGTGTTGGTTACCGTGCCTTTGCTCAAAAATCAGCCCTGCGCCTTAACCTTACCGGCTGGGTAAAAAACAGACCAGACGGCAAAGTAGAAATCATGGCTACAGGCCCCGAAGACAGCCTGGAGAATTATATTGCACAGCTCCGCAAAGGGCCTGCTTTTTCGCATGTAGAGCATGTAGAGACAGAATTCAGCAGCAATGTCCAGGTATTTGCAGGTTTTGATATCCTGAAATAGATGCGATGGCCACTATCCTGTATGACGTGCTCATGCATACGCTGCTGAGCCTGCTGCGCATTGCTTCTCTATTCTCTCCCCGCCTTGCCTATGCCTTCCAAAGCCGCAATAGAACCTGGCCAGCCATTCCGGCAGGGCAAACTGTTTACTGGTTCCATGCAGCCTCCGTGGGAGAATACGACACGCTTCGCCCGCTTGCTTCCCGCCTTCTGACAGATAAGCCGGACGCGTTCCTGCTGTTTACCGTTTTTTCGGATTCTGCCATGAAACAGCGTTCTTCGGATACACTGCCCCACCTGTTGATTCCCCTTCCCTTTGATACTCGCAAAAATGCCATTCGCTTTATGCGGCATTTTCAGCCCCGAGCGGTATTCTACTCGCGCTACGACATATGGCCTGCCTTTGCCCGCGAAGCCAATGCAAGGGGAATTCCCCAATTTTTGATTTCTGCCATTCTTCCGGAAAATTCCAGACGCCTCAAAGGCATTTCTGGTGTGTTCCTTAAAGCGGCGTATGCTGGCCTCAAAAAAATTTACGCTGTGAATGAGGCAACGGCTGAACGGTTTCGCGCTGCAGGCTTAAAAAATATAGAAATTGCAGGGGACGCACGCGCAGATGAAATCCGTTCTAAAATGGAGACTCTGTTACAGCGTCCGGAAACGTCCGAGAAAGCAAACCGTATTTTTTCTCTTTTGAAGAAAAGCCGCATTACGATTGTAGCTGGTTCCACCTATGAGTCGTGCGAACCCATGATTCTCGATGCCATCGCAAACCAGCCGGATTATTCTGGCATCCTTGCGCCGCATCATATAGACCAAAAACATTTGTCCTGGTTGAAAGACTATCTGGACGAAAAAAAAATTCCCCATGCGCTCTATTCTGACCCTTATGCCAAACCAGAAAGAATTGTCATCGCAGATACTCTGGGAGTTCTGCCGGCTTTATACAAAACCGGAGATATCGCCTTTGTTGGCGGAGGCTTTGAGGGGAAAATACATAACGTGTTAGAGCCCGCCCTGCACGGGCTTCCCGTATTAAGCGGCCCGGCCTTTCGCAATTCTCACGAAGCCATCGAGATGCATGAACGGGGATTTTTATTTTCTTTGGAATACGCCCGGCCCGAAACATTTGCGAAAGCAGTTATAGAGCATTCTGGCAAAAGGGATGAAATAGCCGGATTTTTTGAGTCCGTAACCGGGGCGACTGAAAAGATCTATAACGATCTGCGGCTCTGGCTGTAAAACAAACGACTCAAAAAAGCCAAGCCTCCCTGACTGAATTTTTTCCGTATCTGGGGCATGGCCTGCATGGCGCTTTGGTAACCTTCGCGAATGATTTTTTCTGCATCCTGGTAGTCTGCCCAATGAACGGACCGCTGTATTGGGCGCAATACAAACCGGGCCATTTTCATCTGCGCTGCGTTGCGGTGGCGGGAAGAAATTTCTTCCGAGCGCAGCATGACATCTAACGCATTTTGCAATTTCTCTTCCTGGAGTCTGGGCGGATTGACATCGACCGCAAGAATGGGCCCAAAGCCGGCTTCTTTCGCTGACTCTATTCCGTTCACGTCGAGAACACCGCCGTCCGTATACCACACTCCAGCAATTTTGCGTGGAGGGAAAAGAATGGGCATGGACGCAGAGGCAAGCACCGCATCCCGCAGGCTGTCTTGGTTGCGAAACAATTTTCGTTCTCCCGTTTTAAGATTAACGGCTACGCAAGAAAAAGGAATGGCTGTACTTCCCAGCCGAATGTCGGGAAGAACCTGAAACAGAACTGCTTCAATTTCCCGGCGCGATATAAGTCCCTTGGACAAAAAGAGGCGCCCTGCAATTCCCGTGCGCGTCGATATATTTTCTACAACAGAAAGAAACCCTCCCGTGTCCTGTTCCACCTTTTTTTTCCAGTTTCCCATCAGGGAACTTTTAAATTCGGAAGAATAAATCATGGTAAGGATTTTTTCTTTTGCAAATGCGACATTGGGCTCCGTCGCATAAACCACACCCACGATGGCACCCATGGATACACCCGTGATAGATTCTATGCGTATCTGGTTTTCTTCGAGAGCCTGGAGAACGCCGAGATGCGCCAGGCCCCGGGCCGCTCCACCGCCCAAATTAAGGTGAAGAGATATTTTGTTCATAGGAAATTGGTACGCAGATTTTTTACAATCTTCTGAAACTGTAAACCTGTTTCTGCTTGACATACACTCCGGATTTTGCCTCCTCTGACTTTGTATGATTCAGGTAAAGAACCTCTCAAAACAGTTCGGTAATTTTACGGCTGTCAACAATATCAGCTTTGAAATTAAAGCCGGCGAGGTGGCCGGGCTACTCGGTCCCAACGGAGCCGGAAAAACAACCACGATGAGAATGCTGACGGGATTTTACAATCCTACGGGCGGCAGCATCCAGATAGATACTCTTTCCATGCCGGCAAACAGGCAGACTATCCAGAAGAAAATTGGATATCTCCCCGAATCTGCCAGCTCGTATGCGGACATGGTGGTATGGGATTTTCTTCACTTTGCCGCAGACGCACGAGGCCTCTCTGCTGAAGAGAAAGCAAAAGGTCTTGAGAAATCGATTGCGGCTACCGGAATTTCTGAGTATCTCTACCACCCCATCCATAAACTTTCCAAAGGATATAAGCAAAGGGTAGGACTTGCCTCAGCCCTTGTTCACGATCCGTCTATTCTGATTCTCGATGAGCCTACTTCGGGGCTTGATCCAAACCAGATAGCCGAAATTCAAAATCTGATTCGTGAGCTTTCTAAAGAGAAAACCATTATTTTGAGCTCTCACATCCTTAGCGAAGTCGAGGCGGTCGCAGATCGCGTTCTGATTATAGCACGCGGCGAACTTACATACGATAAATCGATAGCGGAACTTAAAAACCAGAGCCAGACGACAACTCTTGCTGCATTCCGCAATGCACCGGAAAACCTCCCGGATATTCTACGCGAATCTCTTGGTCTTCCCGAAAGGCCACAGCCCCAGATGCGCGACGGAGAGACTCTGTTCCGCATTGCCGGCGATAAAGAGACTTCGCACCGAATCTTTAGGGCAGCAGCGGAAAGAAATCTGGAGCTCACGGAAGTCTATCGCGAAACAGAATCTCTGGAAACTCTGTTCCGCTCTATAACCGGAGGAAACAAATGAACTGGAATAACGTAAACGTCATTTACAAAAGAGAAATGGGACATTATTTTAATACTCCGATTGGATATATATTCCTGGCCATTTTTATCTTGTTTGCCGGGTTTATGCTCTTTTTTACGCCTCCCCGCTTCTGGGATTCCGGCAATTCCATGCGCAGCTTTTTTGATCTGCTTCCCATCCTTTACATGTTCTTTATTCCCGCCGTCACGATGCGGCTCTGGGCAGAGGAAAAAAAATCGGGCACGATTGAATTTTTCTTTACCCTTCCCTTCACCGAGACAGAAGCAATTCTGGGAAAATTTTTGTCCGCTCTGGCGTTTCTCGCCATTGCTCTTTCTACCACGCTGCCCATCGCGGTGACAACCATTCTGACCGGCAACCCGGATTTGTCGCAGATTCTGGGAGGCTATCTGGGCGGGCTGCTTTCCGGGGCAGCCTATATTTCTCTGGGGCTGTATTTGTCTTGGCTGGTAAACGACCAGATCAACGCTTTTCTTCTGGCCTTTTTAGCCAGCTTTCTCTTCTTTATGCTCGGCTACCAGCCACTTCTACAGTTTTTTGGACCCTGGAAAGACTTTCTCGCTTTTTTTTCCATTTCATGGCACGTGCAGTCGCTGTACCGGGGTCTAATAGACACGCGCGATATTCTGTACTTTATTTTGTTCCCACTTTTGTTTTTATATCTCAACCGGGAAAGCATTTTGAGATCCCGCTGATTACGGAGTATAGACATGAATAAGTTCATTCAATCATTCAAACAGTTTTTTTCATCCCGCAACGCAACAGTTGCCCTCGTCATTCTCCTGTTTCTGGCCGTAAGTTATCTGAGCTATGGGTTGTATCTACGCATGGATCTTTCGAGCCAGGGGACCCTGCGGCTTACCAGCACGACAAGGCAGATTTTGAAAAAACTGGAAGAACCGCTCACCATAGAAGCCTATTTTTCAGAAGATATGCCAGAGGCGGCTTTGCAGACGGTTAAGTTCATGAAAGACTTTGTTTCTGAATATGCCGGCATTTCTTCCAAAGTGCGCCTGCGCGTCTTGAATCCCGACAAAGACGAAGATGCCAGAATTCGCGCCGACTCGCTTGGAATTCGCCCTCTCCAGATTGGCGCCGTCGACAAAAAAAAGCAGGAAGTCGCCTCCATCTATTTTGCTCTGGCACTTCACTACGGAGGGAAAACCGAAATTGTACCATCTCTGCTGGAATCCCCTTCTCCGGAGTACGACATTACAGCACGCGTAATTAAGCTGAGCCAGCCGGACCGCAACCGTGTTGGAATTCTCGTCAATCCCGGCATGGTCCGCCCGGATTCCAATGCGAACAGCTTCGAAAAAGTGGAATATCTTCGCGACACTATTGAGACTCTGTATGGAGCCATGGAACAGATTGATACTACGGTTTCGGAGATCCCGCCAGAAGTAAAGACAATACTAATGGTGAGACCCGGTGTGCTCACGGAAACCGACCGATACAAGCTGGACCAGTTTTTAATGCGGGGCGGAAGACTGATTGTGGCTGCCTCTGGCATGGCCATTGATTTTCAGTCCGGCATTGCATCTGAATCGACGAGCGACATCGTTTCTTTTTTGGAACCATATGGAATTGTCCTGGGAAGAGACATGATTTATGAGTCCAACAACAATTTTCTTCCGTATGAACAAAGGATAAATGCCTTCCAGTCTATTTCTCTTCCGTATCCTGTCTGGAATATTTCTACGTCCCTCAACCAGAAACTGGAAATAACCAAAGGACTCAAAGCACTTGTCCTCCCGTATGCTTCTACGATTACACTCGCCGGAAAACAGGAAGGCACGACGGCAGAAATTCTGGCGTCTTCTTCTTCGGGTGCGTGGGCCCAGAAAAGTTTTGCCATGATCGATCCCCGGCGCATGCCAACGCAACCACCAGAGGGCACAACCAGACAGATTCACAACCAGTCGGTTTTATTGAGTGGCAAATTTAAGAGTGCCTTTGCAGCTTCGCCGGATCAAAATTCTGCCTATCCGCATTTGCCTCAGGGAGAGGGAAAGCTTCTCGTAACAGGTACCCCGTATGCATTCACTGACATTGGGGTGCAATTGAGTGACGGTCTCAATCTCAATTTTGTTCTCTCTGCCGTTGATTCTTTTAACGGAATGGAGGAACTGCTCGCACTGCGCAAAAAAAGTCCGCCCGCACCCAGGCGATTAAATCTTAGCCCGTCCACCCAGGATATCATTACATTTCTCAATTTTTTAATTCCACTTGCAGCACTTGCGGGATTTGGAATCTATCACTTTTCTCAACGCAGACAAAAAATGAACCAGGGAGGAAACCATGAAAACTAATTTCCAACTACTTCTCGCCACTCTTGGAATTTTTCTGTTAGCTCTGATCGTAAATGATCCTTTTGGATGGCGCCGCCACAGTTACAGCGATTCCAAACCGCTACTCAATATTTCTGCCGATGCCGTAAAAGAAATCACGATTGCTGACCAGGCAGACTCTTTTACCATCGCTCGGGATGCCAACGGATCGTGGGATCAAATTACCCAGGGACAAAACCGATACCGTGCGGATGCCGAGGCAGTTCAGAAAGCTCTATTAAAAATTCTCGAAATACGCCGTTACTCCCGTGTAGGTTCTGCCTCCGCCTTTGACCAGAAACTGGGTATCTCTGCGCAGGGACTGCAAGTAACTCTCAAGGCGGATAAAGACTACACCGTTCTGATTGGCAATACAGCAGAAAATGGCGTAGAAACTATGGTCCGGCTTGCTGACGAAAAAAGCATCTATAGTGCACGCGACAACCTTGCCATGACCTTTCAAAAGGGTGTAGAATTCTTCCGTTCTAAGTCCTTTCTGCTCGCAGCTAAAGAAAATATTCGGGCCATACGCTATTCCGGGAAAACAAATCTTCAACTTGTACTCGAAGGGGCCGACTGGAAAAATGGAACCAGGATTGTAAAACCCGAAGAAATCTCAAAAATTCTCGATGCTCTCGTCACTCTGAAAGCAGAATATTTTGAGGCCATGCCAAAACTCCCACTGAACAGCGAAATTACCGTAGAGCTGCAATCTGGACCACCCAAAAGAATTGAAATACGCGGACCAGATACCAACAATAAACTGTACGCTGTGTCGACCGATCTTCCCGATGGAGGTACGATAGCTCCGTATCGCATGGATCAAATTGTGCCGAAAGAGGAAAACTTGTATAATGAAAAATAAACTCTATACTGTAGCGGGAATTCTTATTCTGGTGTATTCCTGCAGCGATGGTTCCCGCCTGGCCCGCGAGGGAAGAGAACAGCAGCAGAAAGGTCACAATGTAGTGGCCTTGAATCTGTACGAAAAAAGCTTGGAACAAAATCCATCCAATCCTATTGCTCTGCTCGGCAAGGGTTCTATTCTCGTTAGAGAAAATGTAACGCGACAAATGGGAATTTCGATGATAGAAAAGGCATTGCCAAAAATCAAAGATCCCGGAATGAAGGCAGAGGCTTATGTTGCTTTATTGAACGATTCCATTTCCAGAGGAGACAATGGCAGAGCAGATAAACTCTCTCAAACCATTGACAAGCAGAAAATATACTCCCCAAAAATATTTTCCCTGCTTGCAAGAAGCGCAAAAAACCCAGGCAATGTGTACGAAACAGCCTTGCTAAATTACCCTGAATCAAGGGAACTGAGGCTGGAATATGCTTCGTGGCTGGGTTCACGCAAAAATTACGTAGAAGCGCTGCAACAGCTGCAAAGCTCAATGCTAACGGGACAACGAGAAGCAGCCCTGCTCTCTGCGCGAATCTATTATCTTCAGGGGAATCGAGAAAAAGCGATCGAACTGTATCCTAAAGACGATACGCATTCCCTAGAGATTCTGAAATTGATTAATCAGGGGAAATGGAACGTTAGCATTGACTGGATTCAGAGCGAATAGTCCCAGAAATCCTGACGATTTCTGGTTTGTTTTTTTTGCCCCTGTTACATTTCTATTTGTAGTCTTATTCTTTTTTGTAATGCTGCCAGGAATTTCCTGGCAATCTTTTTCGCGCAAGGCCATGGCAGAAGATCCTCGCGAAATACGCGTACTGCTCGAAAACGCGGAGAAACAAAAACAGAAGGAACAGAAAGAGAAAGTTTTTCTATCGGACTCGGAAAACCAGGCGCAGGGAAATGTCACTCGGGAACAGGGTTTTTCTGCCGTAACAAAAGATTATGTCTTTGATTATAAGACGAGTAGACGGACCGGAAAAGACTCACTTAAAAATGGCAGCAACTACAGAACGTATGTATCGAGCACCGGAAAATACACGGTTACTCTGCATCCTGATTCTGGAAATCCCACGGTAAAAAGCAGTGAAGTAAAGATTACCAGACGCCTGCCCTCTTACTATAATTTTAAAGACCGCTTTGCCCTGTCCTGGAGTAAAAACGGAACGCCAAGAATCCCTACAAAGAATATGGAGCACTACAGCTATTTTCGAAAAATGCTGAGCAAAATCCAGGACCACTGGTCGCCGCCGGGAGGCAATCCTCTCATGATGGACGCCAATGCTTTTTACGGGACATCGCCTACTCCGGGAATGGTGCGCTATCAGGCCTTTCCTACCCAGGATATTCGCGTCGTCTTTATGCTCGATGCAGAAGGAAACGTGATTGACCTGAGACTCCACGAATCCAAAGGTTTTTCGGCTCTCGATGCATCCTGCCTTGAATCTATTGAATCGTCGCGCAACTTTGGCACAGTGCCGACTGAACTCCTCGACAACGGCACGCTCATTGTCCCATTAATTTTTAGGATTATTCTTAATTAACCGCAGAAAAAAGTCCCTTCGTAGATTTTTTTCTGCGGTTTACGCACTTACACTCCGGGCACAGCCGCAAAACCCAGGGGCGAAAACTACGACATCCTTGTCATTTTCACCATTGCTGACCTGTGGAGCAGTCAGATTATGTCACATTTATACCCCAAAATAGGAGACATAATTCTGGTTTTTGTTATCTACCAAACCCCAAAATAGGTGACATAATTCTGGATTTTGTTATCTACTAAACCCCAAAATAGGTGACATAATTTGGGTTTTTGTTATCTACCAAACCCCAAAATAGGTGACATAATTTGGGCTTTTGTTATCTACCAAACCCCAAAATAGGTGACATAATTCTGGATTTTGTTATCTACCAAACCGCGAAATAGGAGACATAATTCTGGATTTTGTTATCTACTAAACCCCAAAATAGGAGACATAATTTGGGCTTTTGTTATCTACCAAACCCCAAAATAGGTGACATAATTCTGGATTTTGTTATCTACTAAACCCCAAAATAGGTGACATAATTTGGGTTTTTGTTATCTACCAAACCCCAAAATAGGTGACATAATTCTGGATTTTGTTATCTACCAAACCCCAAAATAGGTGACATAATTCTGGATTTTGTTATCTACTAAACCCCAAAATAGGAGACATAATTCTGGATTTTGTTATCTACCAAACCCCAAAATAGGAGACATAATTCTGGATTTTGTTATCTACTAAACCCCAAAATAGGAGACATAATACCAACCAAGGGGGCTACACTCCGAACTTACCTTAATAAATAAGCCGGCCGCAGGCAAAAGTCCATCCTTAGACTAATTCAGATCTTACTCAAACCTCGAGAATGGCTCCACGGGCAGCGTTCGTTACCTGCTTTCGATAACGAGACAAATAGCCCCGGCCCATATCGCGCAGTACGGGTTTCCAATTGTTTCTGCGCTCGGTCAGCTCCTGCTCGCTTACCTTAAGCTCAAGAATATTCTTGTGCATATCAATGAAAATTCTGTCGCCATCCTTTACCAGTGCAATGGGCCCACCCTCTGCTGCTTCCGGGGAAACATGGCCAATACTTGCTCCCCGCGTTCCACCTGAAAAACGACCATCGGTAATGAGAGCTACTTTGTCTCCAAGCCCCCTGCCCATAATGAAAGAGGTGGGAGCAAGCATTTCCTGCATGCCGGGCCCACCACGGGGACCTTCGTAACGAATTACGACGACATGCCCTGAACGCACCTTACCTCCGAGAATGCCCTCAACTGCTTCCTCCTGGGATTCGAATACAATGGCATCTCCCTCAAAAACAAACATTTCGGGAACCACTCCGGCTGATTTTACAACGGCGCCTTCTGGAGCCAGATTCCCATACAACACATTCAATCCGCCGGTTTTGCTGTATGCGGTATCTACTGTGCGAATGCAGTCATAGGGATCAAATCCGAGATGCTCTTTTGTTCTTTGCGCCGGATCAATCTTAATATCCGAAGACAATTCTTTTGCACCCAGTTTGTGAGTTGGCGCAGCAAGCGAGAGCTCCAGTTTTTCGGCTGTGGTTTTGCCACCGCGAAGATCAAAGTCATCGATATTCTCTCCCAGAGTTTTTCCTGTTATCGTTAGAGACTTTTCATGCAGAAGACCAGGAATGCCACGTCGTACTTCTCCAAGAATCGTGTGGATTCCACCAGACAAATGAACGTCCTCAATGTGATAAGGGGAAGATGGAGAAACCTTGCTGATATTGGGCGTTTTTCCATTGAGTGTATTAATACTCGCCATGGTAAAATCTGTCACCCCGGCTTCTGCTGCAACTGCGAGAGTATGCAGAAGCGTGTTGGTAGATCCACCCATAGCCATATCGAGAATCATGGCATTTTCGAGGGAATGCTTATTCACGATGGAACGCGGTAAAAAGGGGTACGCTTCTCCACGCTGCCTGTAGTCCTCCTCTTCCTGTACCATTTCGACAATTCGCTTCGCAGCTTTTTGATACAAAGCTATTCTATACTTGCTTGTGGCCAGAAGGGTTCCGTTTTCGGGAAAAGAAAGACCTAACGCTTCGGTGAGACAATTCATGGAATTTGCTGTGAACATACCGCTGCAGGATCCGCAGGTAGGACAGGCATAGTCTTCTCTTTCTTTGAGCTGCGCCTCTGAGATTTTGCCTTCTTTGAATGCCCCCACTCCTTCAAAAACGGATATCAAGTCGACGAGTTCGCCCGATGGTGTAAGGCCAGCCTCCATGGGGCCTCCCGAAACAAATATAGAAGGGATATTGGCACGCATAGCTCCCATGAGCATACCAGGAACAATTTTATCACAGTTAGGAACAAATATAACTCCATCAAATTGGTGAGCTTTTAAAACGGTTTCCACAGAGTCTGCAATCACTTCGCGAGAGGCAAGGGAATATTTCATTCCATCGTGGCCCATGGCAATACCATCATCTACCCCGATTGTATTAAAGACAAACGGAACTCCACCAGCTTCGCGAACAAGCTTTTTGAGAAGATCGTTAATTGTCGTTAAATGAAAATGGCCGGGAATAATATCAATGTGGCTGCTCGCAATGGCAACAAACGGCTTACCAAAATCCTCGTCGCGCACTCCTGTCGCCTTGAGCAGGGAGCGATGGGGAGCTCTTTCATATCCTTTTTTTATTATATCTGATCTCATCTGTTCCTATTTCGAATAGACGCTCACGCGTCAACAAACTTGACAGTCTGAAGGAGCAAAACAAGAATAGTGTATGAATCTATCTATTGCTGTTGCCGGAGCCGGCGCTCTTGGCACTTTTTACGGTGCCCGCATTCTAAAGGCGGGATACCATACCGAGTTTTATTCGCCTTCTTCGCCTCAGGAAACAAAAAACATCTCTATTCAAAGCATCTGGGAGAACTTTCGCATCGGCGCTGATTTCTTTGGAAATACAAACCAGATGAAAAAGGCGGACATTGTCATCATAACAACTAAATCTCTGCCCGGAGTTGCATACCGCGATATCCTTAAACCACTCGTGCACGAAAATTCTATCTTATTTTTGCTGCAAAATGGAATCGGAGAAGAAGAAAAAATTGCCGAACTGTTTCCTCACAACGCTCTCATTGGTGGAGTGGCGTTTACCTGTGTGACAAGAAACTCCCCCGAAGAAATTGAACATACCGATTACGGAGCCATTAAAGCGGCTGCCTGGAACGAGCAGTCGCGCGGCGCGTTATCCACGATCGAGTCTGTGTTTACGGCTGCCCGCATTCCCTTCTTTCCAGTAGAATCACTCGTCCAGATGCGTTGGGAAAAACTTCTCTGGAATATTCCCTTTAATTCCCTCTCTGTTTTGTTTCGTGCCGATACGGCTCAAATGATGAATAATGCTGCAAGCAGAAATCTGGCTGAAATGTTAATGAGGGAGACCCTGCAAATTGCCGTGGCCGACGGCGCCGCCCTCGAAGAAAAACATGTACTCCAGAAAATGGAAGAGACACAAAAAATGGCTCCCTATAAAACCTCCATGTTGTTAGACTTCCTGAACAACCGCCCTCTCGAAATTGAAACCATACTTGGCGAACCCCTGCGGCGCGCCGGGCAACACGGAGTAGCTGCCCCCCATCTCGAAACGGTCTATATGATACTGCAGTTCCCCTTACGGTGATTGGCGCTTCGCGCGGGGTACGTATTGCCGACAGGTATTATTCTTTCGCCAGAACAGTAAAGCAGTCATTATGAACGTAATCCCCCTGAAAACAAAACCTGATCGCGGGCTGTATAAATACTTTGATTCAGCTTAAGGGCTGTGCGGCAGACAAAAAAGACTTTCTCGGCAGAATGGCTACCGGACAATTGCTTGTTTTTCTGGCAGGTTTTCGATTGGCTAAATGGTAGTCGCAATGCTGGTGAGTCGGTTATAAATAGCTCATCGCAGTGCTTGAGCTGTTTTTTGATAGATAGCCCCTTTTCAAGGGGTGCTAGAATAAAATGGCGCATTTAGGAGGGATTTTATTCTGAAAAAGGTATTCGAAAGGCCAAATCTTATATTTTTGGAAGAAGTTTAGTCTCTCTTTTGAGTTCCTTAGTGTTCGGGCACAGTAGATAATAACCACCTTCAATTTGTCTACCCGCCGCCTGTACTCTCCCTCCACCGTATAGGACAAATTCCCCTGCTTGTCAACACGTTTCTGCACCGGCTTCCGCAGAGCATCCTCCATAACTCTCTGCAGGAAGTATCGCAATGCAAATTCCAGCATCCTCGAAACAGACATTCCGGAATGAATCGCCCGCTCCCATAAAATCGAGTACAGCACCTTGTCCATATACCACGGGACCTGAACATATTTTACGTCCCGGATGCGTCGATTGTATCGTCTTGCGGTGCTCGACTTGAGCTTAGTCCCGCGCCA
>DYKF01000032.1:0-6812 GCA_020722745.1 Caldithrix sp.
CCCGTGTTTTGCGATCTGAAAAAGTCCACGGAGGGACTTTTTCAGAGGTTACTTAGGTACATTTGTCTGCTTTCTCCAAAGTATGGGAGGTAGAGCAGAAAATCCGTTTCGCAACATCGATTCGATAATTCTGGAATGATTTGGATACAACGCAAAGTCACCACGGATTGTTCTCACTGCATCGCCAATATTGATGGCAACTATACCACCCGGACGAACAACCCTCGCTGTTTCCCGCCAGACTGAATCCAGTACAGCGTGCATTTTTTCAAACGCTGCAAAAGGATTTTGAGATATTTCATTCTCCAACCCGGGAACTATTTTGGAAAACTGTTCATCCCACATGCTGATCATTGGATAGGGTGGAGACGTAACGACCAGATGAACGCTTTCATTTTCAAGAAATGACATATCTCTTGAATCGGCGCATTGAAGGGAATGAACAGTTTGCACAAATGCTAACAAAAATTCTTTGATAACAAGTAAACATGAAAAGTGATCGCTTATTATATGGGAATCTGCTAATTTATCAAAATTTTGAAAAAATTTTAAATTTATCGCCTTGTATACTGCGCGAGGAAAGCGTAAAAAATTAATTTATGGTCGTCGCCCATTTTTAATGGCGCGAAGCAACCAGCGTAAAAGAAATGCCGTCTATTTTTTAGACAGATAGAGCATAAGAGGCCCGTATACTTCAAACAGGCGTTCCGGATTGTGCAGCGGATGGATGGCAAAAATATGTTCTGCTATCATTATGCGTGGCGAAGTGGAGTCCTCTGGCCGGACGGGGCTCTCATTCCCCCTGCTCCCGCAGGCGACCGAAACAATGGCCATCAGTCCTGAAAGCAGCAAATATCGATTTGTCATTCATTTCCTCGTATTTTTCCTTTCTTAACAAAACGTAAAGCGTTTTAAGGTTTACACAGCCAACCGGCGTGCATTCGTGGGATAATGTCTGCCATCTGGGAAAAAAACTGGCGCGAATCCGTTTTCTTTCTACTTTCCATTTTGCTGCACATTCTTGTGTTTCTGTATCTGTACTTTAACCGCGTCACGGAGCCTCCTCATATCACGCATTTTGTCCATCTTGTAGAAACCGAAAAAAGAATTTCTAAAGAAGAAATTGAAGAAATTAAAAAAAAGATAGAAAAAGTAGACCGCGAAACTACGATAAAAAAAGAGCAGTCCAAAACTCGCACGCAGGACAAGGAAATCCTCACCAAGGGAAGTGACAAACAGGAAGATTTTGAAAAAAGTTTTGAGGAAATGCTTTTCAGCCGAAATCAGGCGACAACCCAGACCGTCACCGGAAAATCGGACGGTGGCGATGTCTGGAGCGAACAATCTCACAAAGGTGGATCCGGCACGCAAAAAGAAGCCGTACAGGCCAGGGCAAAAGTGCCGGATGGATCTGCCCGTCCCGGCAAGGTCAACTGGCGGGGTGGCTATTCTCGCTCCCTCCAGTACATGCCCGCCCCCGAGTATCCTCTGGAATACCGCAGACAAGGCATCCAGGCAGAAGTACTCTTAGAAGCAGAAGTAGACGCAACCGGACGCGTTATCTCTGTTACGGTGCTTAGATCTTCTGGCTATCCCGAGCTCGACATTCTGGCCAAAAACTCTGTCCGACGGGCCCGCTTTTCTCCCTCTTCCGTCGCAAACCAGATTGACGTGGGAGAGATAGCCGTCCGCTTTGAACTTGCAAAACGATGAATACGCACGAAGATACACCCATCCACACAGAGAACCTGTCCCTCACGATTGACGGCGCTCCAATTCTAAGCGAAATTTCCTTTACGCTGAACCGCCAGGAAACTCTCATTTTAATGGGCAAAAACGGATCCGGTAAAACCATGCTACTGAAGACAATAGCCGGTCTTTTTAAGACTACGTCGGGCGTTTCTCTTCTGTTTGGCCACAACATCCAAAAAATGAAAAACAGAGAGATGAATAATTTAAAAAAGAACATAGGATATGTCTTCCAAAAGTCAGGACTTTTTGATTCCATGACCGTTGCAGAAAACGTTCTTTTTGCACTCCGTCGTTTTGTCAAAATGAATGAGTCCGAATACCGGCAAAGAGCTACGCGGGCATTGGAACGCTCCGGCTTATCAGGGGCAGAAGACAAATATCCATCGGAACTTTCTGGCGGAATGCAGAAACGCGCCGGCATAGCCCGCTCTATCGTGATGGATCCCACGCTGCTTTTTATGGACGACCCTACTGCCGGTCTCGATCCCATCCTCACCGATGCCATTGCCAACCTTATTCTGGAAATCCGCGATTCTTTAAAAAGCTCTGCTCTGGTTACCACACACGATCTAAATCTTGCTCGAAAACTTTCTGACCGCATTGGACTTATTGTATCCGGAAAGCTGCACGGAATTTATTCCCGCGACGATTTTTTTTCGACGGAAGATCCCCATGTCGTTCAATTTCGCGAAGGCTATTTAAATGGTCCAATTCCCGTTATAGAATAAAATGATCTACCGCGCTTCCATAATTACCCCGCTGTCCGACTGCAGAATGGCCTGGTACCCGGACGCATATCTTGCTGTAAACGAAGATGGCGTCATTGAATCTATTTCTACAACTCCCCCTGCCGATGCGAACGTGGTCGATTATTCAGGAAAAATTATTCTGCCGGGTCTCATAGATGCACACAGCCACGTTGCCCAGTACGCCTTTGCGGGAACCGGGAACCTTGCATTATTAGAATGGCTTAATCAATATGCCTTTCCGCAGGAAGAGCGTTTTCTAAATCCCCGCGTCGCAGAAGCTGAATCTCAGAAATTCTTTGAAGATGCCAAGGCAACAGGAACAACGACTATCGCCGCATACGCGATGAGCAGCTCCGATGCTACCAACCGCGCATTTAAAATAGCGGATAAATCCGGTATGCGCGTATTCATGGGACAGGTTCTCATGGACCGCAATGCACCAGAATCTCTTATTGTACCGATAGAAAGAGCACTTTTTGAGACACTTCAATTAGTCCGCAGATGGCACGGAAAAAACAGACTCAAATACATTCTGACTCCTCGCTTTGCCATTACGTCCACAACAAAACTTCTCGAAGAAACCGGAAAACTTGCAGCTGCTCTCGGTTTACCTGTACAGACCCACCTTGCCGAAAACAAATCCGAAATTCGGGAAACGCTTTCCCTGTTCCCGGAAGCCTCTTCTTACACGGATCTATACAATCGCTATGGACTCCTTACCAGCAAAACTATTTTCGCACACGGAATCTATTTGTCTAAAGAAGAGCTCCAGTCTATTGCGGCTGCCTCGGCAAGCATTGCCCATTGCCCTTCTTCTAACCGATTCTTAGGCAGCGGAGTTTTTCCATTTTCGCAGGCACAAGCACAGGGTGTAAACGTGGCTTTAGGGACAGACGTCGCCGCAGGTTATACGCTCAGCATGCTGCATGAAATAAAAGAAAGCATGGAAACTTCGAAAACGGCAGAATTGTTTTCCATTGCAAATAGAATCTCTGCTGAAACTGCTTTGTGCGCGGCAACCTTAGGAGGAGCAAAAGCACTCGGAATAGAATCCATAACGGGCAGTCTGGAACAGGGCAAACAGGCCGATTTTATTTTTGTGGATGATTCATCCCTGCATCCTGTTCCTTCTTCCGCAGAGTACAATTCTCTGCCGCAAAGACTTAGCCGCATTCTGTATCGCGGCAGACCGGAAATGATCTTAAAAACATTTGTCTCTGGAGAAGAGATTTTTTCGCGCGAAAATCATGACTCCTGAATCAATCAGCAAATTGATTTTCTGGTTTCGGAAAAACAAAGCAGATCATTTTTTTAGAACACACAGGAATGTGTATACAACCTGGATTTCTGAAATTGCCCTGCAGCAAACCCGCCTTGCCGCTGCATTGCCGCGCTTGCAGAAATTTCTGGATTGTTTTCCGGATTTGCAGTCACTTGCCGGTGCAAACGAAGAAGAGGTTGTTCAATGCTGGCAGGGCCTTGGCTATTACAACAGGGCCCGCAATCTCCACAAGGCGGCACGCTTTATGGCAGACCACCATGCGGGAAGTTTTCCCGATTCCGTAGAGGAACTTAAAAAAGTTCCGGGCATTGGAGAATATACCGCAGCCGCTATTGCCTCTATTCATTTTAATGTAAAGGTTCCGGTGATCGATGGAAATGTGAAGAGAATATTTTCAAGGCTCCATCGAGCGGATTATAACTCCGCGCCAGATAAACTGCGTGAATTGTTAACCCATAGTATGGACCACGTTCACGAACCGGGTGAGTTTAATGAGGCCATCATGGAGTTTGGCCAGAAAATTTGTTTGCCGTCCAGTCCAGCCTGCCCCTACTGCTTTTTCCGTGATGAATGTATTGCCTTTAGAAACGGCGTAGTAGAACAATATCCGCCCAGAATAAAAAAAGAAAAGAGTGCTGTTGCCTGGAATATTTATCTTTTTACGAGAGACAAATCGCATGTTGGGATTATTCGCATTCCGGGAGACTTCCCTTTTCTTCGCGGCCACATGGGGTTTCCAGGAAACCTGACAATGAATGACATTACTTTTTCTATTGGCATAAGCATGGATGTGTTCCCGAAGGCCATACTCTCAGGAAATTTTAAGCACACGATTATGCACTATTCCATTGCTGCCAGCGTATTTGTTGTCCCTGCTGATTCTCTGTCTCTGCCGCCGGAATTATTGTTTGTCCCTATAAAACAACTTGGCTCTTCGCTTGTATCTTCTTTTATGCTGAAGGCTGCCGCGCATTTGTCTTGACGCAACTGCCACGCTGGCGGATGATAACAAATCCTAAATGCTCAAGGGCGCGAACTGCATCGGAACCAGATACAACCGGCAGTTTAGGCATGTACCGGCACCTGAAAAGTAGTCAGTAAGGGACGGCCTCTGAGATTCAACGGAAACTCTTCTAAATATAGTTCCGTAGCTTCTCGCAGATTTTGCAATGCTTCCTCAATTGTCTCGCCCTGTGTGGTTGTACCCGTTTCCGGATTATAGGCGACATACCCGCCTTCCGCAGCTGGAGTTAGTAATGCTGACAATTCCATCCTCCTGAAAGACCAGATATATTTTGATTGTAAAGAGCTTTATTTAAGCTTTCAATACTATCCCGAAAAATAAATATTGCGCATGGAAAAAACATTCCTCATCTACGGCGGAACCGTCGTAACGCCGCGCGAAACAATTCCAGCAAATATCCTGATAGCAGGTGAAAAAATTCAAGCCATACTTTCTCCCGAAGACAAACCCCACGCAGATGAAACATTTGATGCGACGGGGCTCACCATCCTTCCGGGCATTATAGACGCCCAGGTGCATTTTCGCGATCCGGGGTTGACATATAAAGAAGACCTTGAGACGGGATCGCGAGCTGCTGCGGCGGGCGGTGTTACATCGTTTCTTGAAATGCCCAACACAAAACCAGCCACGACGACAGCCCAGGCATTGGCAGATAAAAAAAAACGCGCATCCGAAGTTTCCTATGTAAATTACGGATTTTTTATAGGTGCAACAAAAGACAATTTAGATGTAATCAATTCCGTTCCCAATGTGGCCGGGATTAAAATATTCATGGGCTCTTCTACGGGGGATCTCCTCGTGGACACTCCTGAAGCCTTAGAGGAAATTTTCAAAAATGGAAAGAGACTCATAGCCGTGCACGCAGAAGACGAGGCTATTCTTAAAGCCAACAAAGAGAAATTTAGGCAGGCAACACTGCACAATCACTATGCAATCCGCTCTCCGGAGGCAGCTCTTACATCTACAAAGCTTGCCGTTAAATTATCCCAAAAGTACAATCGGCGTTTGCATATTCTCCATCTTTCTTCAAAAGAGGAAGTTGAATTTTTGTCGCAAAATAAACCCTGGCAGGTAACGGTAGAAGCCACCCCGCAGCATCTTCTTTTGTCTGCCCCAGAAATATACGACCAAAAAGGAACACTCGCGCAAATGAATCCGCCCATTAGAACCAGGGACCATCGCGATGCCCTGTGGCAGGCTCTCGAAGAAGGCATTATCGATATGATTGCCACAGATCACGCGCCGCACACCCTCGAAGAAAAAGCGCGCCCCTACGGCGAGGCGCCTTCCGGTATGCCCGGTGTGGAGACTCTGCTCCCGGTAATGTTGACCGAAGTTGCAAAAGGCAACGCAACGTTAGACCAGATAGCCATGTGGCTTGCAGAGCGTCCCGCCATTGTGTACTCAATTGAAAATCGCGGATTCTTAAGGGAAGGATATTTTGCCGATCTCGTGATTGTAGACATGAACGAAAAGAGAACCGTGAAGCGTGAGCAGATTTACAGTCGTTGTGGCTGGAGCATTTGGGAGGGGCAAGAGCTCACGGGTTGGCCCGTTCTCACTATGGTAAACGGCGGAATTGTATACCACCGGGGAAATTTTACTTTGGGTTCTGGAAAAGAACTTACATTTCGGGAATAGATGAATCATAAACTTGGTTTCAAATAGTCTTCTTTTTTAAAATGCCGCAGCTTATGACAATGCGGTTGCGCGTTCATCCTTTTTGGGAAGGAACCCGGCACCCGCCGTTCCACTATAGCTGAAACACTATCGTTTGTAAAGTACTTTTTCGGAATTATGTCTCATACCAGAGATTTGTTACCTAAGAAGACGGGCTGGATTATGTCTCATGCCAACCCCTTTGGTAGATAACAAACTGCCAGATTATGTCGCATTGCATCACTCTCTCCACGGCGGGCACCCGCCGTTCCACTATAGCTGAAACACTATCGTTTGTAAAGTACTTTTTTGGAATTATGTCTCATACCAGAGATTTGTTACCTAA